>HF998346.1:52590-58016 GCA_000433735.1 Clostridium sp. CAG:167
TGGAAAAAGAAGCTTAAAAAATGAACTGTTTTGTGAAAGAGGAAAAGGATAGTGGAAAGAATACAGGATTTTTTTTGTATAGTGTCGAAAAAGATATTTATTGTGTTGCAATTCTTTATTGTGGGGGGGATTTTACTAGAATTTGGCCGGGGGACTTTTGATGTATTTCCCTTGTATTATCAATTACCAAATTTTATACTTGCACTAATTGGATTGTCGACGATTTCAATTTTGCTTGTCATGTTCTATGGCGGGCGGAATTTCGGAAGGTTATTTGCAGGAAAAAGCAGATGTGCTATTGGAGGAGTGTTGTATACACTGATTCTATTTACTGCGCAGATGTATTTGTGTAAGTGTATTTATTTTTGCACCACATGGGATGTTGGCATGATGCAGTCGGCATCCGATGTTATGGCACAAGGTGGCGTGATTCAAGATTGGGTTTTACAAAATGCAGGAGATGCATTTGCACAGAATTATTTTAATGCATATCCGAATAATATTTTTTTGACAGTTATTTTTGCGGGAATAAAAGATATAGCAGTTCATTTTGGCTTTGCAGATGGTTATTTCGCAACGATTGTTGTTGGAGTGATTAGTGTAGATATAAGCATTGTTTTTACAGTGTTGACCGTTTGGAAATTGACTGATAGCCGGAAATTAACTGTCTTGTCTTTGATTATTTCCACTGTGTTTCTAGGGTTTAACCCATGGATTGTGATTCCTTACTCAGATGCTTATTCAATATCATTTTTGAGTATTATGATGTATCTATATTGTTCGTTGAAAAAGGATAAGAAAGGTTATGGAACTTGGACCGGTATTGTTATAGTGGCGATGATTGGCATGAAAATTAAGCCAACTGTGATAATTGCCTTATTTGCAATCGTCTTGGTAGAAATTTTTAATTGTAACAAAAGCAGGATAAAAGAATTATTGCTAAAAGGCGTAATATTGGCCGCAGGGTCGGCAGCTATATTGATCATGGTCAATTGTCTTAGTAAGGCTGTTTATGCGGAAAGAAGTTTGGATGCGCAAATGACGGAATGCCATTATTTGATGATGGGGGCCAATGAAGAAACATATGGTTCTTATTTTGGAGAAGATCGGGCATTGTCCTGGGGAATATCAGATCCCCAAAAAAGAAAAGAAACCCAATTAGAAGTGTGGCGAGAGCGCATTCGACAAAAAGGATTCTTTGGCACGATAAAGTTTTATGCTCAGAAACTTGTGATTGCCAATGAGGACGGATCTTTTTCCTGGAAATGGGAAGGGAATTTTTTTGGAGAATACAGGGGGCTGCATAATGAACTTGCTGAAAAACTACAGTCGTTCTACTATGCAGAGGATAATAAAATGATTTATAATGTTTTGCAGAGTATGTGGATTACATTGCAGATTTTAGTTTGTTTCTTTGCAATTATGCTCGAGCGAAAAAAGAAAAAGGAGCTTTTTATTGCACTTGCGTTGATAGGCATTAATTTGTTTTTAATGATATTTGAAGTTCGTGCTAGATATTTGTTTTTGTATGTTCCGTATTATATTGTGGCAGCAATGCTTGGAGTTTCCTATATTATAGGAAAACTCAAAAAGAGAACCTCGCGCTAACTGCGAGGCTCTTTTTTTAGAAACACGGAATCCGAAAAAAAGAGCTAACGATTCCATGACATAAACAACTGACAATGATTACTTGCAACATCCCCCCTACCTGTGATAAAATCAAAAATTATATGTGTATTTCTTGTAAGGAGGATGGCATGAAGATTACAGTGGGAATCATTGCTTTGAATGAGATCAAGTATCTTCCGGCGTTGATGGAGGATGTGAGAAGGCAGACTTATCCCCATGATAAGATAGAAGTGGTATTGGCGGACAGTGGCTCTCAGGATGGAACAAAAGAGTGCATGAGAGAATTCAAAAAACTGTATGAGGGGGAGTTTGCCGGTGTACAGGTATTGGAAAATACAGGTGGTTTCCAGAGTACCGGATGGAATGAGATTATCTGTCGTTTTACGACGGATGCTTTGATCCGGGTGGATGCCCACAGTCATATACCACCGGAGTTTGTAGAAAAAAATGTGGAGAATTTTGAAAGCGGTGAAATGGTTTCCGGAGGCAGACGCCCTACTTTAACAGAAGAAGAGGGAGGATTTGGTGATACGCTGCTGTTAGCCGAAGAATCTTTATTTGGAAGCAGTATTGCCTCGTCCCGCCGGAAGGAAGAAAAAGCCTATGTGAAGTCCTTTTTCCACGGGGCATACCGGAGAGAAGTGCTGGAAAAGACAGGGGGATTCAGAGAGGACCTTGGCCGTACAGAGGATAATGAGTTCCACTACCGGGTTCGTGAAAATGGATACCGGTTTGCTATGTCACCGGACATTGTTTCCTATCAGTACATACGGCCTACTCTTTCAAAAATGTGCCGGCAGAAGTTTGGAAACGGCTATTGGGTGGGCCTGACCCTGGGAGTATGTCCGGGCTGTCTGTCTTTGTATCATCTTGTGCCGGCGGCGTTTGTTGCCGGGATCGCGGTGACTACCCTGTTATGGGTGCTTCATTTTCCATGGCTTGCCTGGATCATGTGGGGCCTGTATGGCATCCTGGCTGTGACCATGACTGTACTTTCTATCAGGAGTAAAGGATGGAAGGCAACCCACTTACTGCTGCCGTTTTTGTTTTTGCTGCTGCATGTAAGTTATGGACTGGGAACCTGGAAGGGACTGATCTGTATGCCGTTTTTTAGGCGGCATCACAAAGAATGTCCCTCTGTAGAGCGAGTAAAGGAGTGTTTGGCAAATGAAAGAACAAATGCATAAATATACCCCGGAGCAGTTAAAGGAAATGCAGGAAGTAAATCTGACGATGGCCAGAGATTTTTTTGAGTTCTGTAAGGCCAATAAACTGACTGCCTATTTTTGCGGAGGCGGCTGCATCGGAGCAATCCGGCACGGAGGATTTATTCCCTGGGATGATGATCTGGATTTCTTTATGCCAAGGGATGACTATGAGTATTTTGTGAAACACTGGCATGAATGGAAAAGTGCAGATGATTATGTGCTTTCGGTCCAGAGTGAAGAATATATTGATTATAATCTTTTTGCTACTCTGCGGAACCGGCATACAACCTATATTAAGCCGTACCAGAAAGATCTGGACATTGTTCATGGAGTGCAGTTAGACATTCTGCCCCTGGATGGTTATCCGGATTCACCTAAAGAACGAAAAAAGCAGGTGTTTCACGCCCTGATCTATTCTTTGTTCTGTGCCCAGACCATACCGGAAAACCATGGGAAATTCATGGCTTGGGAAATGCATGGCTGCCGGCTGCCGCTTTCTGCTGTGGCTCTTTCATGGTAAAAAGATCCGCTACAAGATCTGGTCAAAGGCCAAGGAAAAAATGACTCGTTATAAAATAGAAGACTGCAAGGGCGTGACAGAACTTTGTTCCGGCCCCGGTTATATGAAAAACTGGTATGATAAAGGGTGGTTTACCACCTATATGGAGAAAGCTTTTGAAGACTGTATGATGCCTCTTCCCGTAGGGTATGATGCGTATCTGAGGACGGTTTTTGGCGATTACATGGAACTGCCGCCGGAAAAAGACCGGGTGGCTCACCACGACTGCGTATTTCTGGATCTTCATGAACCTTACACGAAATACCGCGGAATCTATTATTTGACAAAGGAAGCAGAAGATGGAAATAAAAGAGTTACAAAATAAATGTCTGGAGATTACTCTGGTATTTAAAGAATTTTGCGAAAAACACGGACTTCTTTTTTATCTGTGCGGAGGCGGGTGCATCGGAGCTATCCGTCATCATGGATTTATTCCCTGGGATGATGATCTGGATGTATTTATGCCTCGGGCGGATTATGAGAAAATGTGCAAATTGTGGGTGGAAGAGATGGATCAGTCCAAGTACCGTTTAAGCCGGGCTGATGAGGACCATTTTGAGAGATCCCAGTTGACAGCTATTACTGATGAAGATACTACTTTTATAAAGGAGAGACAGATGGATCTTTCGGTGGCGCACGGCATTCGGCTGGAGATCCTGCCTCTGGATGGATGTCCCTCTTCCAGGTGGAAACGGAAAATGCAGCTTTTCTGGGGACTGGTGTATCAGATTTACATTAACCAGGAAGCCCCTACCAGCAAGGGTAAAGCTTTGGAATGGATCGGCCGAATAATGCTTTTTGTCAGGCCGGGATGGAAAAGGCGTTATCGTATGGCAAGAGTGGCGGAACGGCACATGACAAAGTATCCTATTGAGGAATGTGATTATATCACAGAATTATGTGTGCGTTACAATTACATGGTAAATGAGTATCCCAAAGAGATTTTTGCCTCGGCTGTTTACAAACCCTTTGAAGACACCAGCCTGCCGGTGCCGGTGGGATATGACACATATCTGCACATGGCCTTTGGCGATTATATGCAGATGCCCCCAGAAGAAGATCAGGTGCCATCTCATGATGGGATTTATGTAGATACAAAAAGAAGCTACAAAGAATTTGAGGGAATCTATTATCCGAAGGAGAGGACAAAAGAGTGATGAATCAGAGAAAAGCAGGAGCTATGCTTTCTTATGTATATCTGGCAATTACATTTGCCATTGGGATCATATATACCCCCCTTTTGCTGAAGTTTTTAGGGGACAGTGAGTATGGTGTGTATTCGGTTGCCAGTTCTGCCATTGCCTTTTTGGCTATTTTAGATCTGGGATTCAGTCAGACTATGGTGAGGTATGTAGCCAGGTATAAAGCGCTGGGGGATAAAGACGGTGAAAAAAAATTAAATGGTATGTTTTTGATCCTTTATTCCATTATCGCAGCAGTGGCTCTTGTGGCAGGAATTGTACTGTTCTTTAATATTGACCTGATTTTTCAGAGAGGTTTTACGCCGGTGGAAACAGAGCATCTCAGATGGGTGTTTATTATTCTTTTAATGAATCTGGTGATCTCATTTCCTCTGGGAATCTATAATTCCATTATCAGTGCCAATGAAGGATTTGTATTTTTAAAGACGATGAATATTGTCTCTACCCTGGCTACCCACGGAGGAATCCTTCTGGCCTTGTTTATGGGATATAAGACCATTTCAATGGCGTTGATCACAACTGTAGTATCTCTGGGGATCAAAGGTTTTCAGGGAATCTACGGGACGAAAAAGTACAAAATACAGTTTTGGTTCCATGGATTTGATAAAGAACTTTTGAAGGAGATACAGGCGTTTTCCTTTTTTATTTTTCTGAATATTGTGATCGACCAGCTGTATGCCAACACGGATAAGTTTATCCTGGCGGCCTTTTGCAGCAGTGCGGCGGTTACTACCTACACGGTGGGAATCCAGTTTCAATCCTACTTTGAGCAGTTTTCCACTTCCATCAGCGGTGTATTTATGCCAAAGATTACCAGGATGGTAACTT
>HF998346.1:58091-77698 GCA_000433735.1 Clostridium sp. CAG:167
GTTTGTACTGTTAAGTTTTCTGACAGGGGGCTTTGTGCTTTTAGGCAGGGAGTTTATCCGTCTCTGGGTAGGCGGTGACCAGATTATGGCTTACTATATCGCGTTGGTGGTGATCCTGCCGGCGTTGATTCCACTGTCGCAAAATCTGGGGATTTCGGTGCTGCGGGCATTGAACAAGCATCGTTTCCGGTCTATTATATACTTTTTTATAGCACTTTTTAATGTGGCGTTAAGTATTCCGTTAGCTATCCGTTTTAACGGTTTTGGCGCGGCCTGTGCCACTGGCCTGGCGACCTGTATGGGGCAGATTCTGACGATGAACTGGTTTTACCATCGTAAGATCGGATTGGATATTCCGGGATATTGGAAACAGATCTTTCCGCTGATACTGAAGATGATCGTTGTAGTGGCGTTCTCAGCAGGTGTTATTTACTGGATCCCGGTATCCGGCTGGCTGGGATTGATCCTCCGCGGCATTGTATATGTAGCGATCTATCTGGCAGCGGGCTGGCTCTTTATCTGGAATTCTTATGAAAAAAATCTGGTGACCGGATTTGTGAAAAAACTACGGTCTTGATTTTTGAAACCACATTTCATATAATGTGATAAGAATGTGAGGAGAAAAGATATGAATCAGAAATTTTTGACAAAAACCGTTGAAAATGGAATTGCATCCAAAGTGTACCGGATCCTTCTGGTGATCTGGGATGTGATCTGTATCAATGGATGTTCTTTCCTGGCGTTGTTCATGCGTTATGATATGAACTGGGATAAATTTATAAACAGTCATACGGTCCGGGCAGGAGAGTATGTGCAGACTCTGACGGATATTATGGTTGTGAACACCATATTGACTTTAATCATATTTATGGTATTTCATTTGTATTCCAGTATGTGGCGTTTTGCAGGAATGAGCGAAGTGTTAAACATTGCTTTGGCTACGGGAATTTCCGGTGTGATGCATCTGGTTTTGATCAAAGGTGTATTAAACCGTCCTATGCCAAGAACTTATTTTGTAATCTATGTGCTGCTGTTGTTTATTGTGACTGTTGTTATCCGTTTTTCCTATCGTCTGTGCAGACAACTCTACAAAGCCAATTCTCATGGATCCCATATGAGAAATACACTGATCATTGGAGCCGGAGAGGCGGGAAATATGGTTATCAATGAATTGAAATTGAGTGTCAATCTGGACAGCCATATCTGCGGTATCATTGATGATGAAAAGGCAAAGCAGGGAACCTATATCCAGGGAATCCGTGTGCTGGGCGGCAGAGATCAGATCCTGCCGGCGGTGCAGAAGTATAAAGTTAATGAAATCATTGTGGCAATGCCAAGTGTATCGAAGAAAAAGGTCAAAAATATTTTAGAAATATGTCAGAAGACCAATGCCGAGTTAAAGATCGTACCGGGTATGTACCAGTTTGTAAATGGTGAAGCGCAGGTTGAGAAGATCCGTCCGGTGCAGATTGAGGATCTTTTGGGAAGAGAGCCGGTCCGCATTGATCTGGATGCTGTTATTAACTATGTGAAAAATAAAGTAGTATTGGTAACCGGAGGGGGTGGATCCATCGGAAGCGAGTTGTGCCGCCAGGTGGCTGCCAATCATCCCAAAATGCTGATCATATTTGATATCTATGAAAACAATGCCTATGAGATCCAGCAGGAGTTAAAGAGAGAATATCCGTCTCTGCATCTGGAGGTGCTGATCGGTTCAGTGCGCAATACAAGCCGTATTGATAAGGTTTTCGAGGATTACAGACCGGATATCGTATATCATGCGGCGGCCCACAAGCATGTGCCGCTGATGGAAGACAGTCCCAATGAGGCAATAAAAAACAATGTATTTGGAACTTACAAGACGGCTTTGGCTGCGGACAAATACGGTGCAGAGAAATTTGTACTGATTTCTACCGATAAGGCAGTGAATCCAACAAATATCATGGGAGCATCCAAGCGTGTCTGTGAAATGATCATCCAGGAGTTAAACAAGCGGTCGGCTACAGACTTTGTGGCAGTCCGTTTTGGAAATGTACTGGGAAGCAACGGAAGTGTGATTCCACTGTTCAAAAAACAGATCGAGAACGGGGGACCGGTTACTGTAACTGATAAAAGGATTATCCGTTATTTCATGACTATACCGGAGGCTGTGTCTCTTGTGATCCAGGCGGGCGCCCTTGCCAAAGGCGGAGAGATCTTTGTGCTGGATATGGGAGATCCGGTCAAGATTGATGATCTGGCCAGAAACCTTATCCGTCTGTCAGGATATGTGCCTGATAAGGACATCAAGATTGAGTACACCGGACTGAGGCCGGGAGAAAAATTGTTTGAAGAAATGCTGATGGATGAAGAGGGAATGAAGGAGACAGAACATTCATTGATCCACATTGGCAAACCATTAGAGTTTGACGGCGAAAAGTTTTTAGAGGCACTGAATCCGTTATATGACGAAGCTTATTCAGAAACGGACAACATGAAAGAATTGATCGCAGAACTGGTTCCTACTTATCAGATCCGTCAGGAAGATAAGGAGAGAGACAGAAAGCGGATTGATGAAAAATATCATGAAGTTTATGATAAAGATAAAGAAGGACTGGCACTGTAAAGTGTCAGTCCTTTTTAATAAGAGTATATTTTTCTTCCAGACGAAGAGGCTTGTAAGACAGTTTTGCCTGACGCAGGTTATCCTGTCCCAGGTCGTCTTCCCGGTTGACCAAAACAGCATCCGGGTACTCGTGGAGAAGAAACTGCTGATTGATATAATTATAAAGGCCGGTGTAATTTACATCGGCTTTTTCGATATGAATCATAGCCATTTTTAAAGCCGGATCATAGGAGCCGATGGTGTATGCTTTTAATTCGCCGTCAATCCGTACGCCGCCCATCTGGCATTCAATAGAATGGCAGTTTCCAAAGAGGCGGTAGATGCCTTCTTCTTCGTCATCAATGCAGTGGTATTTGTCGTAAATCTTCCGTTCGTCCAGCCATTTCTCATGAAATTGTTCGATTTCCTCAATGTTATCCGGACCAAGGGTTTCATACGCATAGCGGCCGTCATATTCTTTCATGAATTTATTCAGAAGATTTTTCTTTTTGTGCATGATCTTGCCGCTTAAGGTACGGAGTTTATCTGCATCGTATACATAGTCATAGCAGTCCCGGTCCCCTTCTACGGTATAATCTGCCAGCTGGCCGTTTTCTGTTAAAATCTCTACCATACGTGTGTCTGCCAGGTAAAAGGAAGGCTTGATGTGGAGAGTGTCTTCCATGTAATGTTCCATACGGCGGAATGCTTCTGTCAGGTCTTCTTCACGGCACAACGGGGCAAAAAATCCCTGGGCTGAATCCCTTTTTACATAGAGATACAGTGCTATATCATCCGTGGCATACTGGGTGTGATAATAATTCTCCCACAAAAATTGATTTAGAAAATGCCCTTCGCTCATATAAATGGAGCGAAGGGACTCATACTTACTAAATTCTTTTTGTACAAAGGGAGTAACAGGTTTGAAATTCATAAATAACGACTTCCTTTTTTACTTCCTATTTGCTTTTGGCTGCATTGGCAGCATTTCTTTTGGCACGGTAACGCTCGGTGCCGTCTAAGATTTTCTTGCGGATCCGGAGATTTTCCGGTGTTACTTCCAGTAACTCATCAGTGTCAATGTAATCCAATGCCTGCTCTAAGCTGAGTTCTTTTTTCGGAGTCAGGCGGAGAGCTTCATCGGCACCGGAAGAACGGGTGTTGGTAAGGTTTTTCTTCTTACATACATTGACTTCGATATCATCGGATTTGGCATGTTCACCTACGATCATACCACCGTATACTTTTTCTCCCGGTCCTACAAACAAAGTTCCCCGCTCCTGGGCGTTGTAAAGACCGTAAGTAATGGTTTCGCCGGATTCAAAGGCAATCAGAGAACCCTGTTTGCGGTAAGGAATTTCACCTTTGTAAGGACCATAACCGGCAAATTCAGTATTGATGACACCATTTCCTTTCGTGTCTGTCATAAACTCACCACGGTATCCGATGAGACCTCTGGCCGGGATCAGAAATTCCAGACGGGTAGTGCCGGCATTTAACGGGCTCATTCCCTGGAGTTCACCTTTTCGCTGACTGAGACGGTCGATGACATTTCCGGTAAATTCATCCGGAACATCTACCAGCGCGCGTTCCATTGGCTCCAGTTTCTTTCCGTTTTCGTCTTCTTTATAAAGAACCTCGGCTTTGCTGACTGCAAATTCGTATCCCTCTCGGCGCATATTTTCAATCAGGACGGACAGATGCAGCTCTCCACGGCCGGATACCTTGTAAGCTTCTGTGGTATCTGTATCCTCTACACGAAGAGATACATCTGTATTTAACATACGATACAGACGGTCTCTTAAGTGTCTGGAAGTAACATATTTTCCTTCCTGACCTGCCAGCGGGCTGTCATTTACAAGAAAATGCATGGCGATGGTAGGTTCGGAAATTTTCTGGAACGGGATAGCCTGAGGATTTTCAGGACTACATAAAGTATCTCCAATATGGATGTCTGCAATACCGGAAATTGCAACAATGGATCCGATGGTTGCTTCTTCTACTTCTACACGGTTCAATCCCTCAAATTCGTAAAGTTTGGAAATCTTTACTTTTTCAAATTTATCCGGATCGTGATGGTTTACGATTACTGCATCCTGGTTTACACGGATGGTTCCGTTGTCTACTTTACCAATACCGATACGGCCTACATATTCATTGTAGTCGATAGTGCTGATGAGAACCTGTGTATCGGCTTCCGGATCTCCCTCCGGTGCCGGGATATAATTCAGGATGGCATCAAAGAGAGGTTTCATATCAGTGCCTTCTTCAGCCATATCTGTTTTGGCGATACCTTCTTTGGCAGAGGCGAAGATGAATGGACAGTCTAACTGTTCTTCGTCTGCATCCAGATCGATAAATAACTCCAGAACTTCATCGACTACTTCTTCCGGTCTCGCTTCCGGACGGTCGATCTTGTTGATACATACAACAACAGGAAGAGACAGCTCCAGAGCTTTCTTCAATACGAACTTGGTCTGAGGCATAGCACCTTCAAAAGCATCTACTACCAGGACAACACCGTCCACCATTTTTAATACTCGTTCAACTTCACCGCCGAAATCTGCATGTCCCGGGGTGTCAATAATATTAATCTTTACATCATTATATGTGATGGCGGTATTTTTGGATAAAATTGTAATACCGCGTTCACGCTCAAGGTCGTTGGAGTCCATAACGCGTTCCTGGACTTCCTGATTGGCACGGAACACACCGCTTTGTTTTAATAATTCGTCCACCAGAGTGGTTTTACCGTGGTCTACATGGGCGATAATGGCAATGTTTCTGATATCTTCGCGTTTCGTTTTCATTGTATTCCTCCATCTGAAATGGTTTTTATAAAACCGCATTTAATAAGTAACTTTACAAACAAGTTTACATTATAGCATGAAGTATAATGACACGCAAGAAAAAAAGGAAAGTAATTGACTAGAAACCATCTATAAGGTAAACTTATCTTAGTTTGCTATATGAAAAAATGAATATGATGAAACAAAAACATGTTTCGGAATGGAGAGTTGAAAAGTGAAGGAACTATTTATTCTTTTTAAAGAACTGTTAGGAGACAAAGAAAAAGGTTTTTTTAGAAAGTGCGGCATTTTTATAAAGGCTTGCTACTACAATGAAACGGTGCGTTATTTGTTTATGGGAGTTTGTACCACGCTGGTCAATCTCATTTCTTACTGGCTGTTTATCCGCCTGTTCCGGGGGACGATGCCGGGACTGGGAAAAAATGCAGTGACCATCAGTAATGTGATCTCGATCATCATAGCAATCTTGTTTGCTTATGTGACTAATAAGCTGTTTGTTTTTGAGTCAAAGACCCATGGAGTGGCAGAATTGTTTTATGAATTCCTGCGTTTTGTAGGGGGCAGGATGCTGACAATGGTTATTGAAGTGGGCGGCGTGTATCTCATGTTTAACATAATGGGCTGGAATGAGATGGCTGCGAAACTCATCACGCAGGTATTGGTGGTGATCGGCAATTATTTTATCAGCAAGTTCCTTGTGTTTAAGGGACAGCAGGCAGAGTGATTGACACATTCTTAACTAAAATTTTAACTAAAATATGTCGATATAAAAGGATAATGAGAAGTTTATAGTAAGAAAGGCTGGAGACAGGATGAAAGATAGAACAAAAAAGAAAAACAGATGGCTGCACAGAGGGATTGTGTTCTGTTTTGTGGCCGCATTGACCGTGGGACTCGTGTTTGCATGGATGAACCGGTCTGAAGCAGCAGATGAACTGCATATTACATACAATGGTGCTGTGTTAGATCCGGCGGCCACCATTCCACTGAATACCAGTTCCATGCAGTTGATGGCAGAGACCACAGGAACGGCTTATGATGATGCCAGGTACAAGGTAGAGTGGTCCATTGAGGATACGGAGGCAAGAAACAATATTGCTTCTATCGAACAAAGTGCTACTAACAAGATGATCGCCATTGTAAGGGCGTTGTCACCAGGTACTGTTACCGTAACCGTAACCGTGAAAGACGCCATGAACGGAGATGCCGTACTTGGCAGTACCACCTGTAACATCAATGTAATGTTTGGTGTAGATACATCGAACAATGATACTATCTTTAAGAAAATGTTTGAGACCGATACGGACCGTTCTCTCGTTTTGTATGCGGATGATGCACCGGTCCAGATGGGACTGAACTTTGGTAAAGTAGAGGATGCCCAGTGGAGCGTTGCTAATGATGAGATTGTCCAGGTTGGCAAAAGCACAGGTATTGTTACACCGAGAGGTGCCGGTCATACGATTTTGACGGCTACTTATACACCGGACGGAGATACCAGTACGACCTATACGGCCAATCTGAATGTATATGTTATTCCGAAAGTGTCCCTGACCAACGGAAGTGGTTATACAAAATCACTGACTGACCTGAAGATCCCATCGGGAACAATTTTGTATACCGATACGAGATTTGACAATACAGTCCAGACCATCAGCAACAAGATTTCCTGGGTTATCAAGGCAGATAATGGAAATGGTAATACGACGGTACTTGCTGATTCTCTTGGAAAAACATCGGATGTGATTTCGGTAACACCAACCAATGCTTATAAAAATGAGTTGGCCGTATCCGGTGTGGCAGGTAACTATATTATTGAATTTTATACCAATGGTACATATAAAGGTGAAGGAGATGGGGAGCGTACCATAGCGTACAACCCGACAGTAGTATCTTTTACACTGACAGCCAATATTGGAGATAAGGAAGAAACACTGGGACCGGGAGATTCTTATGACCTGGCCGCTGCCTTTGGCATGAGCACAGAAGATTTTGTGAAATGTTTTAATGCCAATAACTGGACCAAGGATGGCGGTTCCATCTACAATTACGGAAGTTATGATGCAAATAAGGCAACCCTTACTATCAATCAGAGCGTATCAGAAGGTGTGCTGATTGATAAGGTAACGGTTCGTCCGTCACAAAAAGCTTATGTGGCATCTTTGATGGGACTGGATCCGGATGATCCGGATGTTTTGAACAGTATGCCCACAGAGTTTACTATTACGATCACACTGAAAGACCAGTTGATCTTAAATACGACGGCTATTACGATCTCCCAGGGAGCCACTTATCAGCTGAAAGCCAGTTATAACGGCACCTATGAGGCACCAATCAAATGGACTTCTTCAGATACGAACTATGTAACAGTAGATGATAATGGTCTTGTAAAGGGTATCAAGATCACAAGCGGCAACATTATCGTGGAGGCGTCGCTGACCAACAGTCAGGGCCGTACTATCACAGCAAGGTGTATTGTTGTGGTAGAGAAAAAACTGGATAAATTTACCTTGAATCCATCCAAGGATTTCAGCATGTATGTTGGTGAAACCACTACAGTCCGGGCAGAGATTACTCAGAATATCACCAATGCACCGCTGGAGTGGAAGTGTTCCAATGCCAATATCGGATACTTTACCGTAGATCCGGCCAGTGATGGAAAGAGTGCTGTTATTACAGCAAAGATAGCAGGTTATGCAGACTTGATCGTAACCAATACGGCTACAGGAGAAAGTAAAACTCTCCGTATTACCGTTGTATCCAATATTCAGACCATCAGTCTGAAGTACAGTGATCTTACGGTGCCGTTTTACAAACAGGGATACAATATGAAGGGGGATGTAGGTTATACCCCGACTACCGCCACTGCCACGGATCTTGTGTGGAGTTGTTCGGACTCATCTGTAGCCACAGTAGATAAGGATGGTTATATTACCTTTAAGACAGCAGGAACGGTTCTGATCACTGTCAGGCCGGATATTAACCCCAATGGAGTCATGGCCTCTTGTCTTTTGACCATTAGTGCATCGCCGACCAGTATTACGCTGAGTACCAATACGGTGAGTATGAATGTAGGTGATATACAGATCATAGATGTAGAATTTGCGCCGACCAATACAACCACCGTCTTTAACCAGATCACACCGACGGTGGATGGCATTGCTAATGTGACTTATGACGAGACCAGGCAGCAGTTTAAGGTCCAGGGTGCAAAACCGGGTAAGACGTATTTGAACATTGTTTCTGTAGAAGGTATTGTAACCGGAATCAATGTAGATGTTAAGAGACCAGCTACAAAGATTTCTCTGTCGCCGAAAAATATTGCACTTCGCACCGGAGATACGGCTACCGTAAAAGCAACCTTAACGCCGGCCGATACCACAGATACGATTCAGTGGACAACCATGGATGCCAGAGTGGCTACGGTAAATGAAAATGGAGTGATCACTGGTGTGAAGGCAGGAACCACCTTTATCAAGGCTCAGACCTTTAACGGAACCATTGCCGGACCGATTGATATGATCCAGGTAACGGTGCAGGACGGTGTGAAGTCTGTCTCTCTTGATTCACAGGTAAAAACAGTAGAAGAAGGATCTTCTATCATCATCAAGCCGACCTTTAATCCGACGACGGCCTTTGACCAGTCCATGACATGGACAACCTCCAATGCCGGCATAGCAAAGGTAGAAAACTCAGGTGCATCCAATGCTAAAGTGACCGGTGTGAAAGTTGGAACCGTTTTGATCACAGGTAAGTCTACAGACGGAGGATTTACCGTATCCTGTCTGGTAACGGTAACACCGAAAAAGGTTGCCAACGATACAAAGGTAAAAGTGAAACCAAAAACAAAGTATCTTCAGTTGAAAAAGACCTTTTATATTAAAGCAACCGTAACCGGTTCTTCCAATAAAAAGGTAAAATGGAAGAGCAGTAAAAAATCTGTGGCAACAGTAAGTTCCAGCGGAAAAGTAAAAGGTAAAAAACTGGGAACTGCTTATATTACAGCTACAGCGAAAGACGGAAGTGGAGCGTATGCCCGCTGTAAAGTAAGAGTAGTCAGAAAAGTTAAGAAGTTAAAATTAAACAAATACACGGCAAAGGTATATGTAGGAAGTACACTGAAACTGAAATCCTATGTAACACCGAAGAATGCCTCAGTAAAAAAAGTAAAGTGGTCTTCATCGGATAAGACACTGGCAACGGTAAGTTCTTCAGGCCGGGTACTTGGTGTGGCGCCGGGAATTGTCAAGATTACAGCCAAGACAAAAGATGGTTCCAACAAAAAAGCAACCTGTATCCTGACAGTAAAAGAGCCGGTAGAAGCAACAGGAGTATCGGTAGAAAACGCGACTCTGACAGTTGCTAAGGGAAGAGCCGCTATGTCCGGCATTGCAGCAGAACCGGCAGGGGCAACTACAGGAATCAAGTATTATTCAGATAATCCTAGTGTGGCTACGGTAGACCGCCACGGTAAGATCCGGACCAAACAGGCCGGACAGGCAACTATCTATGGCGAGACGGCCAATGGAAAGATCGGTTACTGCGAAGTGCAGGTAGTAGATCTGAACCGCAAGGGAATGAGCATCCGCCAGTATGACACAGAGCAGCTGTATGTAAATGACATCAGTACCGGAGTTACCTGGTATTCAAGGAACAGCAGTATTGCATCCATTACATCCAGTGGTCTGGTAACCGGAAGAAAGAAAGGAACCACTACGGTTTATGCCGTTGTCAATGGCGTGAAACTGGGATGCCGTGTAAAAGTCAGAAAAATAAAATAGGGGGACAAATTGCTAGAAAATTTACATGTAAAAAACTTTGCCATCATTGATGAGATTGATGTGGATTTTGGCCCGCACCTGAATATCCTGACAGGAGAGACGGGTGCCGGTAAATCCATTCTGATCGGTTCGGTGAATATTGTTCTGGGGGCCAGAGTGTCACCGGAAATGATCGGAAGATATGGTGACAGTGCACTGGTAGAAGCGGTTTTTCATGTGGAAAGTCAGTCTGCCAGAAAAAAAATAAGGGACTGTGGCGTAGAACCGGAAGAAGGAGAGATTATTATTTCCAGGCGCATAACGGGAAGCCGCAGTGTGAACAAAATAAACGGCGTGACGGTGCCGGTAAGTACGATCCGGGCTATTTCAGAATATCTCATAGACATTCACGGACAGCATGAACATCAGTCTTTGTTGAATGAAAAAAGACACCGCCAGATTGTAGATGATTTTGGTGGAAAAGAACTTAGAGAGCAGAAAGAAAAAGTTCATGACTTGTACAAACAGTACCGACACACATTACAGGAGTCCCAGTCAGGTGAAATGTCTGAGGAGGAGCAGGCCAGACGGAAGGACTACCTTATGTATGAAATCCGGGAGATCGAAGAGGCATCCCTGACAGAGGAAGAGATGCTCACCATTGAAGATGATTTCAGGAAAATGTCTAATGGAGAACATATTGTGGATCAGCTGTCGGAGGCTTACAGACACTGTAAGGAAGAGGCGACAGACGCTATTGGACGGGCGGTTCAGAATATGCAGAATGTGTCTGAGTATGAAAAAGAACTTGGTTCTTACACAGACGAACTGATGCAGATCGAGAGTATGCTCAGTGATTTTAACCGGGAAATCTCAGGATATATGTCGGATATTACATTCGACCCGGGAGAATTGATGCAGTTACAAAACCGGCTGGACCAGATCCGAAGCCTCCAGACAAAGTATGGTGAGTCCTATGAGGAAATTACGGAACATGGGGAAAAAGCCCGGGACGAACTGGAAAAACTGGAAGAATACGAGGCATACCGGAGCAGTCTTTTGGAGACATTAAAACAGCAGGAAGAAGAACTTCAAAAAGAAGCAGTCGGCCTGACGAAACTTCGAGAAAAAAGTGCCGCAGCTTTGCAGAAAAAAATTACTCAGGCACTCATGGATCTGAATTTTGCCCATGTAGACTTTGATGTTGAGATACGAAAGGCGGAGAGGATAACCGACCAGGGGGCAGATGAAGTGGAATTTATGATTGCCACCAATCCGGGAGAACCAAGAAAAAGCCTTCAAAAAGTGGCTTCCGGTGGTGAGTTGTCAAGAATCATGCTGGCCATCAAATCTGTGTTTGCAGACAAAGATGGAATCGAAAGTCTTATTTTTGATGAGATCGACACGGGAATCAGCGGAAGAACGGCTCAGAAAGTTTCGGAAAAAATGACAGCATTGGGTGCCAGCCATCAGATTCTCTGTATCACACATTTACCGCAGATAGCAGCCATGGCAGATGAGCATTTTGTCATTGAAAAAGTGGTAAAAAAAGACCGCTCTGTTACCGGGATCCGGCGGCTGACGGAGGTTGAGATCGAAGATGAACTTGCCAGGATCCTTGGCGGTGTGGAGATCACGGACGCAGTCAGAGCCAGTGCCAGAGAGATGCGGCAAATGGCGGCCGGACTTAAAAAGTATAAAAAATCATAAAAACACCATACTAAACAGGAACTTAAATTAGTTAAGTTCCTGTTTTTTTAATGTCAATCAATGTGGGATGGTGAAAGAATGAAAAAGAGACTGCAAAAAATATTTGCCGGGCTGTTGGTACTGGATCTGTGTGTGCTGGGGATCGTGATCACGAAATATTATAAGGAATCTATACCGGAAGAACTTACCTGGCAGGGAGAAAGTCTGGAAGAAATGGAATTGCCGCCATTTTGTTCGGTGCAGACAAAACGTTCTGTAGTAGATGCCATGCAGACAAAGACTACCAGTACGAATGTACCGGTGAAACTATTTAATCTTTTTACCATAAAGCATATAAAACTAAAATGGGGAACCGGTACTACAGTAGCACCGGTAGGGGAGCCCATTGGTATTTATGTAGAGACCAAGGGTCTGCTGGTCCTGGATGTGGCAAAGGTGGAGGGAAAGGACGATTTGTCCTATGCTCCCGGCTATAACCGTTTTAAGACAGGGGATTATATCCTGCGGTGGAACGATGTGAAGATCAATACTATTGCAGCGTTAAACCAGCAGATACAAAAAACAAAAGGGAAGAAGGTCCCGGTGACTATACGGCGGAACAAAGAGGAAATGAAAGTGGCGGTAACGCCGGTAATGGCAGAAGATGGCACATACAAGATCGGAACCTGGGTGCGGGAAGATACTCAGGGCATCGGAACCATGACTTATATAACGGAAAATGGCAGATTCGGAACGCTGGGACACGGTATTACCGACATGGACACCGGAACTTTGTTGAATTTAAAAGGCGGTGAAGTGTATCAGGGAGAGATCCTGGGAATCACGAAAGGGAAAAAAGGAGAGCCGGGAGAATTACAGGGATATATGAAGATGTCATCCGACCACATTCTGGGTATTGTGTCTAAAAATACGGAAAAAGGCGTGTTCGGCACTATCCAAGAGACTTGGCTAAAAAAATACAAAAACAAACAGATCCCTCTTGCTTACCGTCAGAATATAAAAAAAGGAAAAGCTTATGTAGGGATCAACCTTACAGGCGCATGGGAAAAATATGAGATAGAGATTGAAAAAATCCACATAAACAGCCATGATAACAAAGGAATGGAGATTTGCGTGACGGATAAAAGGCTTTTAAAACTGACTGGTGGGATCGTGCAGGGAATGAGTGGTGCGCCAATCCTCCAGAACGGGAAAATGGTAGGTGCCATCACCCATGTTTTTGTAGAAGATCCTACAAGAGGATATGGCATTTTTATTGAGGAAATGCAGGGTTAGAAAGTCTAACAAAAGTTCGTGTTTGAAAGGTGTTGACAAGCGGAAACGAAGATTTTATAATCGGAATCATGAGAGAAAAATTCATACTTAGGAGGTACTTGATCATGATGAAATGCTTAAAAAACATCAATTGGAAAAAGACAGGTTTGTTTGCAGCAGGAGTTGCATTTGGAACAGCCGGAATCAAAGTGTTATCCAGTAAGGATGCAAAAAAAGTATATGCTAACTGCACAGCAGCCGCATTGAGAGCAAAGGACTGTGTTATGAAGACGGTTTCTACCGTTCAGGAGAACGCAGGTGATGTTTTGGCAGACGCCAAAGCAATCAATGAAGAAAGAGAAGCTAAAGAGCAGGCGGCTGAGTTTGAAGATGCTGCCAGCGAAACAGAGGAATAATAAAAAACGACGGGCACCTGTTTTTCAGGTGCTTTTTGTCGTATTAATAAAAGCAAGGTGAGAAAAATGAAATTTACGATCAAGCATGAATTAAAAAATCGAATGAGAGTGCATCTGGCAGCGAAGAAGATGACCTTTGAGCAGGCAGATCTGTTTCAGTATTATCTTCAGGAGATGCCGGGAGTTGTGTTTGTAAAAGTGTATGAAAGAACAGCGGATGCTGTTATTGAATATAGAGGAAGCCGCCGGGAAATATTGACAGGCATCCAGCGGTTTTGTTATGAAAATGTAGAAGTACCCTCCGGATATCTGGAAAATTCCGGAAGAGCCGGCAATGCCATGTATCAGGAAAAACTGATGCAGAAAATAGCCGTCCGGTATGTAGGACGGTGGCTTGTACCGTATCCGGTGTGGGTGGCCGTTATCGGCTTCAAGGCACTGAGGTACATAAAGAAGGGGCTTCATGTGCTGAGACAGGGGAAAATAGAGGTGCCGGTTCTGGATGCTACAGCCATTGGTGTTTCTCTTGTGAGAAGTGACTTTAATACAGCTGGTTCTATTATGTTCCTGTTGGGAATAGGCGAACTGCTGGAAGAATGGACGCACAAAAAGTCAGTGGATGATCTGGCCCGGAGCATGTCTTTAAATGTCACGAAGGTCTGGGAATGGAAGGACGGTAAAGAGGAACTGGTCAATGCCACAGAGATCCGACAGGGAAGTCAGGTTGTGGTCCATATGGGTAATGTAATCCCGTTTGATGGCAAAATGACAGCTGGTGAGGCAATGGTGAATCAGGCATCTCTTACCGGAGAATCGGTGCCGGTCAGAAAAGAGACAGGTATGTTTGTGTATGCCGGAACTGTAGTGGAAGAGGGAGAAATGACATTAGAGGTAACAGAAGTGGGTGCCTCCAGAAGATTCCAAAAGATTGTATCTATGATCGAGGAATCGGAAAAATTGAAATCCGGTTTGGAGTGTAAAGCAGAAAATCTGGCAAACAAACTGGTCCCTTACAGTTTTGCCGGTACGGTCCTTCCCTACCTGCTCACAGGAAATGCTGCCAGAGCCTTGTCTGTTCTTATGGTAGACTATTCCTGTGCTCTGAAACTGGCGATGCCGATTTCTGTTTTGTCGGCTATCCGGGAGGCCAATCTCTACGGGGTAACGGTAAAAGGCGGTAAGTATCTGGAGGCAGTGGCCCAGGCGGACACCATCGTATTTGACAAAACAGGAACACTGACAAAAGCAAAACCTACGGTTGTAGATGTGGTCTCATTTAATGGTCAGAGTCCGGATGAACTGCTTCGCGTCGCAGCGTGTCTGGAAGAGCATTTTCCGCACTCCATGGCAAAAGCGGTTATGGAAGCGGCAGAAGAAAAGAAACTCAAACATGAAGAGATGCATACAAAGGTAGAGTATCTGGTAGCTCACGGAATCTCTACTACCATCAATGGAAGAAAGGCGATTATCGGAAGTTTCCATTTTGTATTTGAGGATGAAAAATGTATTGTGCCGGAAGAACAGAAGGAAAAGTTTACGAATCTTCCAAAGCAGTATTCAAGACTTTATATGGCGATCGATGGCAGGCTGGCTGCCGTGATCTGTATTGAAGATCCGCTGCGTCCGGAGGCAAAACAGGTGATAGATAAACTTCATGCCTGTGGCTTTGAAAAGATTGTTATGATGACAGGAGATGGAGAAAATACAGCGTCTGCTATTGCCAGAGAAGTCGGTGTGGATGAGTATTATTCTGAGGTGCTGCCGGAAGACAAGGCTCAGTATGTGGAAAAACAGAAAGAACAGGGAAGAAAAGTGATCATGATCGGTGATGGTATTAATGACTCGCCGGCATTGTCTGCAGCGGATGTAGGGATTGCCATCAGCGATGGTGCAGAGATTGCCAGGGAGATTGCAGATATTACCATTGGAGCAGAAAACCTGCAGCAGCTGATTACCCTGCGCACATTGAGTGAAAAACTGATGAAGCGCATTGGCAGCAATTATCGTTCCATTGTAGGATTTAATTCCATGTTGATCCTATTAGGTACGGCAGGGATCATCACACCGACCGCATCTGCACTTCTTCATAATTCTTCGACTCTTTTGATTGGATTAAGAAGTATGAATAATTTACTAGATTAAAAAGCTCTGTTCTGTTATAATAGAACTATAAAAATTGAGGGGGCTTTTACATGGAAGAACAGATTTTTACCAATGAGGTGATCTTAGACTGGCTGCACTATTATGCAAAGAATACAGCCCTGGATCTTGAGCATGTGAAGATTCTGGATATTACCAGAAAGAATAAAAATATTATTCCTACGGTTGAATCTCACAAAACTACGATGGTGTTTACTAATGCGGGCCAGGAAGATATTTTTTATCGTCTGTGGAATGCCGGACTGGGAGAGTGTGAGGTGTGGTACAACGAGGGATCACAGCCGGAGGGTGTTATTCTCAACAGCAAGGTAAAAGACATGATCGACCGTGGGATCAATGCATCAGCAGGTATGCTGATCTTGAATCCACAGGCGCGTAACACTACGAAGATAGGAATGAACAATGACATGTTCAAGCGTGGATCGATCCGTTATGTAGGAAGCGAGATCCGTGCTGTGATCCTGAACAAGATGATGGTAGACCAACAGGATGATCTGTGTATTATCAGCGGGGAGAGCATTGCCATTGAAGCAGCACTGCAGGCACCGGAGGGGTCCGTGATTGCAGTAGAATACAGTCAGGCGGACCGGGCTACCATGGAGGACAATGTAGAGCATTTTGGCTTGAGCAATATTTCTATTATTGATCATGTAGATGAAGAAAATATGAAAGATCTGCCTGTTCCATCCACAGTATTTATGGTGGCGTCTGCCAGCATGGATCAGGAACTGGCTTATCTGACCAGTATCAATCCTTCTATCCGGGTAATTCTTTATACCCTGGATTTTAAAGTAGCAGCAAGTGCTAAGGAGAAATTGGAGGAATTAGGGATCAAAGATGTGGACGTGATCCAGATCGCAGTATCCAGACTGGCAGGGAATAATAGTTTTAAACAACAGCCGGCACCATGGATTATTACCGGCAAAGGAGAGTAAGGTAGGAAACATCAGCAAGGGGGCGATAGTATGGAACAGAAGGATATAGAAGTGATTCTGCAGTACAGACAGAGAGAGGTAGACATGGATGAGGTCTTTCACCGCATTAAGGAAGATTATGAAGCCCATGGACACAAGGAAGAAATCAAAAAACAGGAAGTGTATGTAAAACCAGAGGATTTTACAGCATATTATGTCATTAACGGGGATGCAGTAGGAAAAGTTCAGCTGTTTTGACAAAGCAGATATGAGGGGACCGCAGGTTCTGGCATTTACATGGGATGCCGGGAAATGCGGTCTTTTTTTGATTGTTTCCGTCGAAAAATAGAAAGCTAGGGTGAATATAATATAAAATAAATGTAAAAAATGCTTGAAATACACAAAATAATAACTTATAATGAATTTATAGTAAATTTACAAATATTTAATTCTTTGACGGAGGGACAAAAATGGAAAAGTTAAAAGTGCTTATTGCAGATGATAATCCGAGGATTTTGAAAATGCTGGGGGATATTTTGATGGATGATAATGGAATCGAAGTGGTAGGAACGGCAGAAGATGGCGTAGAGACAATGGGGATGATCGAAGAGACAAAACCAGATGTGCTTTTACTGGACCTGATCATGCCAAAGCTGGATGGATTGGGAGTGCTGGAGAAACTTCACAAAGGTTCTGGCATCGGTAAAGTACCGGAAGTCATTGTTATATCATCCATTGCTCAGGAGCGCATTACTGAGACGGCCATGAGTCTGGGAGCACTGTATTACATATTAAAACCGTTTGATAAGGATACTATTTTATCACAGGTGAAGAAATTAAAACCGGGGATCCGTTTTCGTAAACTGACTCAGGGAAATGAATCGGTGGCCGGACAGAGAGCCCGTTATAATCTGGAGACAGATGTGACAAATATTATCCACGAAATAGGCGTGCCTGCCCATATAAAAGGATATCAATATCTGCGGGATGCCATTATGATGTCTGTAGATGATAGTGAAATGCTCAATTCCATTACAAAAATTTTATATCCCTCCATTGCCAAACAGCATGGCACGACACCCAGCCGTGTGGAGCGGGCCATCCGTCATGCCATTGAGGTGGCATGGAGCCGCGGAAAAGTGGATACCATTGATGAATTATTTGGTTACACCGTACACAATGGCAAGGGAAAGCCAACCAATTCAGAATTTGTGGCACTGATTGCAGATAAAATAAGACTGGAGCAGAAAAAATGCTAAATTTTTCTTTTCAGTTTTTGCGGATTAGTGTATAATAAAAAGTAATCATAGATTACTTATCGAAAGGGGAGAAGAACATGAAAAAAGTGTTATTTGCTGCTTCCGAATGTGTACCGTTTATTAAGACAGGAGGACTTGCCGATGTAGTGGGTTCCCTGCCTAAATATTTCAATAAAGACGAGTTTGATGTCAGGGTTATGATTCCTAAATATACCGCAATTCCGGAAGAATATAAAAATCAGATGCAGTATCTGACTCATTTTTATCTGGAACTGGCGTGGCGCAAGCAGTATGTCGGAGTGTTTCAGATGGAGTACGACGGTGTGATCTTTTATTTTCTGGACAATGAATTTTATTTCAGTGGTGATAAACCTTATGGGGAGATTTATCAGGATATTGAAAAGTTCGCTTTCTTTGATAAAGCCGTGCTGTCTACACTGCCGCTGATCGGTTTCAGACCGGATATCATTCACTGTCACGACTGGCAGACGGGACTGATCCCGGTATATCTGAAGGATTCTTTCCAGCAGGGAGAGTTTTACCGTGGTATCAAGACGATCATGACAATTCATAATCTGAAGTTCCAGGGAGTCTGGGACAAAAAGACCGTTATGGATACCGCAGGACTGGATGCTTACTATTTTACCTCTGACAAGCTGGAGGCATATGGTGATGCCAATTATTTGAAAGGTGGTCTTGTATACGCAGATCAGATCACTACCGTAAGTGACACCTATGCGGAAGAGATCAAGACCCCGTTTTACGGAGAAAAACTGGATGGCCTTATTAACGCCAGGGCAAACTGCCTGACAGGAATTGTAAACGGACTGGATTACAATGAATACAATCCGGCCACAGATCCGTTTGTGGAGTATCATTATGATGCCAGAACATTCCGCAAAGAAAAGATCAAGAATAAGAGGGCACTCCAGAGAGAACTGGGACTGGCTCAGGACGATAAAAAATTTATGATCGGTATTGTGTCAAGACTGACAGATCAAAAGGGGTTTGACTTAATTGATTATGTTATTGAAGAAATTTGTACAGAGGATACACAGTTAGTTGTATTGGGAACCGGTGAGGAAAAATATGAGCATTTGTTCCGGCACTTTGCCTGGAAATATCCGGACCGTGTATCAGCCAACATTTATTATTCAAATGAGAGGTCTCACAAGATTTATGCATCCTGCGATGCGTTTTTGATGCCGTCCCTGTTTGAGCCATGCGGTCTCAGTCAGTTAATGAGTCTGCGCTATGGAACGGTGCCGATCGTAAGAGAGACAGGAGGACTTAAAGACACGGTGCAGCCATTCAACGAGTATGAAAGTACCGGTACAGGATTCTCCTTTGCTAATTACAATGCCCATGAAATGCTTGGCACGATCCGGTATGCCAAAGATGTATTCCAGAACCGAAAGAGAGAATGGAATAAGATCATTGACAGAGGAATGGCCATGGATTTCTCATGGAACAATTCAGCCCTGAAATATCAGGATCTGTATTGGCGTATGTAATTCTTAACCCAATTTCACAAGTCCTAATAAATAGTATAATTTAGTGCGAATACAGGCTGCAAAGCGCGTATTCGCACTGTTTTTTGCAGAAAAAATCTAAAAAGTGTACATGCAAATTTTTTTTAGTAATCACTTGCTTTACAACTATTTTATATGATAAACTTTATATTATTATAATATTTAACACCAAAGAAAGGAATAAAGATGAAAAAACTTCAAAAAGCATTTG
>HF998347.1:0-4582 GCA_000433735.1 Clostridium sp. CAG:167
TTGATGTTTTTGATCACCGGTGGCGTTTTATCCTCTTTTTCAATTCGCTTTGTTGGACTGAACACTCCTGTAGATGTTTTCGGTGTCTCTGTCGTCGTGTCTTCCTCCTTTTTGTAAGCTACATGAAATGTGCGTTCATATATTCCTCTTGGCAAAACAGACGCTCCAAACTTCCATACCACCCACACCTGCCGAGTTCTGGTCTGACCGTCACTGTCTGTGTAAGTTCCCTGATACCACCAGGTATCCAGATTCTTCCCAGCCAGATCACTTGGGAGATACACTGTGTCTCCCTGAGCATACCATGCCGTCTTTACAATTTCTCCTCCTACGCAGAATTTAACCAGTACCTTTGCCTGATTTATATAGGCACTGTCAACCCTGCTATAGCCTTTTACCTCTATCTCGCCATTCTCTGTTAACGAAAGTTCTTTGGATACCGTCAATTGTGGATCCCTGTCTACGGCACAAGAAATACTACCTTTGCTATCCTGCCACTTCCATTCCCTGATGTATATTGTCTCCGTCTTCACTTCACTGCCATCTTTTATATAATCACGCTGGTAATATTCTGGCAGTTCTATCTTTTCCCCCCACTTATACCACTTGGTCTCAAGAAGCTGATCATCTCCATATAATTTGACGGTACATCCTTCTTCTGCCGTTGTCTGAGCCTGCGCCACCAAGGCACAGGCTCCGCCTGTACCTGCCAGCATGCACAAAATAAATATGCTCCATAAAATTTTTTTCATAATCGTTACCCCTTTCACATTCTGAACACCTTACTATTTTTTCTTCCAATGGGCATATAATGAATGATCCCATGGTATAGTCATTTTAGTTGTTGGAAGCACTTGCTTGCCACCTTCCAATTATGTAGGCTGTCTCACCTTTGGCGCTTTTTTCCGCACCATATGTCTGTGGCAGTTCTGTCACTGCCGCAATGATTCGTTTTGTTTGAAAATTATTTGTGATTTCCACCTTGGATGCAGATGTTTTCTCGACCTCACATACAGTCTGGTTCTCCACGCTCTTCTCAAAACCACTGACACTCTTTTCCAGGTACTGCTCCTCCTTTTTCTTCGAACAATGAAGAACTTTGCGCAGGGAGGTTTTCTCACCGTCCGCATAAACAGTACCTTTATCGAGGTTTACTGTAACCTTTTCATACACATCACCCACATTATCCTCTGCCACCAGTTTTGCAAAAGAGTTAGTAGGTGTTTTTGCCGACGGATAAACGGCCTGTGCTCTGACAGTCAGGCTGCCACCAGCAACTGCCATCACCATTGTTAATAAATAAAAAATTTTCTTCATGTATCTTAACTACTCCTTTCCTTACACCCGTAGCAGCCTGTAACGAAACCGCCTAAACGGCAGCTGCCACCACCTTTGTTTCTTTTTTATTTCACTACAGAAATAACTGTTCTTTTCTTCGAGTTCCGGGAACAAATGCTCTGACATGACAAACTCATACCTGGCTTTTTTCAATGCATCATAGCCTATCCCTTTCTTAAATTCATCCTGCAAGTGAGCCGGTTCTTCATTTAATGACAGGTTCACAAGAAAATCGTCATAATCCCTTTGTATTACCTGAAACTGGCAAATACAGTTTTTAAATTTGCGATTTACACCATTTACTGCATTAGCAAATACATATGGTGTCACAGGCTCTCCATTTCTCATGTCTACCCATCTGGCACTGCGCCCTTTCTTCAGGTGCAGTATTTTCCCATGATTGCCACATTGGCAGCGGCTCTTTTCCAGACTTCCCAGATCTCCGATTCCGTACTCTTCAAAAGGCATCACCCGGTTGTGCATAGTGCTGACATAGATCCTGCCGCACTGCCCTTCCTTCATATACCTTCCATATTCATCTATAATTTCTACCCTCACATTGTCCTCCATGCAATGAAGGTTGCCGTAAGGACACTCATACGCAATGCAGTTTACCTCTGTGGAACTGTAACGGTTGGCCACCAGACATCGAAAGCTCCGTATCATCTGTCTCTTCAAACTTCCTGACAATTCCTCACCTGTCATCTCTACATAGCGGAGAGATGGGATCCACGGAAGATGATGTTTATGCTTCACAATGCACAAAAGTTCTGCGATGCTTGGCTGCAAGATCAGCCACACCGGTTCATATTCCATCATTTCACGGTAAATTTCCACCAGTCTTGTTTCCGTCAGATTCCGGATGCCAAAAATACGCTCATAGCCTGTTTGATCGTCCTGGCCTTTCATCGTATCGAAGGAACATCGTTTATCCGCTGGTGTCACTCCATAATATTTTTTTCGATAGTACCACAAAGAATACATAGACCGCATGTAATCCTCCTTGCTCCAATATACCTCAAGACACTTTCCGGTAGAACCGAAAGTCTCTTTACGCAATAACTCCCCCCTTGAAATCAGGGGGAGATACTGCCGTGGTACAATTTTCAAGGAGTCTCCTGCCAGATCATTCTTTTCCAACATATCGACTCTCCCTTTCTCTTACCACTTTGATGTACTCTTAGTTGCTATGTTTCTTCATGAGGGCATCCAGATTTTCCGGTGCTTTTTCCTCAAAGAATAATGTGCGGCAATTCTGTGCTGCGCCAGGTGCAACTGCGATTGCCAGTGCTGCCAGAATCTGGCAGACTGTTTTCATTTTCTGTCTCATATCCCTTTACCTCCTTTCTTGGAATCATCATAACACATAAATTATAACTTTTGGGGGTTTTGGAGCGAATGGTATGATATTTGCGATGAGTGGTAATTCATTTGGCCGTTTTGACACACATTTGACACATTTGCGACGATTTATAACTTTTTTATTAATTTTTCCACTTGTTTATGTTATAATAAATTCAATTTATATGAGGGAGGGATGCCTATGTATCTATCTTATAAACTGGCTGCTTTTCTTACCCGGTGCATGGTCCGGAACGGATCCATCGAGGACAACCAATACGACGCCTATCTATACTGTCTGGACTATCTGCTGGAGTTAGTTGTTTACTTTGTAACGACATTTCTGTTTGGACTGCTGCTTGGATATCCGCTTTTTGGTATTTTGTATACCCTGGTCCTCTTTTCTCTAAAGAGCTGCTGCGGAGGGATCCATGCCCCTTCCAGACTTTTGTGCACTCTGTTTTCTTACTTATGTTTTTTTGCCGCATTCGGCCTGTTTAGTCTGCGTCATCAGATTCCCGACACAGCATGGTTTTTCATTACACTGGCCTGCTGCCTGGTGATCTTCTTTATAAAAGACAGCGTCAGTGTCACAAGAGAATTTACAAAAGAGCAAAAAAAACACCAGGCATGGCACCGCCGCCTGGCATCTTGTATCTGTCTGGCAATCTTTGCCCTTTCCTGGTGGTTCGGACTTGATACCATCTACCCGGCTGTAGCCGTCTGCGTTTTTATCGCTGTCTTCAGCTGGCTTATGGGACTTTTCACAACGAAAGGAGATACACATGATAACATACAAAGTAGGGATTTGTGATGATGAAGCCGATGAGGTAAAGAAGATTGAAGATCTGCTTCACGAATACGAAGCAACACACAATATCCATTTTGAGATTCATTCTTACACCGACGGATTAAAACTACTGAGAGATTACCAAAAAACCCATATGCTCCACGCACTTTTTCTGGATGTTGAAATGCCCCTGTTTAATGGCATTGATCTGGCAGAACATCTCCGGGGACTGCCGGACAGGGATCTGCATATCATCTTTGTCAGTGCCTATCCTCAATACATGAAGGACAGTTTTTCCGTACAGGCTTTCCAGTACATATCCAAACCTTTTAAGAAAGAAGAATTTATGCAGGAAGTAAGCCGCTTTATCGAAGATTACCAGCAATCCCAATCTATCCAGGTGGTGCTTCCTGATGAGGAGAAAAAACACCTCATCCACACGGATGATATCTATTATATTGAATGTCTGGATGCCAGACGATATCTGACCCGCTTTGTGGGAAAAGAAAGTGAACTACGTGCCACCGGCCGGATGTCCGACTGGGAGAATCAACTAAAAGATTATGGTTTCTTCCGCTGCTGCCGAAGCCACATAATCAATATAAAACATCTCCATTACATACGAAAAAGCGAGCTGGTGATGGGAAATCATGACATAATCCCACTGAGCCGCCGCAAAGAAAATGATCTAAGGAAACTATTTAACGAACAACTTCTGATCATCCGGAATCTGCGTTAATGAAAAGGAGAAATACTTATGAATATTATTCTCAATGTGGTAAGCAGTCTTTTTGACCTGGCTATCCTCTTTATCTACCTGCGGCACTTTATGGAAGAACGCAAAAAAAACATTCCTGTCGTTTTGTACTTTGGTGCCTTCGTCCTGAACGAACTTTTGTTATACTGCCATCTGTTCATTCCGGAGCAATGGCATACACAGCTGACTCTTCTTATGAGTTTTGTCCTTACCTTTGCTCTGACATTTCTCCACAAAGGAAGGATGCGCTACCGCTTTTTTATTACTTTTTCTTTTCAGGCCTATGCCTCCCTGTCAGAATTTGTAGTCTATGCACTGTTTAGCATGATGCCTGGGTATATGAGTGACGCTCTTCT
>HF998347.1:4653-5943 GCA_000433735.1 Clostridium sp. CAG:167
CTCAATATCACCATGCTTTTATACAAAAGACCCGGCCACATTCCGTCCATTAAATATACTTTGCTGGTACTGATCATGCCCATCTTATCTATAATCCTGCTTCTGACGATTCCAGTCCAGGCTGACCGGAGTCCACTGCAGGTCCAAATAAGTCTTCTCGGTATGAGTGGTATTCTGATCGCCAACCTGGCTAACTTTTTCCTGTTGCAAAGCGTCCTGAAACTGACGGAACTTCAGCAGATCGAGAGCAACCTGCGCCACCAGCTGCGGTATCAGATTGAGAAATACCAGCAGATCTCTACTTCCTACCGGGATACAAGACGCTTGATCCACGATACCAAGAAACATTTCTTCTTCCTGCAAAAATGTATGGAACAAAAAGATTATGACGCCGTCATTCCTTACCTGAATGATTCCATTACCGATCTGGAGCAGACTTACATCGCTACCAATACGGGTAACCTGGTGATCGACTCCTTTATCAGCAACTATTCCTCTCTGGCCGAGGAGGAAGGCATCCAGTTCCGCACCGACATACGGATCCAGCAGAACCAGATTCTGATCCGGGACTACGACTTGAGCATCATCCTGGGCAACCTTTTAGACAACGCACTCAATGCCTGCCGGAAGATTCAGGCTCCTGAGCCAAGACAGATCTCTGTCCAGCTTTTTACCACCAGCCAGGAATTTATCGTTCACATTGAAAACACTACCGATGCCCTGCTCCACAGCGCACTTCATGGAAAAGAACCTACTCTGGACCACGGATACGGCATCAAAAACGTAGAAAATACCACCCTCAAGTATTATGGCTCTTACAGCCACAAACTAGAGGATGGTATCTATAACGCCATCGTATCGATCCCTTGTCATTATAATGATTAAGGCACAAGACGGAAGCTTACTGTATGGTCTTCTTCACCGGAGACCCGGTAGGCTTCTTCTACTTCAGCCCCCCAGCTGTCAATGCCTCCTACACCCCGGACGGCACCGTACACGCACAGAACCGTCCGTCTCGGAAGCGGCAGTTCGCGGCAGTTCTTCCTGATGTGTCGCACTCTCCAGTTCTTCCGCCGTGTATGGCAGACAGCTAAAGTACATCTCATCTTCTGCTGCCTCCACCCGGAGTGTAGTGGTCTTCCACTCCTTGTTCCGGTTATCTAACTCCGTACGGCGGCGTATCTCTACCCACTTTGTACGGCTGTGCATACCACATTCCTGGGGCAGCATATAAGGGGTTACCGGCAGTCCTTCCACTTCATACACTCCCGGCACACCCCCATCCAGGCG
>HF998348.1 GCA_000433735.1 Clostridium sp. CAG:167
GGGGCATGTAAATGGCTAGAAAAAGATTTATTGCTGGTAACTGGAAAATGAATAAGACTCCGTCTGAGGCGGTGGCGTTGATCAGACAGCTGCTTCCATCTATTGATAATTCCAATGTGGATGTAGTGTTCTGTGTGCCGTCTATCGACATTATACCTGCGGTAGAAGCGACCAAAGACAGCAGCGTCAGTATTGGAGCCCAGAATTTTTATTTCCAGGAAAATGGTGCTTACACAGGCGAAATTTCACCGGAAATGTTGGAAGATGCAGGGGTTAAATACACAATTATAGGTCATTCGGAGAGAAGAGAACACTTCAAAGAGACCGATGATAATGTAAACAAAAAAGTGTTGAAAGCCTTTGAACATGGAATTATACCGATTATCTGTTGTGGCGAGACTTTGTGCCAGAGAAAACAGAAGGTATATATTGACTGGATTCGTATGCAGATCAAGATTGCGTTGCAGAATGTTACACCGGAACAGGCAAAAGCAGCTATTATTGCTTATGAACCGATCTGGGCCATTGGTACCGGAGAGACTGCAACAGCCGACCAGGCAGAGGAAGTGTGTGCGGAGATCCGGAGGATTGTAAGGGATTTGTATGATGATGAAACAGCTGATACAATCCGCATCCTGTACGGTGGATCAATGAAACCGGAGAATGCGAAAGAATTGCTGAATGAGCCGAATATAGACGGCGGTTTAGTAGGCGGAGCATCTTTAAAACCAGAATTTTCCAAGATTATTAATGCTTAAAATGCTTATAAATAAATTTACATTGGGTAAAAGAAATGAAAAAAACCCTTGACAACTATTTGTAAACATGATAAAGTAGTGTTCGTGTTCAGAACAGAACACGAACAAATGCGCGAGTGGCTCAGTTG
>HF998349.1:0-363 GCA_000433735.1 Clostridium sp. CAG:167
GTACGGAGGGATTACTTATGGCAAAACAAAGCAGAAAGGCAAGAAAACAGGAAAAGCAAAAAGAGTTAAATGAGATGACTCAAAAACAATATCAAACAATCTTAAAATTGAAAAAATACGCCGAGGGCATTGGCAAAAAATGTGAGTTTGAAAAGATTCCAGGTTCGAATAACATTATGAAATATGAAGAAGAGGTTGTAAACGAAGAAAATGTTCTGGAATACTTCTTTATGATAGGTGTAAGAGAAGACGGTTCGGTGTTCACTACATGCTGCAAGGATCTTAATGTGAAAGAGGATGGAAAGGAAACAGCAGCAAAGTATATAGAACTGCTGGACGAAAAGTCAAACGATACTACATTTT
>HF998349.1:406-620 GCA_000433735.1 Clostridium sp. CAG:167
TATTACTGGTTGATGTTGATTATGATCTGGAAGAAATGGAGCAGTTGCAGGAGGACTTCGGGCCATGTGTATTTGGGTATGTAAGGAGGACTCTTGAGTACTGTATGGGAGGACTGGCGGCGTTATTGAACGAGAAGTTGACTCTGGAAGAAGCGGTGGACTATGCTCTTGATCAAGGCGAAACCTATGGTGAAATACTCAAACGAGTTCGATA
>HF998349.1:641-1292 GCA_000433735.1 Clostridium sp. CAG:167
AGCATGAGATACTTTGTTATTTGTTCTTGGGAGACTTTAAGTGTATAGAGATGCTTAAGGAGAGAAAAGAGGAAATGCTGATGGATGTAATGAATCAGATCAGCGACAGAGAAGAAATTGAAAATCCCTTCGAAATAGACGAATTCGAGATAGAAACTGAGAACTATCAGGACTATGAGATGATACGGATTAAAATGCCGGAGCCTGTACAAGAAAATAATTGCCTGGAAATTGTTCCGGTGATCAAAGGAAACAAGGTTCGCTATTTTACGGTGGAAATAGGAGAGACGAGTGAAATCTTATTTATCTGCGAGTGGACTTTGGATGAAGAAGGAAACAGAGTTCATCACAATTATAAGGTGATAAAAGCCGGTAGTGGAGATTATATGGAAGAGATAAGAAAGTGTTTGTAATATTTTCTGGATGCCAGGTGGAAGGGGGAAAACAAAATGGACATATATTCTTTTATTAATTCCCCGGATATAAGTAACTATCTTCAGAAGATCGGCTATGAATTTAATTCATTGGAAACAGCCTGGTTAATTTACCAATGCCAGACAATTACCTATAAGGAAAAGAAGAAAAACTGGGAAGAATTATTCCGGACCATGCCCGATTGTGAGATCCCTCAAAGATGGAGTTCTATAAACT
>HF998349.1:1304-6475 GCA_000433735.1 Clostridium sp. CAG:167
CTGGCCAAGTCTTCATGAGGTGCTAAAGCGGTACATACAGATCATGGATCGAGATATAGAGGCCTTCTTTCAAACGGAGGCAAGAGGGGAATATGTGTATATGTATGATTATTATTACACAGGTGATCCCTGGCACGGTGCTGTATATGACCGGGGCTTTGGCTCGTTACAGGAATGTCTGGAGGCGTACCAGCAGGAAAGATCCGACATGGATAGTCAAGATGGCAAGATAGAGAAGTGGTGGATTAAAAAGCAGTCTCTGGCTCATCCGGAAATAGTGCAGGAAGTAGTGTGCCTGGGAGATGGCCGAGTGATTGATATGGTTCAGAATACTGCCAGAACGGAGGAAGAAGACGATATTATAGACCAGTTTTTTGAGGAATTGTGGTTTGATTTTCCGACTCCATTCAAAAAAGGTGATATTGTATGGGAGCCAAACAAAGAGATGTCCGTAGGTCATTTTTGCGAAGAAGTTTATGTGCTGGAGGAACTGCCGACTTGGACGGCGGGGAAGTTCGTGCGAGAGAAAGGCTCTTATGCGGATATGGCCAATATGGGCTATTCGGTTAATTCAAATGGAACGGTTTACTGTGATCATATGGGTAACAACTATATGAACACGGAGTATTACAAAGGTACTTATGACTGTGGGCAGAAAATATTGCCGGCTATCAGTAAGATGTTAAAGGGGGAGATACGGGTTGACAGGCTGTTGTGTGAGTACCGCAAGGTGCTGGCGGATGCGGCGGAGGAAGATATGATTCAGACCCTTGGATACATCCTTAGTGAAAAATAGTGTAAAAATAGTGAAAATTTCACATTTATAATCGAGATAAGCAAGAATGACATAAGATAATGCCGTAATTTTTTTACAGTAGATATTGTAAAATGATTCATATTTGAGTATACTGTTATCAAAGGGAGACAAGAACGCCAGGAGACGGGCTGAAAGGACGGTATACTTTTTTATGTTGAAGAAATTTGTACTAAAAAATTATAAGAATTTTAAGGATGAAATAGAAGTTGATCTGCAGGATGTTGCTGGATATCAGTTTAGTAATGATTGTATTTCGGATGATGTAATCTCAAAAATGCTTATTTATGGAAGAAATGCTACGGGAAAGACGAATTTGGGAAGGGCATTCATGGATATTGTTTTTACGATGTTGCCGGGGCCAAGGTTTGCGGAAAACGGTGTGTTTTTGAATGCAGATTCAGAAGAGGATCATGCGCGATTTTCGTATACATTTGGATTTGGTGAGGATGAGTTGATTTACGAATATTCTCGTTTTTCCAATGAGAAATTGCGGGATGAGAGACTTTCTATAAATGGGGAATCCATATTCAGATGCGACTTTTTTAACAAAGAATATGAGTTTGACCGGTTAAAATTGGTTGATGCAGAAACTGCCAATGTAGAGCGGTATTTACAGGCAGTAGAAGAAAATGAGGCAGCACAAGACATGGAGTACACACTGCCTTTTTTGCGGTGGCTGATCGGAAATGTGGCGTTGAAGAAGGATTCGGCATTGATCCGGCTGTCCAATTATGTGAGAAGAATGACGATGATTACAGTTGGAAGCGAATTAAATATCCGCTTGCACAGGGTGAGTGATATGTTTTATGAGTATTTAGAAGACCCGGATAAATTGAAAGATTTAGAGGATTTTTTGAATGCAATGGGAATCGAATGTGAACTTGTGTTAAAGAAACTTCCGGATGGACAGAGAGAATTGTATTTTGCTCATGATAAGTTGATTCCGTTTTATCGTAATGCCTCAAGCGGAACCTTAGCACTGGTAAATCTGTATCGACGGCTTATTTTTAAATTGGCAGAGGCATCGTTTGTGTATTTGGATGAGTTTGATGCTTTTTACCATTATGAAATGGCAGAAAAGGTGGTTCAATTCTTCAAGAAAAAATATCCGCACTGTCAGATTATTATGACGACACATAATACAAATCTAATGACAAATCGCTTAATGAGACCGGATTGTATGTTTATTTTATCAAGGAGGGGGACTTTGACGCCATTGTGTCATGCGACGAAACGAGAACTGAGAGAAGGACACAATTTGGAAAAAATGTATATTAGTGGGGAGTTTGATGCGTATGAATAATTATATAGGACAGGGGAGAAAAAGAAATCAAACATTGCTGGTAGTGGAAGGCAATCATGAGAAAAATAAGTTGTTTTGGCTGATTTTACAAAGCAGGTTTGGGTATATTGATAGATAATGTCTTGACAATACTACTCAATCTGGGTACTATTGAATAAAAAATACCCAAATCGGGTACTGCTGGAGATGATATAAATGAATATAAAAGAATTACGTATAATGACAGGACAGACCCAGAAGCAGTTTGCTGAAAATTTTGGTATTCCTGTTGGAACACTTCGCAGATGGGAATATGGGGAAAGTACGCCGGCACCCTATGTGATTAAACTGATAGCGGACAAGATACCGGCAAAAAATGAGCTTATGAAGAAAATAGAATATTCGAAAGGAACCTTTTATTTTGATGAATCAACGGGAACTATAGCGGATGTTAGAGGAACAAGGATAAAAATAAATGAAGATATAGAAGGTGTAAAAAAGGAAAATCTTGTGCTTTATGCGAAAGATTTATTTGAGGCTTATTACGAGGCTGTTGAAAAATTTGATCGTGATTGTAGATTAGACAAACAAGAAGACATTATTTGGGAGTGATATATGGTGAAGAATATTTGAAGAGGAAGGTCAGAAATCTTGAAATCAAAGAGGGTGGAACAATATTCCAATAAAGAATGGTCCTATGAGGAGAAAACCTGGAAATAACTTACAATCCCCCCCCTCCCCCACGACAATTCTGCATCTTTCCTCATTTCTATTGAAAAAATCCCTCAGATATTATACAATTCAATTTAACGATCAGCCGTCTGGCAAGCACCAGGGGCAATACATATCTTACGAGGAGGATCTATATGAAAGTTAAAATGAAATTTTGCATACTGGCCATGTTTGTACTTACAGTGGCAGCGGTATGGTTTGAAACCGGAGAAGCAGGCGCTTTCACTATTTCGGATGATGGAGAATATGCACTGGTTTTGAATTTGAAGGTGTCAGATGCGGACGCGACTATCGATGGACAACAGTCAGGCAAGGTGATCAAGTTCAATTTTGATGAGGACGAGGAAGCGATAAGGGTATCTGATCTTACCCAGGGCATTTGTCCTTATAATGGCAAAAATGAATTTTCAGGCTGGGCCGGAGATTCAGCCAGTTCAGAAACCGTTGAAATGTTGTCGAAAGATGAATTTTCATCTACGGGAAGTATGAATGGTGTGTCCTATACAAAAGGCCACAGCATTTATGCCTTATTTCTGGGGGCAGAAATAGAACAACCACAGCAATATTATGTGCTATTTAATGCGGTTGATGGAGAAGTGTTGACAGACGGTGTTTCTACCGGGGAGGACAAAGTTGTCCTGTCCGGCACTATGGATCAGTTAACATCTCAGGATCTGTCCAAGTATACTGCCCAGAGAGAGGGATGTACATTTTGTGGATGGGGATTCAATAGCGAAATAAGTAATGGACAATTTTTTACAAGTACATCCTTGACTCCGTCTGAGTTAGAAAAATATTCGCCAATGACAATTTTTGCCCTTTACAAAAAGAACACATTCGAAGGAAATTACCTTGTGCTGGCTCTGGATGCCAACGGAGGTACCATCGACGGACAGGACGTGGAAAAGTGTGATTATCTTAGTGACTCGTCGAAAAGTTCAGCTATGCCGATTTTCCAGTATGTTCCTAAAAGAAGGGGATATAAATTTACAGGATGGCATGCTGATAAAGAGGGATCCTCCACAAAGTATACATTGATGACCAATCAATATTGGAGAAGGGATGAGGAGCCGGGGCTGGAAAAAGATACGCTGATGGATAATGGTACTTTTTATAAAACGGTTACCCTGTATGCAGGCTGGGAGAAAGATACGAGTATCACGAAGGAGCCGATGACGATAACCAGTACCGGCGACATTCAGGGCAGTGTGGAAGCGGAACTGTTAAATGATGGTGATTATTCACTGGATTTGGTTCAGATGCCAATCACAGACGCTTTGGCAGCGGAAAATGTGAAATACCTGTTGGACATTAACTTGCTGGATAAGCAGAAGATTGTTCAGATAAATGGAGTTACAGTCAAGGTAAAACTTGCCCTTCCGGAGGAATTGAAAGATTATGATTCTTATGAGGTTGTATATGTAAAAGATGGCAAGATTACTGAGCGGCTTGCGTGTACGGTGGAGGATGGTTATGTGGTGTTCAATACCAGCCATCTTAGTGAGTACGGCATTGTGGCGAAGAAAAACCAGTCGGTAACACCGGGGGACAACACCGGCGGCGGTGCGACAGATGATCCGAACAAAGGAAATCAGGGTGACGGTAACAACAATAATGGCAATACGAATACCGGTAACACCAATAACGGCAGCAGCGGCACCACAGCAGGTAACCAGAATAACGGCAATACCAACACCGGTACAAACAATGGGGCAGATAACAAAAACAATAACACCTCAAATAACAGCAGTGTCACAAACAACAGCAGTAAACCAAAGACAAACAGCAAGAAAAAAATCAAGGTGGCAAGACCGGTGGTTATCAAAAAATCTCTGAGCAAAAGCAGGAAACGGGCAAAACTTACATGGAGAAAAGTGAAGGGGGCCAGTGGATACGAGGTTAAGTACTGTTCTTCCAAAAGTTTTTCGAAGAAGAAGACAAAACGATTTAGAACAAAGCGTACGGCTTACACTTGCACTCTCAAAGGAAAGAAATCTGCATATTATGCAAGAGTCCGTGCCTACAAGATTGTAAAGGGAAAGAAATATTACAGTGGCTGGACTCCGATCATACAGTTGAGAAAGGCCAAGAAATAAGACGCCAAAGTCAAAATGAAAATCTGAAAAGGAAAATAAGTTCCGTTGGCAAGAGCCTTAGCACAAATTGTGCAAAGTGTCTCCCGCTGATGGAACTTTTTTCCTTTAAACCTCATTTAAGTTTCTTCTGCTATAGTATAGTCAAAACATAGCAAACACAAAATCGAAATGGAGGTTTTTATTATGACTAGATGGAAAAAGATTGTGCAGGTAGTGGCGGAAGCGGCTATTGCAACCTGTATAT
>HF998349.1:6495-18154 GCA_000433735.1 Clostridium sp. CAG:167
GCAAGGACTCCAAATGGGTTGTAACAGGGGACAGCACATTGACAAAACTGGCAAGTGCTGGCACTATAGCAGATAAGAGTGGCAAGACGGTAACGGTAAAAGGTACAGACGGAACGGTCTATGTACAGGGAACCAGTGATGTGACAGTGACGGTAGGAAGTTACAGTACGACAGTAGATTTAAGCGGTGCGTCTAAGACAACTTCTTTTTCGAAGTATGAAGTGAGCCAGCCGACTGTTTCTACCACCACAAGTACCACCACTGGCACAAGCAGTACCGGTACAAATAAGACCACAACTTCCAGCAAGGTAACTGTGAAAAAATCAGCCATCAAAAAGGCAGTCCGCAGTAAAAATAACAAAAAGATCAAATTCACACTGAAAAAGGTCAGCGGTGTTAAAGGATACCAGATTAAATATTCCACTTCCAAGAAATTTACGAAGAAAACAACCAAAACGGTGAAGGTGAAAAAGACGACCAAAACCGTGACGAAATTAAAGAAGAAAAAGACATATTACGCCAAGGTTCGCGCTTATAAAATGGTGAATGGAAAAACTTACTACAGTAAGTGGAGTACCGTAAAGAAGGTCAAGGTAAGAAAATAAAGAACCCAGGCGCAGAAGGGAGGAACCATGAGACTTTTACTGGCAGAAGATGAACGGGAACTGTCTGCGGCCCTGCAGGCAGTTCTGAAATGAAATCACTATGAGGTAGATGCCGTCTATGATGGGGGCGAGGCCTATGACTACCTTCAGACTGGAAATTACGATGGTTTCATATTGGATGTGATGATGCCGGTAATGGATGGTTTTACTTTGCTAAAGAAGATCCGGAACGAGAGAAACAATGTGCCGGTGCTGATGCTGACGGCCAGAGCAGAGGTGGATGACCGGGTTCAGGGGTTGGACCTGGGGGCCGATGATTATCTGACCAAGCCTTTTGCTATGAAAGAACTGCTGGCCCGTATCCGGTCCATTACCAGACGGATGACAGAGGCGGAAAGTTCGTCTCTGCAGCTGGGTAATGTAGTGCTGGATCTGTCAGTATTTACCCTGGAAGTAGAAGGAAACAAAGAGCGCCTGCCCAATAAAGAATTTCAGATGCTGCAGATGCTCCTTGCCAATCCCTCCCAGATTATTTCCACAGAGCGGTTTATGGAGAAAATCTGGGGATTTGACAGTGACGCCGATATCCAGGTGGTATGGGTTTATATTTCCTATCTGCGAAAAAGACTGAAAGCCATGGGAGCCAATGTGGTCATCCGGGCCAAACGGAATCAGGGATATTTTGTGGAGGTGGAGCCGGATTGAAAAAACTAAGGAAAAAGTTCATTCTGGTGGCCATGGCATCTATGTTTGTGGTGCTGCTCCTTATGATCGGTGGCCTGAATGTGTTGAATTATCACAACCTTATTGAAAACGGCGACCGGCTGACCAAGATGATCAGCGACAACGGAGGTTCTTTTCCAAGGAATCAGAAGGCCCAGAATGCAGCACCTCCGGTTCTGCCCCAGGGAGAGAAACCGGGCAAGGCGCCACGGGACGGTATGGGGCAGCAGGATGGAAGCAAGGCACCGCCGTATAAAAACAAGCCCATGACCAGAGAGGAACCATACCAGACCAGGTATTTCACGGTGACCATCTCTTCCAAGGAGACCAAAGTCAATGTGGATCAGGTCTCAGCGGTACAGGAGGACACGGCCAAAGTTTACATGGAAACCGTGAAAAAAAGCGGTAGTGACACAGGCTTTGTTGATATTTACCGTTACCGTGTGGTAAAACAAACGGACGCCGTTTTGTATGTATTTGTAGATTGTGAGCAAAGTCTCTCTACTTATAAAAATACACTGTTGATCAGTGCAGGAATGTCGGTGGCCGGCTTTTGCATTGTCTTTCTCCTTGTGTGTATTTTTTCCCGGATCATCTTCAAACCGGTGCGGGAGAGTTACCAGAAGCAAAAGCAGTTTATTACTGATGCCAGCCATGAACTGAAGACTCCGCTGACTATTATTGAAGCCAATACCGAGGTGCTGGAGATGGATCAGGGGGAAAATCAGTGGCTGAAAAGCACCCACAACCAGATCGAGCGAATGAGTCATCTGGTGCAGCAGATGGTCAGCCTGACCCGGATGGATGAGGAAGGGGGAAAAGGAGAAAAATGCGAGTTTTCCCTGTCGGATGCTTTGCTGGATCAGGTGGAACTGTATGAGCCACAGGCCCGCAGCCGGGGGATACGGATCCATCCGGATGTGGCACCGGGAATTGTGTACCGGGGGCGGGAAGAAGAGGTGCGGCGGCTTTTTGGCATTTTGTTTGATAATGCCATGAAGTACAGCACAAAAGATACGGAGTTTATCATCACGCTGCACCGGAAAAACCGCCGGTGTCGTATGACATTCACCAATGAGACAGAACAGGTGGTCAAAGGAAATCAGAATATTTTGTTTGAGCGTTTTTACCGCTCCGATGCTTCCCGCAACTCAGCGACAGGGGGATCGGGGATCGGCCTGGCCATTGCCAGAGCCATCTGTGAAAACCACGGCGGCAGTATCCAGGCAGAGAGCAAAGACGGCCACAGCCTGACTATAACCGTAGTGCTTTGATTCTGGCCGCATTTTCTGTGAAAAATAGTTGACATATAAGGTTTCATCTTATATAATAATACAGTATTGCGTGAAAATACAGTTCCAATGCCCCGGAGCCGTATTTGATCATAAAAATAGTAAACAAGAGTTGGAACCAGGCTTCCGGACATTGAGCCAATGGTGCTGACGCATAGAATAAGGAGGATTCCAAGGATGAAAAGTTTTATGGCAAGCCCATCCACAGTGGAAAGAAAATGGTATGTTGTAGACGCTGAAGGAAAGACTTTAGGTCGTCTTGCATCTGAGGTTGCAAATGTGTTGAGAGGTAAGAAAAAACCTATTTATACACCACACATCGACACAGGTGATTATGTGATCGTTGTAAACGCTGAGAAAGTCGTTACTACCGGTAAGAAACTGGATCAGAAGAAATATTATCATCATTCAGAGTATGTAGGCGGAATGAAAGAAGCTACATTGAAAGAAATGATGCAGAAAAAACCAGAGTTTGTTATTACTCACGCAGTAAAAGGAATGCTTCCAAAGGGACCTTTGGGACGCCAGATGCTTACTAAACTGCATGTATACGCAGGACCAGAGCACAACCATGCTGCACAGAAACCAGAAGTTTTGGATATTTAATCAGGTTTAGAAAGGAGAAATAACAGTGGCTAGTTCAACATTTTATGGAACAGGAAGAAGAAAATCCAGTATCGCTCGTGTATTCCTTACACCAGGTACAGGTAAAATTACAATCAATAAAAAAGATATCGATGAGTATTTCGGTCTTGAGACATTGAAGATCATCGCTCGTCAGCCTTTGGAAGCTACCAACACAGCTGACAAATACGATGCAAAGATCACCGTTAAAGGTGGCGGTTTCACAGGTCAGGCAGGCGCTATCCGTCACGGAATCGCTCGTGCATTGAATGAGGCAGACGCAGACTTCAGACCAGTTCTGAAGAAGGCTGGATACCTTACTCGTGATTCTCGTATGAAAGAGCGTAAGAAATACGGTCTCAAGAAAGCTCGTAGAGCACCACAGTTCTCAAAGAGATAATCTTTTACGAATATCAAAGAATACGACACCTCAGGACTTTTGTTCTGGGGTGTTTTTTTATGGGAAGTGTGGTATTATGATACCGAAATCACAAAGAAAGGATAGATACACCATGCCTGACATTATACATATAACAAACTGGGACGACCAGGCTCTGGATCTTTTTGCCAGAACAAAAGAGTCATCTCTTTTGCATCCACCGGCTCATGGCCGTGGAATCTTTATTGCCGAAAGCCCGTTGGTGGTCCAGCGGGCGCTGGCAGCGGGCTACGAACCAATTTCCTTTTTGATGGAAGAGGAACATATTGAAAAATATGGGCAGGACATTTTGAAAAAATGGGAAGGGATTCCTGTCTATACGGCTCCTTTTGATGTGCTTACGAAGATAACTGGTTTCAAGTTGACCCGGGGAATGTTGTGCGCCATGTATCGGAAGAAACTTCCCACAGTGGAGCAGATCTGTGAGGGAAAAGAGCGCATTGCCATCCTGGAAGATGTGGTCAATCCTACCAATGTAGGGGCAATTTTTCGGTCTGCTGCAGCACTGAATATGGAGGCAGTTCTTATGACGGCGGCCAGCAGTGACCCGTTATACCGGAGGGCCATCCGTGTAAGTATGGGGACCGTGTTTCAGATACCGTGGACGATCATGGAAAAAGGAACTGCCATTGTACCGGAAATGAAGAAACTGGGATTTGCCACAGCAGCCATGGCTTTGCGGGAAGATACGGTGAATATTACTGACCCCGGATTAAACAGGGAGAAAAAACTGGCAGTTATTTTGGGAACCGAAGGCGAGGGGCTGAAGCAGGAAACAATCGAAGAAAGTGACTATACGATTCGTATTCCCATGGCTCATGGAGTGGATTCTTTGAATGTGGCGGCGGCCAGTGCCGTAGCTTTTTGGCAGTTGGGGAAAAAGAGTTAGAAAGAAATGCCGTTTGTACAATAATCTGACCATTTGAACTATTTTTCTTGCAATTTATAATGTTTTTCGATAAAATTTATACAAACAATCGAAATGTGTAAATAAAGCATGAACAAGAGAAAGGATGTAAAAAATGGCAAATTATTCAGATTCATTAACTTATTCTACCGCATCGGGTGTGGAAGGACTTCAGTATGTGGTACTTCAGGTAACATTAAAGGAAAAGTTTCTGGGAACCGGTTCCGGCAACCTGTCCGCACTGGAAGAAGTGCTGAACGAGCAGGCATCTAAGGGATATCGTCTGCACACCATCACGACAGCCTCTGCACAAAGTGGCGGATTTCTGGGCGGCGACCGGATTCAGGCAACGATGGTATTTGAAAAAATAAACTAAAAAAACATAATCTTGGAAAAGGGCAGCTTGTAGGGCTGTCTTTTTTGATGCTGTCTCTGCATAAAATGAACCGTGACGGTGCATACTGCTACCAAATAGTAAGGGAGGCAGCAAAGATGAGTAATAATATGGACTTAGGCTATGAAATGTTTTGCTATCAATGCGAGCAGACAGCCAATGGAAAAGGCTGTACCAAGGAAGGCGTATGTGGAAAAACAGCGGAAGTTGCCAATTTACAGGATTTGCTTATATTTCAAATAAAAGGGATCAGTTACTATGCCCAGAAAAATCGTCAAAAAGAAATACCGGTGGAGAAAGGCATTGTTTCATTTGTAGAAAACGCATTGTTTACAACACTAACGAATGTAAATTTTGATGCAGAAAACCATGTGGAGCTTCTTAGAGAGTCACAGAAGATGAAAGAAAATTTGCGGCAGCAGGTACAGAATGCAGAAAATGCACCTTTTCAGGCGGTATACGACTTGCCACAGACAAAGACAGAAATGTTGAAGGATGCCAAGATTGCAGGGATTATGTACGATAAAAAACTAGATCCGGATCTGAGATCTTTACGTCAGACGATTTTGTATGGCTTGAAGGGAATCAGTGCCTATGGACATCAGGCAAGGGAACTGGGGTATTACAGCGATCAGGTGGATGATTTTTATATAGAAGCGTTGAGCGCACTTACAGAAGACGAAAGAACTGTGGAAGAACTGATTCGTCTTACGATGCGGACAGGAGAGATGGCGGTAGAAGTGATGAAAAAACTGGATGAGGCCAACACTACCTGCTATGGACATCCCTCTCCTCATTCGGTGTCTGTGCATGTGAAAAAAGGCCCATTTATCATTGTTTCCGGCCATGATCTGAAAGATTTGGAGATGCTTTTAAAACAGTCGGAGGGGAGTGGTGTGAATATTTACACCCATGGAGAAATGCTCCCTTCTCATGGCTATGAAGGTTTGAAAAAATACCCTCATCTTGTTGGAAATTTTGGCGGAGCCTGGCAGGAGCAGCAAAAGGAATTTGATCATCTGCCTGGATGCATTCTGATGACTACTAATTGTCTTATGCGTCCCAGAGATTCCTACAAAGACCGAATCTACAGTACCAATGTGGTAGGATGGGACGGAGTGAAGCATATAGGGAAAAAAGAAAACGGAGAAAAGGACTTTGGCCCGTTGATTCGCCATGCGCTGGAACTGGGAGGCTTCAAGGAAGAAGCAGAACACAAGGAAATACAGGTAGGGTTCGCCAGAAATGCGGTATTAAGTCAGGCGGATAAGATCGTAGAGGCGGTGAGAAAAGGCGAGATTCGCCATTTCTTTCTCATAGGAGGCTGCGATGGAGCCAGACCGGGACGGAATTATTATACAGAATTTGCCCAAAGGGTGCCGTGCGACTGTATGATTCTGACGCTGGCATGCGGAAAGTATCGGTTTAATAAAATGGAGTTTGGCCAGGTGGCAGGACTGCCGCGATTACTGGATATTGGTCAGTGTAACGATGCCTATTCGGCGGTCTGTATTGCTACCGCATTGGCAGATGCTTTTGATACCGATGTAAACAGCCTGCCACTTTCCCTGATCCTGTCCTGGTATGAGCAGAAAGCAGTGGCAGATTTATTGGCATTGTTAAGCCTTGGATTTAAAAATATATATCTGGGACCTACCCTGCCGGCATTTCTTAGTCCCAATGTATTGCAGTATCTGGCAGATACCTTTGGACTGAGACCTATCAGTCAGGCGAAAGATGATATTAAAAATTGTCTTCATTGCACAGAAATTTAAAAAGAAAAATTGTTAACCTATCAAGAATTGTCAACCCATCAATAGAAATAGGTTGACAATTCTTTTTTTTGCGAATATACTATTCATCAGATTACAAAAAGAGAAGGAGAACCATCATGGATGCAAAAAAAACAGCAGACGAGATTGTTGGTGGAAGACGCCTGACCAGAGAGGATGACTGGCAGTTTTTGCTAGACGCTCCGCTGGAAGAACTGACCCAGGGAGCAGACCGGATCCGTCAGGCATTATGTGGCAAAGAAGTAGACTTGTGTTCTATTATTAACGGCCGCAGTGGTAAATGCAGTGAAGACTGTAAGTTCTGTGCCCAGTCGGGACATCATTGTACCGGTATTTCCGAATACGCTTTTCTTCCGGTAGAAAAAATTGTGGAGGACGCCAAGTATCACCAGGCCAAGGGCGTACACCGCTATTCCATCGTAACGGCCGGCCGCAGTCTGGGTAAGGATTTTGACAAGGCAGTGGAAGCATACCGTGCCATTAAGGAGAATTGTCAGGAGTTGTCCCTTTGCGCCTCTCATGGATTGCTGAGCAAAGAGGAGTTTGTGGCACTGAAAGAGGCAGGCGTGGAACGCTATCATGAAAATATTGAGACATCAAAGAGAAATTTCCCTAATATCTGCACGACCCATACATTTGAAGATAAGGTGCGGGAGATAAAAATGGCAAAAGAGGCCGGTTTGTCTGTGTGCTCCGGTGGTATCATCGGTATGGGAGAAACCTGGGAAGACAGAGTGGATATGGCCTTCTGGACGGCGGAACTGGGAGTTACTTCCATTCCTATTAATGTATTGTCTCCGATTCCGGGAACCCCGTATGAAGGTATGGAGCCAATCCCCAAAGAAGATGTGCTGCGGACAGTGGCAATCTTCCGATATCTGAATCCGGAAGCCTATGTGCTGATGGCAGCAGGACGAAACCGCTTTGAAGAAGGTGGAAAAATCTTGTTTGAGTCAGGCGCCAATGCCACCATCACCGGCGATATGCTGACTACTGTAGGAAACACCATTGCCGAGGATATGGATATGTTTGAAGAAATGGGAAGAATAATCAAATAAAAAACCATTCTGCTGAAGCGGGATGCGACATTTTGTGGAGGATAATTAAATGAATGAAAAAGAAAAAGTTTTTGATCTGAAAAATATGGTACTGATGGCCTTATTTATTGCTGTAACCTGTGTTCTGGCACCGCTGTCCATTCCTATCGGACCGGTACCCATCTCACTGACCAACTTTGTGATCTACTTTGAATTGTATTTCCTTGGATGGAAGAGAGGATTGATCAGTTATGTAGTATACCTTTTGCTGGGGATGGTTGGACTTCCTGTCTTTTCCGGATTTGCCGGTGGTGTGGGCAAACTGGCAGGCCCAACCGGTGGATATCTCATCGGATTTATCCTTATGACGCTGGTATGCGGATTGTTCATTGAGAAGTTCGAGAACTTTTTCCTGCATTTGCTGGGAATGATCCTGGGAACTGCTATTGCGTACATATTTGGTACAGCCTGGTTCTGTGTGTCTACAGGAACCGGTGTGGTAGCGGCACTGGCATTGTGTGTATTCCCATTTTTGATCGGCGACCTGGTAAAGATGGTACTGGCGGGTCTTGTGGCACCGGGAGTGGCAAAACAGATCAAAAAGATAGGGTAAAAGAGAGAAAATATTTCATTAAAATGTTTTTTGTATAATAGAAAAGAAGTTTATCCAACTGGAGAAAAGGGGCGTCAGCCGCCAATCTCCACGGGATAAACTTCTTTTTTTAGGTGACTTTAGGTTGCTTGTATCAAGATTTATTTGGCGGAATCCGCCTTGCTTACATTGTCGTTGTTTTCGTTGTAGTCATCTCCGGAAGTTTCCCAACGGTAGGTCCACACGACCAGACCTAAAATAGCAATACCTACGACAACAGCTAAAATAATTCCAACACTACTCATGTTTCATTCCTCCATAATTCACAAGGAGGCCCGACATACTATGCACAATGAACAGCGCACTGGCGAATTGGTACACAGCGGGCCTCACTGATTTTTTTGCATCAAACTTATAATATGTTTAGAAAAATGAGCAGCGTTTTTTGCCGTCGGAACGATGTATGTACTGCGTGATGGTCTCCAGAGGAGCAGGCAGGGAGTAATCCGGCTCTGCTTCGTCTGTGTAAGTGAAACGAGTCTCCGGCAAAAGCAAAAGGCGCAGAGGAACAAAGTCCGTTTTGCGGCATTTTAACACCTGGTGGTTCTTTTCAAGAGAGCGAACAATATCGCTGGAACCTTTTGTTTCGCTGGTGCATAAAAGTTTCTCGGAAAGAGAAGCAATGGACTGTTCTACCCGGACATCGTCAGAGGCGGTGCTCATGGCAAAAGAGGGTTCAAACTGGTCAAAACCGGCAAGAATCCCGCAAAAAGCCATAATGACTGCCAGATACAGGCAGACTGACCGCCGCTGTTGATAAAACATCACACACACATCCTTTCATCAAAATTTATGTAATTTTAACAAAAAAACAAGAGAAAGTCAATGACATTGGATGAACCAAGTTTTTATTGATTTTTTCGGACAGATTCGGTATACTATCATGTAGTAGTTGGATTTCCCATAAGAACGGATCCAATTAACACTGCAGAACCTGCATTTCCAAGTAGATATCAGGTTACTATAAAAGAAAAGAGGTTAAATGTAAGATGGCAAATATTGATTTGAGCAAGTATGGCATTAGTGGAACTACAGAGATTGTTTATAATCCTTCATATGAGCAGTTATTTGAAGAAGAGACAAAATCTGATCTTGAAGGCTTCGAAAAAGGACAGGAGAGCGAACTTGGTGCAGTTAATGTAATGACTGGAGTATATACAGGACGTTCCCCTAAGGACAAATTCATCGTAGAGGATGAAAATTCCAAAGACACTGTATGGTGGACATCTGACGAATACAAGAATGACAACCATAAGGCATCTAAAGAGACATGGAATGCAGTAAAAGACATTGCGATCAAAGAACTGTCAAACAAGAGATTGTTTGTAGTAGATGCTTTTTGTGGAGCAAACAAAGATACCCGTATGGCAATCCGTTTTATCGTGGAAGTTGCATGGCAGGCACACTTTGTAACAAATATGTTTATCAAACCAACAGAAGAAGAGTTGAAAAATTTTGAGCCGGACTTCGTTGTTTACAATGCTTCTAAGGCAAAAGTAGAGAACTACAAAGAACTGGGACTGAATTCAGAGACCGCTGTTGTATTTAATATTACAAGCCGCGAGCAGGTTATCATCAACACATGGTACGGTGGAGAGATGAAGAAAGGTATGTTCTCCATGATGAACTACTACCTTCCATTGAAAGGAATCGCTTCCATGCACTGTTCTGCAAACACAGATCTGAACGGTGAGAACACAGCGATCTTCTTCGGACTTTCCGGAACAGGTAAGACTACTTTGTCTACAGATCCTAAGCGCCTCTTGATCGGTGATGACGAGCATGGCTGGGATGACAATGGTGTGTTCAACTTTGAAGGTGGATGCTACGCTAAGGTTATCGACTTGGACAAAGAGTCTGAGCCGGACATCTACAATGCGATCCGTCGTGACGCACTTCTTGAGAATGTTTCATTGGATGATAACGGTGTGATTGATTTTGCTGATAAGAGCGTAACAGAGAATACTCGTGTATCCTATCCGATCGACCATATTGAGAATATCGTTCGTCCAATTTCTTCTGCACCAGCAGCTAAGAATGTTATCTTCCTTTCTGCCGATGCATTTGGAGTACTTCCTCCAGTGTCTATTTTGACACCAGAGCAGACACAGTACTACTTCCTTTCAGGATTTACAGCAAAACTGGCTGGTACAGAACGTGGAATCACAGAGCCAACTCCTACATTCTCCGCATGTTTCGGACAGGCATTCCTGGAACTGCATCCTACTAAGTATGCAGAGGAACTTGTTAAGAAGATGGAGAAGAGCGGTGCTAAGGCATACCTGGTTAACACAGGATGGAACGGAACCGGCAAACGAATCTCTATCAAAGATACTCGTGGAATCATTGATGCGATCCTCAGCGGAGATATCAATAAAGCACCTACTAAGAAGATCCCTTACTTCAACTTTGAAGTACCAACCGAACTTCCTGGTGTAGATGCAGGAATCCTGGATCCTAGAGATACTTATGCAGATGCTTCCGAATGGGAGACAAAAGCAAAAGATCTGGCAGATCGTTTCGTCAAGAACTTCGCAAAATACGAAGGAAACGATGCAGGAAAAGCATTGGTAAGTGCTGGCCCACAGAAGTAATATACTGACTCATCGTTATTCTTGAGTTATAAATATTAAAAAAGGTTCATGTGATTGAGACGGGAAACGCTTTGCGTTTAAGTCTCAATCACATTGAACCTTTTTTGTATTAACATTTAAGAGGGGGATTCGGTGGTTATTTTGGGAGAGGATTACGATCGTTTTGGGGAATATCGGGGGCACCGTTGCCGGCCTTTTAGTATTCCGTCATGGGGCAGAAAAACTTTGTGGGGAGTGGGTTTTAAGTGCGTCAGTAGGAGGCACTGGTGGTTTCAGTGCCCCTACTGCTACGCACTTTACTAGCGGTAGCACCCACAGCGGAAGCACCCACGGACCGCAAACTTTTTCTGCCTCATGACGAGACACTACCAAAAGCCCCAACCAGCCCCCGCTACAAACTTCCCTCAATGAAAGGATGACAACTTTCAACGGCTGTGGTATAATATCGTGTGAATATCATAGATTGAAAAGTGCAGGGGAAAAGTATGAACATAAAAATAGATGATTACAATATTTGCTACAAGATCACCGGTGAAGGAGAAGAGACGGTATTGATCCTACAGGGGTGGGGAACTGAATTGTCTATGTACGATTAGGTG
>HF998349.1:18161-32439 GCA_000433735.1 Clostridium sp. CAG:167
TTCGGTGGCTGCCTGTATCAACAGCAAGTGCCGTGTGATCCAGCTGGACTTCCCGGGATTTGGCGGCAGTGATGAGCCGAGAGAGCCTTGGGCGGTGGATGATTATGCAGATTTTGTTATTAAATTTCTGGATGCATTGGATATAAAAAAAGTGACGCTGATGGGACATTCTTACGGCGGCCGGGTGATCATTAAGCTGGCCAGCAGACCTGAGATCCCATTTAAGATTGGCCGTATTGTGCTGATGGATAGTGCAGGGATCCTGCCGAAAAAGACAAAAAAACAAAAACGCAAGATCCGTCGGTATAAGATGGTTAAAAAGATTGTAAACATGAAACTGGTCTACAAACTCTGCCCCAACCTGGTGGATGAGTGGAAGAACCGGCAGGGATCTGCGGATTACCGCAATTCTACCCCGATGATGCGCGCCTGTATGGTAAAGGCAGTGAATGAAGATCTGACAGAATGTCTGCCCCGCATCAAGCAGGATACCCTTCTGATCTGGGGGGACTTAGACACCGCCACACCCATTGCCGATGCACACTTGATGGAAGAAAAAATTCCGGGTGCCGGTCTGGCAGTGATACCGGGAACCGGTCATTTCTGCTTTTTGGAAAATCCGGGCGTATTTGCCGGGATCATGCGGTCTTATTTTGGCGTAGACCAATAGAAAAAACGATACTCCGTGTGATATAATTATAAGAGAGGAAACGATATGTTTTTTACGATAACAATGATTCTTGCGCTGGTGACAGCCATCCCGGCAGCCCTTCTGACTGCCAGATACAATCTTCATATGTTCCAGCTTATGGGCTACAAAAACATGGAACATGTGGGGTGGATCCGCAAAAACTGGAAAAAACAGGCCCTTTTGATCCCTAATGGGATTCTTGGAATTGTGGCTCTGATCTGTCCTCATGGAGTGACCATGATCCTTCTGATTTTGTGGAATCTGGTCCTTTGCAAGTACTATGCGTACCTGCGAAAGAGCAATACAAAGAAAAAACTGGTGTATACCATGAGAGTGCGCCGTCAGGTGGCAACGGATGTGATCGTGAATGGAATCATCCTTGCTCTTGTGTGGATTTTCTGCGGTGTGAACTATGTGCCGGGAACGGCGGCAGTACTTATATCGCTGCAGATGACAGCGTTGCTGCTGGTAAACCTCGTTAACCGGCCGGCAGAAAAAATGATCACCAATCATTTTATCAATGACGCCAAGAGAATGTTAAAAGAAGTACCGGGTCTGACGATCATCGGTATTACCGGAAGTTATGGAAAAACTAGTGTAAAATATTATCTGCAGACTTTGCTGCAGGATCATTTTAATGTACTGATCACACCGGAAAGTTATAATACACCGATGGGTGTTGTAAAAACCATCCGTGGATCCTTAAAAAGCACCCATGAGATCTTTGTGTGTGAAATGGGAGCCAGACATGTGGGGGATATCAAGGAAATCTGCGATATTGTTCATCCCCACCATGGTGTTATCACTTCCATAGGTCCACAGCATCTGGAGACTTTTTTTAACATGGACAATATCGTTCATACCAAATATGAACTGGCAGATGCCCTGCCGGCAGATGGTATGTTATTCTTAAATGGAGACAACGAGTATGTAACAGGCAACAGTGATGCTTACGCAAACAAGATCTTCTATCGTTCCCAGACAACGGGGGAAGGCTATCAGGCGTCGGATATTCAGTTGTCCCAGCTGGGAACTGAGTTTACCGTGACAGCACCGGATGGAACAAGCGAGCGTTTTCAGATGAGACTGGTAGGTGAGCACAATGTCATCAATGTAGTAGGTGCCATCGCCGTTGCCAATTCCATGGGAATTTCGCTGCGGGATCTGAGAGTGCCGGTTCGGCGGATCCAGCCGGTGGCACATCGACTGCAGATGATCGAGCGGGGAGCAGTAACCATTATCGATGATGCTTACAACTCGAACCCGGTAGGCTCCAAGGCTGCAGTAGAAACACTGGCTATGTTTGACGGTGTGCGGATCCTCATTACTCCGGGAATGGTGGAACTTGGCAAGGAGGAAGAGCAGTACAATTATAAGTTTGGTACCTATGCGGCGGCCTGCTGTGATTATATATTGTTAGTAGGAAGAAAGCATACGGAGCCGATTAAAAAAGGTGTTTTGGATTCTGGATTTTCAGAGGAAAAATGTCATGTATATGACACCCTTGAAGATGCATTGTCTTTTGCATATAGTATAAAAGACGAAGGTCATAAGTTTATTTTGCTGGAAAACGATCTTCCGGACAATTATTAAAGGAGAGTAAAGCAGATGAAGACAAAAGTGGCAATGATGTTTGGCGGTAAAAGCGTAGAACATGAAGTATCGATTATTTCCGGTATTCAGGCGATCATGAGCATGGATACCGATAAGTATGAGGTGATTCCGGTATATATCAACAAAAATAACCAGATGTTTATCGGAGAAGATGTAGGCAAGATTGAGTCATACAAGCACATTGATGAGTTGATGGCAAAATCCCAGCGTGTGATCCTGGTAAACGAGGAAAACAAAGTCAGCCTGGTTCCTTATCCACAGAAGCGTTTTGGTAAGAAACCGGAGATCGAGATTGATATTGCTTTCCCAATCGTACATGGAACCAATGTAGAAGATGGTGCCCTGCAGGGATATTTAAAAACCATCGGTATTCCGTTTGTAGGATGTGATGTAACAGCATCCGCTGTAGGAATGGATAAATATGTGTCTAAGGCAGTTTTAAAAGATAACGGAATCCCGGTACTGGATTGTGTATGTTTTACCACATCCGAATATGCAGAGATGGACACATTGTTAGATACAGTAGAAAAAGAGATCGGTTATCCGGCCATCGTAAAGCCTCTGAACTTAGGTTCCAGTGTAGGAATCAGCGTGGCTAAGAACCGGGTGGAACTGACCAAATCCATTGATGATGCTTTTTCCTATGCATCCAAGGTAATCGTTGAGCATGCTATCACGAAACTCCGTGAGATCAACTGTTCTGTTTTAGGTGACGAGAACGACGCCATTGCATCCGAGTGTGAAGAGCCTCTTCATACAAAGGATATTCTGAGTTACGAGGATAAATACCTGAGCAACAACTCTAAAAACGGCGGTTCCAAGGGCATGGCCAGTGTATCAAGAAAAATCCCGGCAGAACTGACACCGGAGAAAAGAGAAGAGGTAAGAGAGATTGCAGTAAAATCTTTCCAGAAACTGGGCTGTAACGGCGTAGCCCGTATCGACTTTATGATCGATGAGGAAAATGGCAATCTGTACTTTAACGAGATCAACACGATCCCAGGTTCCCTGGCATTTTATCTCTGGGAGCCGGTAGGGGTTCCTTACAAAGAATTGCTGGACCGCATGATTCAGCTGGCGCTGAAGCGTGTCCGTGAGGAACAGAACCTGACCTTTACCTTTGACACCAATATTTTGAACCAGTCTTCCTTGTCTGGTGTAAAAGGCTCCAAAGGCGGCAAACTTTCATAATAAAAAACAAAACTCCCGGTTTGAGTTGACAAATGGGGAGTTTTTTTGTATGAGGCAGAATATGGTAAAAATCGATCTGATCACCGGATTTTTAGGATCCGGCAAAACAACTTTTATAAAAAAATATGGTTCTTATCTCATGGAAAAGGGAGAAAACCTGGGCATTCTGGAAAATGATTTTGGCGCGGTCAATGTAGACCGGATGCTTCTATCGGACCTGCAGGACGCAGGCTGCGATGTGGAGATGGTCAGCGGCGGCTGCGATTATGACTGCCACAAAAGGCGGTTTAAGACCAAACTCATTGCCATGGGCATGCTTGGGTATGACAGGATCCTGGTGGAACCTTCCGGCATTTTTGATACTGATGAATTTTTCGATGTGCTGGAAGAAGAACCTCTGAACCGCTGGTATGAGATCGGAAATGTCATTGCCATAGCGGATGTGACGACGGAGCAGAATCTTTCTGAGAAGGCGTCAGCTCNNTGAGAAGGCGTCAGCTCTTCTGGCGGCCCAGCTTGCCAGAGCTGGTATCGTGGTCCTCAGCAAGACTTCCCCGGAGCAGACCAGGGAAAGCCAGTCGGCCCTGGCTTACTTCCAGAAATTAATGGAGCAGTTTGGAAGCAGGCAGAAACTGGCAGAAAAAACACTGGCAGAAGACTGGGAAAATATGGATGAAGCCCGGTGGGAACAGATCCGGCACAGTGGATATGCCACAGCGGATGTGGAGATTCCGTGGTTTGAAAAAGAGGATGCCTTTGACAGTGTATATCTTCTGGAGCCAAAGGCCTCTCCGGAACAGATTCGGCAGGCACTTCCCAAACTGTTTGACAGCGGGGAGGCAGGCAGGGTATTCCGGGTAAAAGGTTTTTACAAGGAAAAGGACCAGTGGTATGAAGTAAATGCCACAAAGAAAAAGACAGAGATCCGGGCTATAGACATGGGACAGAGTGTTCTTATCGTCATCGGCGAAAACCTGCAGGAAGAGTGGATCCGCCAACAGATAGAATTTAAAACAGGATGCAAATCCGAGTATGTAGTAACCAATTTGGGAGGTACAGGAAAATGAAAAAATTATGGGTTGGATATCTGCTGATGATGTTAAGCACTAACATTATTTTGTGCATAAGTCCTTTTGAAAACAGCCAGCTTGTGCTTTTCCCGCCATTTATCGGGTATATTGTTATGGCGGCAGCGTATCATAAATTAAAAAAAGAAGATCCGGTCTTTGGCCGGAATGCGGCAGGAGTCACGGCAATGGCGATCCTGATGATCCTGCGGTTTGTGTCTGACGGACTGGGACTGACGGCTCAGATCCCTCACGCTTATGCTTTTGTTCTGGGTGTGAAATTGATTGAGATCGGGGCACTGATCTACTTTACCAAGATTCCTGCCGATCTTTTTGCCAGATGGGAAGAGGAAGAAGAAGGAGAGTACCACACCCGGCGGCTGACGGTGGCGTGGCAGAATGTGGCTATTACACAGGCGGCTTCGATTCTGGGATATTTTATCCGCAGTTTCGCCATGCTGCTGCCTCTTGTATGTGTCATCACCACCATTCTGTATCTCAAAGATCTGCGGGATGTCATGAACGCGAGACAGACCCAGCTGGAAGAAAAAAGTGAGGCCTGATAAGCCTCACTGGTGAAATAACATTCGTTCTGCATAAGAATTGCGATAAGCTGACGGGCTCTGGCCCGTCACTTTTTTGAATGCACTGGAAAAATTGTGATTATCGGAAAAACCAATTTCATAGCCGATCTGGGCAATGGGAAGATTGGTGTCTGTCAGCAGTGCCTGGGCCAGTTCCATTTTCCGTGAAAGAATATAACTTTTCAGGGAAACCCCGGAAGATTTTTTGAAAAAAGTAGTAATATATTTTTCATTATAACCAAAATAAGCGGCAATCTCGCTGACCCGTATATTTTCCCGGATCCGCCAGGAAATGTAGTCTACGATGTCAGTGTAGAGCTGCATCTGCTCCCCTTTCATAGTGGTTTTGCTGCCGGAAAGGTAGAACTGGCTGTACAACTCGCACAGGATGGCTGTGAGGGTGTGATTGTCCTGATTGATGTTGCGGTATTTGCGGTTACAGTCCTGCAACTGCTTAAACAGTACGATCATACGGTCCAGTCGGGGGATACTGCCCTGCTCCGGCAAAATAATGTGGGTGCTTTCCGCCGGAAGAGGCAGAGAGACAGAATCCGGCTCAGGACGCCCTACATTATTTTCAAAATTATGGTAGGAAAAATGTGTCCAGTAAAAGGTGCACTGGGAGGAATGGTAACCGTATTGGTGGCTGGTAGGACACATCAGGCGGTATTCGCCCTGGTGGATCACATATTCGCCTTCTGTGTCAGCGATGTACAGATCACCCTCCGTCATGACGATCAATTCAAAATCAGTCAGTGCCCGGCTGATATGAACCCAGTTCTCATCCGGTGCAATGAATTTGCCGGTCCAGTTCAGATGGACCGGTTCTTTTATGTCAAAATCTAAGAACCCCATATAACTTTTTGAAACCTCCAATCAAATGCAATAGAAAAAATATACAAAAAAAGACTCCTTTATTAGGATTATATAGCAAAAACATACAGACCACAAGGAGAAAATCACACCTGAACTAACTTTTTGACAAAACTTTTTCATAACAAATGAAACCTATTAGCATGGAGTGATGAGGGGCACCATGTTACAATAAATATAATAAAAAAATAAAAAAGAAAGGAAGAGACTATGAAAAAGAAGTTTTTTAGAGTCGGCAAAAGGGTGGTCGCTGTGTCTATGGCAGCAGCGATGGTAGCAAGCATCATTCCGGATATGGGAATCGTTGCCAAGGCTGCAGGTACCCCACGGACAAGAGAAGATGAGACTATCATCTATGCAGTAGACTGTGGTGACCTGGATCCTGCAACAGTACCGGAGGACGGCCCTTTGGGAACACACAACAGTGTGACCGATCAGGCTTATGGTACAGACAAAGTAACAGGTTACAAATGGGGAATTGATGATACCATCAGCAGTCCATTGAAAAACGGAGCAGGAGAGTGCCTGGTTGGCGGTGTCAGTACAGACTGGACCTGGCCAAACGAGCAGGTCGGTTCGGATCAGACTTCTAAGACAGCGTCTAACCGATACACCAAAAACCAGTATGAAAAAGAGCACAACATGGATGCCAGCAAAACTCGTCACCTGGATTACAAATTTGAACTGGAAGATGGCGAGTATTATGTTGAGATCGGATTTACAGATCCATGGAGCGTATCCCAGTCTCCATCGGTATATGCTTATCCGGATGGCAGCAACAAACAGGTTATCAAAGAGAACTTTGAAGTAGCAACCAATTCCGGTGTAGCCACAGGAACTGTCAAAGTAACAGGCGGCGAACTTGTATTGGGAGCCAGAGCAACAGGAAGCAGCAACCTGGCTATCAACATGACATACATTACCATTAAAGAAGCAGGAGATGCAGGTAATGTAGCAACGGATATGGATGCTCTCAGTATTCCATCCACAGCAACCAACGATCTGGAACTTCCAACAACAGGAAGCAAAGCAGGAAGTACGATTTCCTGGGAATCCAGCAATGAAAGCGTGATTTCTAAAACCGGTAAAGTAACCCGTCCGGCAAAAGACGATGTAGATGTAGTGCTGACTGCTACAGTTACATCCGGAAGCGTTTCCAAACAGAAGAAATTTACCGTTACGGTTCTGGCTGAAAACGAATTGATGGGTGCAGAATTTTATGAGAAAAAATCCGTAGAAGTGACAGATGCTTATTATGACAATGCACTGGAACTGGATGTAAAGAATCTCCTGGCACTGGATGCAGACCGTTTGCTGGCAGGTTTCCGTCAGACAGCGTGTTATGTATATAATACCAAATCCGGTGTGACGAAGATGACAACTTCTGAGATTGCTACATACATGAAGAACAAAACCCGTTATGGCGGTGGCTGGGAAGATTCTCTGATCGGTGGACACACACTGGGCCACTATATTTCAGCCGTAGCACAGGGTATTGTAAACCCAGGTGTGACAGCAGAGGAAAAAGCAGCATTGACAGAGCGTCTGAACTACATTATTGATGCGTTGTATGACTGCCAGCAGAAGACCGTAGGAACCAAATATGAAGGATATATCTTTGGTGCTACTCTGCCAAATGATTCATTCAAAAATGATCCGGATCTTCAGTTTGACAATGTAGAGTCAGGACTTTCCAACATCAGTACACAGGCATGGGTTCCATGGTACACCATGCACAAGATCCTGGCAGGTGTTACGGATGCTTATGAAGTAGCAGGCAATGAGAAAGCCCTGGAAATAGCAAACAGCCTGGGGGTCTGGATTTCTAACCGTGCCAATAAATGGAGCACCACTACCAATAATAAGGTCCTCAGCATAGAGTACGGCGGTATGAACGATGCTTTATATCAGCTTTACAAAGTAACAAACTATTCCAACAAAGAAGTGTTCAAGACAGCAGCTCATAAATTCGATGAGACATCCTTGTTTGAAAGTGTGCTGGCCGGAACTTCTAACATTTTGAACAACAAACATGCCAACACAACCATTCCTAAGTTCCTTGGTGCTCTGTGCCGTTACGAAACAGACAACACTCAGACCAAGTACCTTCAGTATGCAGAAGCCTTCTGGCAGATGGTAATCGACCGTCATACATACATTACCGGAGGTAACAGTGAGGATGAGCACTTTGGTGCAGACAATGTGTTGGACAAAGAGCGTACTGTATGTAACAACGAAACATGTAATACATACAATATGCTGAAACTCAGCCGTCGTTTGTTTATCATTACCGGCGAGAAAAAATATGCAGATTACTATGAAAATACATTGATCAATGCCATCATGTCATCCCAGAACCATGAGACCGGTCTTACCATGTATTTCCAGCCAATGGCATCCGGATACCAGAAAGTATTTGGTACACTGGACAGCAACTTCTGGTGCTGTACAGGATCCGGTTATGAAAACTTTACAAAACTGCAGGACAGCATTTACTTCAAGAAAGACAATATCGTTATCGTAAACCAGTATCTTGCTTCTATCCTGAAACAGGATGGCTACACCATCAAACAGACCGGTGATCTCAGCAAGAGTGACACCATGACTCTGGAAGTCAGTGACAAGACAGAGGAGATGGAGCTTCGTTTGAGAATTCCTGACTGGGTAGTGGACGGAACTCCGGAAGTACAGATTGACGGAACAAAATATGATTACAAGACCCGCGGCGGATATATTGTGATCCCGGCAGACAAAGTAGCAGAGGGAACCAAGATTACCGTAAAACTTCCAATGGAAGTAACAGCAAGCAATCTGCCGGATGGCCAGACAACCTACGGATTCAAATATGGTCCGTTTGTACTGAGTGCCAAACTGGGAACAGCAAAACAGACTACCACTTCTCACGGTGTTGCCGTTACCGTGCCATCTGCTAAGGCAGTAAGCAACGATACCATCGGCATCAGCAGTGAGGAAACGGTGGAAGATTTTATCAAGAACATCAACAAGTATCTTGTAAAAGATGGAGACTCCATGAACTTTACTTTGAAGGGAACTAACGTCAAGTATAAATTCACAACTCACTACAATCAGGATGCAGAAAATTATGGTATTTACTGGAACTATTATGTAGATGCAGACGGCCGTGGTTCTGCCGCCATTATTGATGAAAAAGATGCCAAGAGAAAAGAAGCAACCGCCATTGACAGCATCGCACAGTGCGGCCGTGGCCAGTACGAGGAGCGTTTCATCCTGGAGGATGATTCAAAAGACGGTCTGGTAGACAACGGTTCCATCGGAAAAGATGCACCGGATCTGAGCCGTGAAGCAACAGCAGGCGGATCCTTCGGTTACAAGATGAAAGTAGATGATACACAGGACAACTATCTGTTGGTAACCTATGCTAAGGAAGATGATGGCAAACCAATGAAGATTACCGTGGGTGACACCGTCATCACCAACGAAAAACTGGATAGCAGCAAAGCTACGGTAGTAAACAGAACTATTTCAGAAAGTGATACAGAGGATTACTACCAGGTAGCTTATAAGATTCCACAGAGTGTAGTGAAAGCCAATGAAAAAGACCTGAAGGTCGTTGAAAATGGCAAAACCGTTACATACAAAGTGATCACCATCACATTCGCCGGTACAGATACAGAAAATTCTGCCCGCGTAAACAAGAGTCTGGACATGGTTCGTGCTTACAAGACAACCAACTCCCTGACCAAACTTGAGTATGATGGAAAAACCATTACACCGGACAGCAAAGGTGTTTATAAGATCACATGTCCGTACAACAAACAGCCGAAAGTGAAATTTACTCTGGCAGATAACGACGGATATGTAGCAGTAGCAGGTAATGCAGTGGATGAAACAGCCGAGAAGGAACTGACCTTGAACGGTGCCGTAACAGACATTGCCGTACAGGTTTATGCACAGAACTTTGAAGTAGCAAAAGAATACACCATTCAGGTAACAAGAGATTATACAGGTATCGATCTTAAGTCCGGTCTGGTGAAAGCGCTTACCTTTGATGATAAAGCGGACGGTGCCGCTGGTGTAACAAAGAGCTTTAACCCGGCCAAGAACAATGCCGCTCTCCGTTATGAGCAGGGTGTCGTAGGCAAGGCACTGACACTTCCTGGAACATACGGCGTTGAACTGTTGGATGATGCCAGCAAACTGGGAGAAAGTTACACCATTAGTTACTGGATGAAAGCATCCAGCGTTGGAAACAACTTCAACCCAACCCTGACAGCCGGAACATTCTCACCGGAGTACTGGCTGAACCTGACAACGGATGCAAGAATCTGGTCCAAGAACGGAAGCTATTTTGAAAACGCCGGAACCGGTGCTTATGAAGCAGATAAATGGCAGCATGTAGCTCTGGTAGTAGACGGAAGCAAAGCAGGATCTGCTACGAATACAGTAACCGCTATCTTGTATGTAGATGGTGTGGCAGTACAGACCGGAAACATTGCAAAAGGTATCATGACCAACACAGGTGCCAGAGTATTCTTTGGTGTGAATGCCTGGGATGCAGTATTCAAAGGCGCACTGGATGATGTACTGATGTACAGCCGTTCCTTGTCAGCCGGAGAAATACAGGCACTTTCTACCAAGTATGCAACCGCAACCAGCCTGACACAGACAAGCAATAATAACAGCAATAACAACAGCGGAAACAATAATAACAGCACGGCAGGCAATACAAACAACAGCGGAAACAGCACCGTGAAGCCAAGCACTTCAAGCAAGGCAAAAGTAACGCTGAAAACTGCCAAGATCACAGTGAAGAAAGGCAAAAAGAAAGTCAGCAAAGTAACTGTGAAGAAGAAAAAGAAAGTGACACTGAAAGTGACAGTAAACTCTAAGGGCAAACTTTCCATGAAGAAGTTGTCAAAGAAGAATAAGAAAATCCTGACTGCTACCTTCAAAAAAGGAAAACTTGTTATCAAAGGTAAGAAAAAAGGAACTGTTAAGATCAAGATCACAGCTGCTAAAACAAGTAAATATAAAAAGGCAGTAAAAACTATTACCGTAAAAGTTAAGTAAGTAAACAAATACTTATGCGGAGCGGAAATCTCAAAAGGGGGTTTCCGCTCTTTGCATTTTGTTCTATAATAACAAACATACGGAGGTATTGTATGGAATTTTTCCAAGTGACAGAAAAAGTAATTTATTTTCGAAATGAAGGAGAACTTTTAAAAATAGAGGGCTGGGGAAAGAACAGCCTGAGAGTCCAGTCTTCTCTGATGGATCAGATCCCATCCGGTGAATCTGCTTTGCTGCCTCAGGAAGACAGGGATGTGAAGATCCGGGTGGAGGATATGCGCCATGCCAGTATTCAAAATGGCAGTATCCGGGCGGAACTTTTCGTACAGGAGTGGGGGAATGCACTGCAGATCACTTTTTGCGATGAAACTGGAAAAGTGCTGTTGAGAGAGATATCCGGCGGGGGAGCCCTTACCAGAAAAGCCAGATTTTTTCAGGCACTGCCGGGAGGCGGCTATCGGCTGAAAGCATCTTTTGAGGCAGACCCGGATGAAAAAATATATGGCATGGGACAGTATCAACAGGAAATCTGGGATCTGAAAGGATGCAACCTGGAACTGGCTCACAGAAATTCCCAGGCCAGTGTGCCCTTTTATCTTTCCAGTGAAGGATATGGTTTCCTCTGGCACAATCCGGCTGTAGGAGAGGTGCATTTTGGAAAAAACACAACGGAGTGGGTAGCCAATGCGGCAGATAAACTGGATTATTGGATTACGGCAGGAAAGACGCCGGCACAGATTGAGAGACAGTATGCGGACTGTGTGGGCAAAGTGCCCATGATGCCGGAGTACGGCCTGGGATTCTGGCAGTGTAAACTTCGTTATTACAACCAGCAGCAGGTGTTAGATGTGGCCAAGGAGTACAAAGACCGGGGCATCCCGCTGGACGTGCTGGTGATCGATTATTATCACTGGCCACATTGCGGCGACTGGCGTTTTGAAGAGGAATTTTTCCCGGAACCAAAGAAGATGGTAGATACCCTTCATGAATGGGGGATTGAAACTATGGTGTCGGTATGGCCGCAGGTGGAATGGGGCAGTGAGAATTTTGAGGAAATGAAGCAGCAGGGCCTTCTGGTAAAACAGAGTGCCGGTGTGGATGCCCAGATGATCTTCCACGGCAACAATGTATTTATGGATGCCACCAATCCACGGACCCGTCAGTATGTATGGGAAAAGTGCAAAAAGAATTATGCAGATCTGGGGATCCGCACATTTTGGCTGGATGAGGCGGAGCCGGAGTTTACCAATTATAATTATGAAATGTACCAGTACCACGCAGGACCGGTATCCAAGGTGGGAAATGTGTATCCGAGAGAATATTCCCGACTTTTTTATGAAGGCCAGAAAGACATGGGGCAGCAGGATATTGTGAACCTGGTGCGCTGTGCCTGGGTAGGCAGTCAGCGGTACGGTGCCCTGGTGTGGTCCGGAGATATCTGGTCCAGTTATGAGGACTTCAGAAAGCAGTTGTGCGCCGGACTTCACATGGGACTGGCCGGTATTCCATGGTGGACTACGGATATTGGCGGTTTCCACGGAGGCAATGTGGAAAGTGATGATTTTAAGGAACTTTTGATCCGTTGGTTCCAGTTTGGAACTTTCTGTCCGGTTATGCGGCTTCATGGACTTCGCATGCCGGGAGAAAAAATCTTTGACCGCCACGGCGTGGAACGAGAGTGGACCGGAGCTGACAATGAAGTGTGGAGTTACGGGGAAGAAGCTTATGAGATTTTCGTAAAATACATTGGTATCCGTGAGCAGATGAGAGACTACACAAGGAGACTGATGAAAGAGGCTCATGAAGAAGGAACTCCGGTTATGCGTACATTGTTCTACGAGTTCCCGGAAGATACAGCGTGCTGGAACATTTACGACGAATACATGTATGGGGATAAATTGTTGGTAGCACCGGTGTGTCATGAGCATGCTATGGCCAGACAGGTATATCTGCCGGCAAGTACCACATGGCAGGAGGCAGCTACCGGAAAAGAATATGCAGGAGGAAAGGTGTACGATGTGGAGGCACCGTTAGACCGGATTCCTGTTTTTATAAGAAAATAAAACCCAGAAGAAAGGCAGGTAGATTAGAATGTATACATTTACAGAGGATTGCCGGTTGGGCATCGAGGAAATTGATAAGGAGCATGAGGAATTGTTTCGCCTGATCAATGAAGCACAGGAATTGCTTGATCAGAAAATGGCATCGGAAAAGATTGTGGCCAATATCGTGGACCATCTGGGACGCTACGCCAGAGAGCATTTTGCCCACGAAGAGGCTTATATGGAATCTATAAAGGATCCGGAACTTCCGAGACAGAAAAAAGAACATCAGGAATTTGCCGCAAAGATTGAAAGCATCGAGCTGTCCGGAGCCGGTGAAGAGGAAAGCCGGGACATCCTGGCAAATCTTGTGCAGTACCTGGCAAAATGGCTGTATCACCATATCCTGGGAAGTGACATCATGATCGGCACCATGACCGAGGCAGAAAAAGAGTCGCCTTTTGCTTTTACCAGTGAATATAAAACCGACATTCCGTTGGTGGATGAAGAACACGCCAGACTGTTTCGGATCATCGAAGAAGCCTATGACCTTATGAAAGAGGAACTTCTGTCGGATAAGTACGACCAGATCATGGAGATACTGGAAGAACTGAAAGAGTACACAAAGACACATTTCCGGGACGAAGAAGCCTATATGGAAAAAATCGGCTATGAAGGTCTGGAAGCCCAGAAGATGGCCCACGAATCCTTTGTAGATAAGTTAAACGATATGAACCTGCAGGAAATCGATGACAGCCAGCAGGAATCCCTGTATGAACTGATCGACTATCTTCTGGCATGGCTGAAAAACCATATATTGAAGATGGATAAGAAGATACCGGTGGTTTGGGGTCTTTTACAGTTTCCGTAATGCGGCAGAAAAGTCTGCGTTCCGTGGGGCTTTCGCTAGTTAAGTGCGTAGCGGTATGGGTGCTTATGCTAAAGCATATACAAGCACCTCATACCGACGCACTTAAAACCCACTTCACGCAAAACTTTTCTGCCGCATTACTGGAATGTGAAAAAAGTATCGGCCATCCATCTCCTGGTGGCTGGCCTTTTCAGAGTTCCCGCCTTGCATAGAAATTACTTTGTGTGGAGTGGGTACAAAGGCGCAAGTATCTGGCATGCGTTCTGTGCATGCCGATACTTCTGCGTCTTTGT
>HF998350.1:0-1689 GCA_000433735.1 Clostridium sp. CAG:167
AGTCCGCTTTCCCCCAGGAACATAGAAAACTCTCCTTTCTTCCGGTGAGCCGGATGTTGTGCCCGATATTGGGAAGTAATCTTGTATCCTACCAGTAATGGATCCGAAAAGATTTGTGTGAAGTGAGTACAAAGACGCAAGTATCTGGCATGCGTTCTGTGCATGTCGATACTTCTGCGCCTTTGTCGTAGCGAAAGCGCTCACGGAACACAAACTTTTCGGATCCATTACGGAAGGAATAAAAAAACTCCCAATATTTGGCACAAACCAGAGGTTGACAATTCCACGCAAAATAGGTATACTCTAATAGATAATGTCAAATTTCCGTACAGCTGGGGAGTTAGCGGTGCCCTGTACCTGCAATCCGCTATAGCAGGAGTGTTGCCCTATCGAGGGTTTTGGAACAAAGCGCTGCCCGGAGTAAGTGGCGTTGAAGTTTGGGTCTTGTGCAACAGAAACTTGCGAACCGTGTCAGGTCAGGAATGAAGCAGCACTAAGCAAAACTTTCTGTGTGACGCGAGGAAGCCTGAACGGAGTCAACTGCTTCGGTAACGGCTTTAGACCATCATTCGACATAGGGCGTACGGATTTATATATAAGCAGGATTTACCTGGTCTCCTGACATATGGGTGCAGGGGATTTTTTTTGATTAAGAGGAAACAAACGATACTGTTTTTATTTACAAGGGGTCGATGTACATGGGCAAGCGGCAGGAAATGGCACGAAAAGGTGCTTTGGTAAGAGACTTGATTGATGACAATCAGTATATAGAAGCCTTACAGATTCTGGATGAGATGGATCTGGAGGCGGTGGAGTCCACGGCTGATCTGAATTTGTTTGCAGATCTGTATGAAAAAGCAGAGCGTATAGATAAGAAAAAAGACATATATTATATTTTATATAAAAGAAATCATTCCCGCTATGTTCTGAACCGGCTTCTGCGTCTGGTTCTGCGCATGGGAGATATGGAAGAGGCCAGAGAACTTTTCCTGACCTATGAAATGGCAGGGGATGTGACACTGGATACCTACGAACTGAGGTACATGCTTGCCAAGGCAGAAGGTGCGTCCCGCAAGGTACTGATCGATATCCTGCAGGAACTGAAAAAGGAAGAATATACAGAAGAATGGGGTTATCAGCTTGCCAGATTGTATGAGCAGGAAGGCAGACAGCAGGAGTGTATTGCCGAGTGCCAGGATCTGATCCTCTGGTTTGGAGAGGGAAGGATTGTAGACAAGGCCAGAGAACTTCTGAACCGTTGCCTGCAGCCAGACTGGCAGCCGCCAAAAGATGAAGAGATACCGGAACCGGAAGAGCCGGAGAAGGTAGATATGATTCCTTATGCATCCGAGCCTGTCCGTGTCCGGGAAGTGGACTGGGATGAGGACGAAGAAGAGGACGAAGAAGAGGACATAGACGAGGAAGAAGAATTCGAGGAACTCGAAGACGGGGAAGAAGAACCAGAAGCACCGGATAATACGGAGGACGCCAAAAGGGAGCCTGCTGAAAGTGCAGAGGATATCCATAATGCAGAAGTTTCGGAGATTCCGGAGCCTGCAGATCATTTAGAAGATATAGAAGAAGGCATCATAGAAAAAACAGAGAAATTCGGTAAAGAACCGGAGCCTGCCCGAGAGTTGATCGTAGAACCGGGGCCGGAAGAAACGGTACCGGAAGAGGCGGAGGAGA
>HF998350.1:1703-14996 GCA_000433735.1 Clostridium sp. CAG:167
GAGGAAAAGCCGCATAAGGACAAAAAACCGGGTGCCCTCAGCCGGATCCGTAACTTCTTTCATATGAGTCTGGAACTGGATCCGGAATTCTTTGAAGAAGAGGAAGAAGAGGCCGAAAGAGAAGAAGAGCAGGCGGATGAGCAGGCGGATAAGCAGCAGGAAGAGCCTGAAACGGCAGAAAAACCTCAGCAGGAGGAGAAGCTGAAACCTGTGGCCCAGCTGGAGGTAAAAGAGGAACGCCAGGAACAGCTGGAAGTAGAGGCTGTCAGCCAGCCGGTACAGTTAGAAGTCCAGGAAGAGAAAAAGGCTGCGTCGGTAGAGACCATCGTGGAACCGGTGCCGGCACCGATCGCAGAAGATCTGCCGGAAGAATTGGAAGATATATCAGAACACGGCATTTCATACCGTACTTTGAAAGGAACTATGCTGCGTCTGGGACGCTGTCAGGATAGAGCGCATTTTGTGTTTGCCGGCGGCGAGGACCGGATCACACTGGCAGTAGCCAAGCGTGTTACCAAAGAACTGAACAAAATAGGTTATTTTTCAGCGGGCAGTATTAACCGCATAGCGGCATCCAAACTCAATGCATTAGAGATTACAGACCAGACAGACAAACTGGTGGGATGCTGTACATTGATCACCAATGCACCAGAATTAAGCAAAAAATCGGTATACGATCTGATCCACTGCATGAAGCAGTATAAGGAAAAGATTGTCATTATGCTTACGGGACCGTTTGATGAGATGGATTGCTTTTTGTCCATTTATCCGGAACTGGCTGAGTTGATCGACTACAAAGTAAGAATGTAGATGTGAGGATATAAAATGGAGAAGAAACAGAGTTGGAAACCGGGCAATATGCTGTACCCGGTACCGGCAGTTATGGTAAGCTGCGGGGATAAAGAAGGAAACAAAAATATTATTACTATCGCCTGGGCAGGAACCATCTGCTCCGACCCGGCCATGGTGTCTATTTCCGTGCGGCCGGAGCGTCATTCTTACAAGATGATCCGGGAAAGTGGTGAATTTGTCATCAACCTTACTACCAAAGACCTTGCGTATGCAACGGACTGGTGCGGAGTTAAGACCGGAGCAAAAGTAGATAAATTCAAAGAAATGAATCTGACACCGGCACCGGCGGAGAAGATGCAGTATGCACCGTTGATCGAGGAAAGCCCGGTAAACATTGCCTGTAAAGTCAGACAGGTGCTGGAACTGGGCAGCCACCACATGTTTGTAGCAGAGGTTGTGGCGGTGCAGGTAAGCGAAAAATACATGAACGAGACAGGCAAATTTGAACTAAACGAGACAGACCTTGTAGCCTATTCTCACGGCGAATACTTTGTGCTGGGAGAAAAACTCGGCAAATTTGGTTATTCTGTTAAAAAAACCAAGTGATTTTTTAGTAAAAGTATTGAAAATGTCGTTTTACAAACAATAAAAATGTGTTATACTTGAGTGGTATATCAGATATGTTTCTATCAACTGGAGGTCAAGATGAAACAGTATATTATTAAAGGTGGTACACCGTTGCGTGGGGAAGTAACCATCGGTGGTGCTAAGAACGCTGCGCTGGGGATAATCGTAGCGGCAATCATGGCTGACGAGCCAGTAAAAATTGAAAATCTGCCGGATGTAGATGATGTCCGGGTTTTATTAGATGCAATCGAAAGTATAGGGGCTATTGTAGAGAGACTGGATTCACATACGGTCCGTATCAATGGCGCGCTTATTAATGATGTCAATGTAGAAGAAGATGCGATCCGCAAGATCCGTGGATCCTACTATCTGGTAGGGGCACTTCTTGGGAAATATAAAAAGGCGATGGTGGCACTGCCGGGAGGATGCCAGATCGGAAGTCGTCCCATCGACCAGCATATCAAGGGATTTGAGCAGCTGGGAGCCAAGGTGACGATCCATCACGGCAAGATCGACGCCAGAGCAGAAGAATTGACAGGAAACCATATTTATCTGGATTGCCCTAGTGTAGGAGCTACCATCAACATCATGATGGCTGCCTGCATGGCACCGGGCAAAACGATCATCGAAAATCCGGCCAAGGAGCCGCATATTGTAGATGTTGCCAGTTTCCTCAATAGTATGGGAGCCAATATCAAGGGTGCCGGTACAGACGCTATCCGTATCCGTGGCGTGGAGAAACTTCACGGAAGTGAGTATTCCATCATTCCGGACCAGATTGAGGCAGGCACTTATATGCTGGCGGTAGCGGCAACCCGTGGAGATGTATATATCAAGAATGTGATTCCGAAGCATCTGGAAGCCATTACAGCCAAACTCACAGAGATTGGCGCAGAAGTGGAAGAGTTTGACGACTGCGTTCGTGTCAAGGCGGACAAACGCCTGTCATATGCCAATGTAAAGACAATGCCATATCCTGGATTTCCTACCGATATGCAGCCGCAGATGACTACACTGCTGGCACTGTCAGAGGGAACCAGTATCGTAACAGAGACTATTTTTGAAACAAGACTTAAGTATGTCAGCGAACTTCGACGCATGGGAGCCAATATTGCTGTAGAAGGCAATGCGGCATTTATTACCGGCGTGGAAGGTTTTACCGGTGCTACGGTCAGTGCGCCGGATCTGCGTGCAGGAGCGGCACTTGTGATGGCCGGTCTGGCAGCAGAGGGATACACCTATGTAGACCAGATCCAGTACATTGAACGCGGATATGAGAATTTTGCAGAAAAGATCTGCGGCATGGGCGGTCACATGGAGAAAATTGATGCTGAGGACGAGAGAGCGATTCGCAAATTTAAAATGAAAGTATCATAGGATTTGCGGATGAGATAGATAGAAAACGCCGCGGAAACGAGGCGTTTTCGTTGTAATTAAGGAGGATATTCAGAATGAACGATAAAGTAAGGATCATATTGGATGAAGTAGGAAAGGTAATCCGCGGAAAGGACAAGACCATCGAGATGGCTATGACAGCCATTCTGGCCAAAGGACATATTCTGATCGAAGATGTACCGGGTGTAGGAAAGACAACACTGGCGGTTGCTTTTTCCCGTGCCATGGAACTGACAGAGAGACGACTGCAGTTTACACCGGATGTACTGCCAAGTGATGTAGTAGGATTTAATATGATCGGTGCCGACGGTGAATTCCAGTACAAACCGGGGGCTATCCTTTGCAACCTGCTGCTGGCAGACGAGATCAACCGTACATCTACCAAGACACAGTCTGCTCTTCTGGAGGTAATGGAAGAGGGACAGGTAACGGTAGACGGTGTCACAAGACAGCTGCCAAACCCATTTATCGTAGTGGCAACCCAGAACCCGGTAGGATCTGCCGGAACCCAGATGCTGCCGGAATCCCAGCTGGACCGTTTCATGGTAAAATTGTCCATGGGTTACCCAAGCATGGAAGAAGAGATGCGCCTGATCAAAGAGCGTCAGGACATCAACCCACTGGATTTCATTGAAGAAATCATTACCAAACAGGAACTTTTGAAAATGCAGGATGAAGTAAAACAGATCCATGTAGATGATAAAGTGCTTAAATATCTGTCCCAGATCGTAGATGGAACCAGAAACCACTCTATGATCACACTGGGAGTCAGCCCTCGTGGAACTCTGGCATATATGGATATGTCCCGTGCCAGAGCGTTTGTACAGGGAAGAAATTATGTATTGCCGGAAGATGTGCAGGCGGTATCGGTGCCGGTTCTTGCTCACCGTCTTTTGTTAAATGGAAAAGCGAGAATGAGCCATGTTACAGAAGCGGATGTAATAGAGGAAATCGTAAAACGGATACCGACACCAAAACTGTAAAGGAGAACCGCCATGACCATAGGAACACTTGCGTATGTGTTCCTGTTTCTGATAGGACTGTTTATCTCTGTGTTCTATCTGGAATATGGAACCGTAGCCATAATGGGATTGTTGATCCTGATCCCGATTAGTATGTTGATCTTTCTGATCTTTATGAGAACCAGAGTAAAAGTGCAGGTGGACTCCAAAAACCCGGTGGCAGAAAAAGATGATATGGACAAGCCGGCCAGACCGGCCATTACCATGTCGGTAGAAAATAAAAACTCCTTTCTGCCAGTTACAAAAGGAATCGCCAAAGTAGTATACGAAAACCGTTTTACCGGGGAAAAAGGAAAGATGAAAGTGCGTTTTTCTGTAGACGCAGGAAAAAAGAGGGACCGAAGAATTCCGATCCCTACGATGAACTGCGGCAATCTGGCAGTGAAAGTAAAGAAAGTAAGATTATACGATTATCTGAGCATTTTTGCCTGGACCGTAGGCAAAGATTATGAAACACAGGATGTGCTGATCCTGCCGCCTATGCGGGAGATGTATCTGAGTCAGGACCGCTGGTACAACCGGACCATGGAAGACAGTGACCGTTTTTCCCTGTACAAAAAAGGAGACGATCCATCGGAAATTTTTGATGTAAGAGATTTTGTGGATGGAGACAAGATCCAGCGGATCCACTGGAAACTCAGCGGCAAGACAGGAAGCCTTATGGTAAAAGAAGGAAGCCTGCCACTGGCGAGAGTCGTGTATGCCTTTATTGACCTGTGTATACAGGGAGAAAAGCAGGAGGCCCATGACCGGTCCAACCTGTTGGTACAGGGGATTTATTCCATTGCCATGTTTATGATCGAACACCACATTCCCATGGGATTTATCTGGTATGACAGAGAGAGGGATGTGATCCATGAAGAAGTAGTGGAACGGGAAGAGGAACTGCTTTGGATGTTCCAGGAACTGTTCCGATGCAAAAAGACCCACAATGAAAGTGAACTGATAGACCGCTATCTGGCATGGGAGAAGGGAACCCAGCTGGAGAATGCCATGTATCTGACAGTATGCGACCATGGAGATCTGGAAAATACCGGACTGGTGCGGGAACGCCTGGAAGTAATGGATTTGCGGGTACGAGGTGATGAATTTGAAGATCAGGAATAATAAACTCATCAATTTCATATTGGAGATCAGCCAGGTTATGCTGGTTTTTCTTGGTGTGTATTCAGCCCTGATGTGTATGGCGACCAGCCTGGAACTGACCTTTAACAGAGGAATTTTCTTTTTGATCATGTTGATCGCTGCCGTATTGTTTTATGGCCTGTTCACAGTGCTTGAGACATTTCGCAATGGAAAATTATATGGCCTTTTGGGTATTCTATTGTTCTACATAGCACTTTGGCTGCGGTTTCGCAGTGCCCTGCAGCAGGGAATGGTGACGATGGTAAACAGCTTCCTGAAGCAGTTTATGAACTACAGTGGAACCACGCTGACGCTCTGGAACTACAATGCGTCTCTGGAAGAGACAGGAAGCGTTTTGTTTTGTACCACCTTTGTTCTGATCCTGGTCGGAGTGCTGCAGGTGGCACTGGTAAGTGCGTTCTTTTACCGCAAACGCCGGTCTGTCGTGTTTATCATTGTAACCGTTCCTTTTATGCTGATGCCGTTACTGATCGGGAAAATGGGATATTTTTCCAATGTATTTACCTATTTGGTGGTGTCTGTGTCGATCGTGGGCACCAGACATCTGCGGACCGATGCAACCGACCGCCGGATGAGACAGAAACTGTCACTGGTCCTTATGGTAGTGTGTCTGGTAGAAGGACTGATTGCCTACGCTTATATGCCGCCGGAGCGGTATGAGAGAGGCAAAGACCGGATCCTTCAGGTGAAAAACTCGGCTCTTGCCCTGACCAGATGGAGCAACGAGGATGTGATGACCTGGTTCAAGGCGAATTTTAATGAAGATGCACTTTCTTACGGAAAACTGGGAGACAAAGGATCTATCACTTACAGCGGCAGTACGATCCTGCGGCTCAAAGGTGCCATGAATAAAGAAAGCAACCTGTATTTTAAAGGATATGTAGGAGATGTTTACCAGAACAACAAATGGTCTTCTCTGAACAAGGACAGCGAATATTCCCAGGAACTGGAGACCATGGATCAGGAAGGAATTTCGCCGGATAAATGGCAGATACAGATGCGTAATGAAGTAGGAACCAGTGAGACCAGTGGAGAAACCTCCATTTTTAATCATGACAAGCTGACCATCAGCAATCTGGGGGCCGGTTATGGCAACTATCTTGTTCCTTATATCCCGGTAAACGGACTGAAGACAGAGACCAATGGCCGGCAGACAGCAGAAGATAAGGGAATTGAGTATACAGTAGATTATTATATGTACTATCTGACTTATCTGAGATCGGATTACTGGTCAGGATCCCACAACTTTGCTACCAACCAGTTCTGGTACAACACTCAGGCCAAACGCAATAAGATGACCGAGTTTACCAAGAAGTATTACCTTCAGATGCCGGATAATCTCTCCGAGGTGATCAATAAATTCAAAAAAGAAACAAAGAAGGAAAAGGGATATAAATTCCTGACTTCCGGGGAAACATCGGATCGTGATAAAGTAGAATGGGTCCGTAATTATCTTCAGACTCAGACTTCCTATACACTGAATCCGGGCAAAACACCGTCGGATATGGATACAGTAGAGTATTTCATGAACCAGAGTAAGAAAGGTTACTGTACCTACTATGCTACGACAGCGACCCTGCTTCTTCGAAGCCTGGGTGTCCCTGCCAGATATGTGGAAGGTGTATGTATCAAGCAGGATGATCTGGTAAACCGGGACCGTATTACGGCGGACGGCAGTCTGAATGTTCTGGATAGTGATGCTCATGCCTGGGTCGAAGTTTACGATGACAAGTATGGATTTCTCCCGGTAGAGGTGACGCCTGGTTACGGTGATTCCCTGGATACAGACGGAAACGACTATGTGTCAAAGGACGATGCAGATAATACTGACAACCAGGATAACCAAAGTGATGATGTTAAGACAGACAACAGTAATAAAAACGATCAAAAACCAGAAGAAGCAACACCGACACCGGCTGTTACAGAAGTGCCGGAAGAAGATATGATCTTTGAGGATATTGATCAAAAAGATACATCCAAAGAAGGCGGTCTTGGTAATACATCCAGACGAAGTACCGTGTTGTTTATTATCTTCCAGGTGGTATTGGTTCTGGTATTAGTGGCAGCCGCCATGGAAGCACAGCGACGGATCCGTTTGTATCTGTTCAAGAAGCGGGAGCGGGATTTGAAAGGACGAAGGCGCATCCGCATGATGTACCATCACATCGTGCCGCTTTTACTGGCCCGTAAAGTTATTTACCGTCGTCAGAGTGTAGAAGAATATACCCGGCAGATTGCAGAAGCCATGGCGATGGAGCCAGAAGAAATCCGGCTGTTTGTAGAGATGGTATTCCATGCCAGATTTGGCCCGGATGATATCGGCAAAGAAGAGATGGAACAGTTTATGAAAGAGTTCCTTGCCATCCGTGACAAGGCATTTCGTGACAGCAAGTTCATAACCAAACTGTATTATATGTATATTTTGGCATTGTAAAGCAAGGAGGGCACAAAGTTGGAAGAAACCAAGGATAAAAAAGGCGTTATGTTGGATGAGTCCTTTGTGGAGAGCATTTTTCAGAATGAGACCATGGGGCTGATTCTGGAAGAAGGAGAGGCCTTCCGGGAACTGATGGCCTATTATGAGTGTGCGATCATGGAAGTAGAGACAAAATTCAATGTGCTGAACAAAGAATTTTCTCTGCGGTATGACCGCAACCCCATTGAGACCATTAAATCCAGACTGAAGTCGCCGGAGAGTATCATGGGAAAACTGCAGCGCAAGAAGATCCCTTTTTCGGCAGAAGAAATCGAGGACAAGCTGATGGACATTGCCGGTGTCCGGGTAATCTGTGCATTCCCGGAAGACATCTATCTGCTGCGGGACTGCCTGTTGAAGCAGGATGACATTGAGCTTTTGGTGGAAAAAGACTACATCGCCAATCCAAAGCCAAATGGATACCGTAGCCTCCACCTGATCGTAGAGACCCCGATCTTTCTTCATGACCAGAAGAAACTGATGAAAGTAGAAGTGCAGTTTCGTACTATCGCTATGGACTTCTGGGCCAGCCTGGAGCACCGCATTTATTATAAAAAAGGGAAAGACAACCAGGCACTGCGTCAGGAACTGAAGGATTGTGCCGATATCAGTGCCCAGCTGGATCTGAGAATGCAGGCCATTCGGAGCGATATAGAAAATTGTTGATAAAAGAACTTGAATTTTCAGATTCTTTTGCTATAATAATGTTCAGTGGTTGAAAAACCTATGCTGGTGTGGCGGAACTGGCAGACGCCCAGGACTTAAAATCCTGTGGGTGGTGACACCCGTACCGGTTCGATTCCGGTTACCAGCATTTACAATTATATAATCCCAACACAGCGAAGAGAACAGTAAGATGAACAGTATGCGCCAGAGAGAAGCACAGAGGCTGAGAGTGCTTTCACAGCTTTCATCCCAACACCAGCTCCGAGTGATCCCAATCCGATCCGGCCGACACCGTTATCGTCTCAATGAAGCCGGGTACTTGCAGTAGAAGTGCCAAAAAGGGTGGAACCGCGAGATTGAATTTACGAGTCTCGTCCCTTCAAAAGATAGTTACGATAGAAGGGGCGGGGCTCTTTCTATATTGTGAAAAAAGAAAAAGACAAGGAGGAATCAGTAATGAAAGTAATTTTAAAAGATGGATCAAGCAAAGAGTATGAAAACAGCATGGCAGTTATCGACATTGCCAGAGATATCAGCGAAGGTCTGGCAAGAGTGGCCTGTGCAGCAGAACTGGATGGCAAAGTAGTGGATCTGAGAACCGTGGTAGACGGAGAACATGAACTGAACATCCTGACATTTGACAGCGAAGAAGGAAAGAGAGCCTTCCGCCACACAGCATCCCATGTACTGGCTCAGGCAGTCAAGAGACTGTACCCTCAGGCAAAATGCACCATCGGCCCATCCATTGAAGATGGATTTTACTATGATTTTGATATGGAATCCCTGGACCGTGCCGCACTGGACGCATTGGAAAAAGAGATGAAAAAGATCGTCAAAGAAGGAGCATCCATTGAGCGTTTTACTCTGCCAAGAGAAGAGGCGATCAAACTGATGCAGGAAAAAGACGAACCGTACAAAGTAGAACTGATCGAAGATCTGCCAGAAGGAGAGGAAATTTCCTTCTATCAGATGGGCGAGTTCGTAGACCTGTGTGCCGGCCCACACCTGATGACAACCAAACCGCTGAAAGCTATGAAATTGACCTCATCCTCCGGAGCGTACTGGAGAGGCAGTGAGAAAAATAAGATGCTTACCAGAATCTACGGAACTGCTTACACAAAGAAAGCAGACCTGGACGCACATCTGGAGCACCTGGAAGAGATCAAGAAGAGAGACCATAACAAACTGGGCCGCGAACTGGAACTGTTCACAACGGTAGATGTGATCGGCCAGGGACTTCCACTGATCATGCCAAACGGTGTAAAAGTGATTCAGAAGATGCAGAGATGGATCGAAGACGAGGAAACACGCCGCGGTTATATGAGAACCAAGACACCGCTGATGGCCAAATCCGATCTGTACAAGATCTCCGGCCACTGGGATCATTACAAAGAAGGTATGTTCGTACTGGGAGACGAGGAAAAAGACAAAGAAGTATTTGCCCTGCGTCCAATGACCTGTCCATTCCAGTACTATGTATACAAGGCAAGTCAGAAATCCTACCGTGATCTGCCATGCCGCTATGGTGAGACATCTACTCTGTTCCGTAACGAAGATTCCGGCGAGATGCACGGATTGACCCGTGTGCGCCAGTTTACGATTTCCGAGGGACACCTGATCGTCCGTCCGGACCAGATGGTCAAAGAATTTAAAGACTGTATCGCACTGGCACAGTATTGTCTCCAGGTATTGGGACTGGAAGAAGATGTAACCTATCATCTGTCCAAATGGGATCCGGAAAATAAAGAAAAATACATTGGAGATGCAGAAGTCTGGGAAGAGACAGAAGGACATATCCGTCAGATGCTGCAGGAACTGAACATAGAGTTCAGCGAAGATGTAGGAGAAGCCGCTTTCTACGGACCAAAAGTAGACATCAATGCCAAAAATGTATACGGCAAAGAAGACACTATGATCACGATCCAGTGGGATGCCCTTCTGGCAGAGCAGTTTGATATGTATTATATCGACGAAAAAGGCGAGAAGAAACGCCCATATATCATCCACAGAACATCCGTAGGATGCTACGAGAGAACACTGGCATGGCTTATCGAAAAATATGCCGGAGCCTTCCCAACCTGGCTGGCACCGGAGCAGGTTCGTGTACTTCCAATCTCAGAGAAATACATTGATTATGCAAAGAAAGTAGAAGAACAGTTGAAGGCCAACGACATTGACTGCAGTCTGGATAACCGTTCTGAGAAAATCGGCTACAAGATCCGTGAAGCAAGGCTGAAAAAGATCCCATACATGCTGGTAGTGGGACAGAAGGAAGAAGAAGAGGGCGTTGTATCTGTCCGCAGCCGTTTCAAAGGAGATGAAGGACAGCGTTCTCTGGAAGCGTTTATTGATGATATCTGTAAGGAAATCCGAACCAAGGAGATCCGGAAAGTAGAAGTGGAGGATTGATGATGGAACAAAAATATGGTGCCAATGTAAAGGCAATCTTAGCACTGATCTTTTCCATCCTGTCCGTGGTTTGCTGCTGTATCTGGTATGTGTCCCTGTTACTGGGCATTGCAGCCATTGTGCTGGGAATCCTTACCGTCCGGGGCGAAAACCCGGGACAGAAAGACCTGGGAATTGCCGGAATTGTAGTAGGATCCGTAGGCGTAGCACTGGCCGTGTCCATTGTGGTCATCTACATCGTGATGCATGGAAGTGCGGCATCGGACGGAGTGACCGGTGCATGGAACGCCATCAGCAGACTGGGATAAGGAGGAAGGAAAATGGTAGAAGAAACAAACAAGCATTTTGGACTGGCATTGACTTCCCTGATTTTAGGCGGTGTGTCGCTGCTTAGTTTTATGCTGTATGGACTCTCCGCGATCCCGGCATTGATCGGAGCCATCTTTGGTCTGATCTGCCTCATCAAAGGCCAGAAACATGTGCGGGTCATGGGCGGGATCGGCATGGCAGTGTGTATCCTTGGCATCATTGCCGCTGTGGCTATGGTGTATCTGTATGCCAGCATGATCAACTGGCAGAATGTGAACATGGACGCTTTTCAGAGTCTGCAAAACATTGATCAGACTGATAAGACCCAGGTAACGGAGTGGGTACAGCAGTTTTTCAAGATGGATATCTCATCTTATATAAACTAGACAAAGAGAAGGACATTTTTTACGATCCACTGGATCAGAAGAATGGCCAGACCGATATAAACCCAGGCGGTATGGAAGTGAAAAAAAGGAAGCTTCCTGCCGCCTGTTTTTTTGTTGACTACCGTACACAGACTGTTCCAGACAACAAAAACAAGAAATAAAAGACCGGTGTAGGGAACAAAAGGATGATAGCGGAAACTCTCCCACAGGTGTCCGCCTGCCAGAGCACAGACAGCGTGGGTGCCGCCACAGCCGGGGCAGTACAGACCGGTGACAGACAAAAAAGAACAGGAAAATCCCAGATCTGTCAGTGTCAGCACACCGGCAGCGGCTAAGATCTCCACCATGACCAGGCCGCCTAAGAGTACAAGGCCCATTATATAGAAAATTCGATCGGTTGAATTCATGATTTCCTCCTGATAGTAAAAGTAAATATAACACAGTTTCTATCATAGAACAGAAAACAAGAAAATGTCAATGATATACTTGACAAATTGTGGGGAACTATGGTAATCTATTCAAGGTGTTATAAAAGCAGAGTTATCCACTCTCACCTGACCGCATGCGAGACATAGCGCGTTATGGTACAACATTTTTATTCATTAAAATAATGGTTAATTTTTATGTGGATAGCTGGTTTTTAGAAACAGGATCCATATTTTTTTGTGCTTTTTTGGCACAGTGTTATATTAGGAGGTAAGAACAATCAGCGAATTAATGATTAACGAGCAGATTCGTGACAAAGAAGTCCGTCTCATCGGACCAGACGGAGAGCAGTTAGGCATCATGTCTGCGAAAGAAGCGTATTTCAAGGCCAAAGACGCCAATCTGGATCTGGTAAAGATCGCTCCGACAGCGAAACCACCAGTGTGCAAGATCATCGACTATGGTAAATACCGCTACGAGTTGGCTCGCAAAGCAAAAGAAGCAAAGAAAAAACAGAAAACAGTTGAGACGAAGGAGATTCGCCTTTCACCGAACATCGACACCAACGACCTGAATACAAAAGTAAATCAGGCACGGAAGTTTTTGTCCAAGGGAGCCAAGGTTAAAGTTTCTCTGCGGTTCCGTGGCCGTGAGATGGCGCACCGGGATGTAGGAAGAGAGATTCTGGATTCCTTCTACAAAGAACTGGAAGATGTTTCGACAGTTGATAAGCCTGCTAAGATGGAAGGAAGAAGTATGGTAATGTTTTTATCAGCCACAAAATAATAACGGAGGAATGAATCATGGCAAATCAGAAAATGAAAACAAAAAGAGCTGCTGCAAAGCGCTTCAAAGTTACCGGAACAGGTAAATTAAAGAGAAATAAGGCAAACCACAGCCACATCCTTACAAAGAAGACTACTAAGAGAAAAAGAAATCTTAGAAAATCTGCTTTGGTAGATGAGACGAATGTAAAGACAATGAAGAAAATCATGCCATACAAGTAATTGGCGCTAAGGAGGTAAATTTCGAATGGCTAGAATTAAAGGCGGAATGAACGCAAAGAAAAAACATAAAAGAGTATTGAAGTTAGCAAAGGGTTACAGAGGCGCTAGAAGCAAACAGTATCGTGTTGCAAAACAGTCTGTTATGCGTGCTTTGGAAGAGTCCTATACAGGTAGAAAGCAGAAGAAGAGACAGTTCAGACAGTTGTGGATTGCCCGTATCAACGCTGCTGCTCGTATCAATGGACTTTCCTACAGCAAATTCATGTATGGTTTGAAACTTGCTGAAGTAAATGTAAACCGTAAGATGCTGTCTGAGATGGCTATCAGTGATCCGGAAGGATTCGCTGCATTGGTTGAAGTTGCTAAGAGCAAACTTGCTTAATCAAATACAAATAAAAAATACAAGGAGTATCTCGAGAGAGGTGCTCCTTTATTGACTTGCGAGGTAAAAACACATGAAACAATGTCGTTTGAAAACTCTGTTGGCGTATGTACTGGCAGGAGCACTTCTGATGCCGGCGGGTATGGTACCGGGAAGTTCTGTCAGGGCGGCAGAGACAGGCGCAGGAGGATCGCAGGCAACAGGACCGGCTGGGGGGGGAGGCACGACGAGCGGCCGCCGCGACCCCCCC
>HF998350.1:15025-22457 GCA_000433735.1 Clostridium sp. CAG:167
GTGACACCGACCCAGCCGGTCCGCACCCCTGCGGCCACGGCAGCACCAACCGAGACACCCAGGAACTATGTGCTGGTCTCACCGAAAGCCAAGTACGGCAAGAGCAGCCAGAAAGGGATTCATTACAAAAGAGTAAAAGGGAAAAAGGTATATAAGATCACTGCCTATGTGACCGATCCGCTGACCCTGACCATGTCTCAGCAGACGGTGTATTCTGTATACGGAGCCGGCAGTAAAAGTCTTTGGAAAAAGAAAGTGATCACGGTAAATAAAAAGGGAGTCGTCAAGTGTCATCCCCTCAAAGAGGATACCGATTACTATGCTATCATCCAGGCTCACTCCCGCAAAACCGGAGAAGACAAATATATCTATATCCACTACAAGAAAAAGGTGCGTTCATCGGCAAAGAAGATCAAACTGTATGAGCGTTACAAAGAGACGCTGAAGATCAATTATGGCAAAAGCCGTGTAAAGTTCCATACAGAAGACGAGAAAATAGCCACAGTCAATAAAAAAGGTGTGGTTACCGCAGTCAAAAAAGGAACTACCTATATAACGATAAAGGTAAAGGACTCAGAGAAAAACCAGATACGCGTCAAGATAAAAGTCACAAAAGAGCCGTGGATCGTCAGCAGTAAAGATAAACTGTATGATTATGAGGATATGACCAGAGATCTCCACAAACTTCAGAGAAAGTATCCGGGACGCTGCCGGCTGATGTCACTGGGCGAAAGTTATGATGGCAGGACCATCTGGTGCCTGAAGATTGGCAGGAGCAGTTCTTCCAAGCGTCTTGTGCTGGATGGATGTATCCACGCCAGAGAGTGGAAAAATGCACAGATCCTTACCAAACAGGCAGAGGATATATTGAGAGATTACCCGGATTTCAAGAAGCGTTTTACCAATACCTGCGTCTACATCCTTCCTATGGTAAATCCAGATGGAGCTACCATTTCCCAATACGGATACAAGAAGATCCGTAACAGGAAACTTCAGAAAAAAATCAAGAAACTGGGACACAATGAAGAGTGGAAGGCCAATGCGAGAGGGGTAGATCTCAATGACAACTTCCCGTCCGGCTGGAAAAAGAGCAAGAAGGTGAAAAAGCCGGCCTACATGGGATATCCCGGCAAAAAGGCGGCCAGTGAAAAAGAGGCAAAAATATTGATGAACTTCATCAATAATGTAGGGCCGACAACGGTGCTCAATGTACATTCTACCGGAAGTGTGATCTACTGGGATTTCGATGTGACCGGAGAACGGCATGAGAAGCTACAGGAACTGGCAGAAAAGATCCATTCTTACAACAAATATATGTTGATGCCTAAGTCTGGCAGTACGACGGCGGCAGGAGGTTTTGCAGACTGGATCGTGTATGCCAAGGAAAGGACCAGTGTCACCATAGAGACCGGAACCGGTGTATGTCCGCTGGGGCATAGCGAGTTTAAGAAGATATGGAAAAAGAATAACAAAATGTTCCGCTGGTTTATCACAGAATCATAAGAGAAATATTGTTAAATAAGTGTTGACAAAAGGGTATCAATCTGATATTATATATGTTGCTGACTGACATAAGGTTGGCATCATATATGCGGAGTTGCTGGAATTGGCAGACAGGCATGACTAAGGATCATGTGCTCGTAGGGCGTGTGGGTTCAAGTCCCATACTCCGCATGACAAGTGAGAGGTTCACAGCCGAGAGGTTGTGGATCTTTTTTTATGCAAAAAAGTGACCTATAGTAGTTCGTGACGGAGGCGAAAGTGACCTATAGTGGTTCGTGATGGCGGTGAAAATGACCTATAGTAGTTCGCGACGGCGGCGAAAGTGACTTATAGTGGTTCATGACGGTGCAAAAGTGACCTATAGTAGTTAGTCACGACAGGCAAAAGTGACTTATAGTAGTTCACGAATAGAGAGGAAGAGATCTGCCATGTGGCGGTAGAAATTTGTGGGAAACCTTGGTATAATAGAAAGAAGGAGGACAGAGTATGAAAATAGCAATTTGTGACGACGATTACGGTATATGTGAAGAATTAAGTAAGTGGTTGCGAAAGGCAGACAATGATTCTCGGAAACAAATGATAGAAGTATTTCAAGAGGCAGAAAAACTGCTGACATCGATTCAGAATGGAGCTGTCTATGATCTGTTATACTTAGATGTAGAATTACCAGATATTAATGGAGTAGAAGTAGGTGCACGCCTGAAAGATATGGAAATACCGGGAAATATTATATTTGTGTCAGGAAAGGATACTTACTGCAAGGATATGTTTGACCTTCGACCATTTAACTTTTATCAAAAACCGTTGAATCGGGAAAAGGTTATAAAAGATTATCATTTGATAAAAGAAAAAGAGGAAGAAAAAGGCAGATGCCGGTTTTGGTATAAAAAAGATGGATGTACTTCTTGTGTGTATATTCAGGATATAAAATATGTGGAAGCGTTCCGGGGTGGAGTGAAAATATACACAACAAATGGTGAATACATTGAACTAAGGCGGCGTTCGATACAGAATTTTGCCGAAGAATATTCACAGCAGGGCATGGTGCGGATACATCGTTCCTATGTAATCAATATAGATGCGGTAACCAGTATAAGAGGTAACCAGGTGCAGATTGATGGACAGGATTTGTCAATCGGCCGGGAATATGTAAAAGAATTAAGGAAAAAATGGAATTTTCGGGGGATGGAATCATTATGATGTTTTATGCAATAACGATCATAGCCAGTTTATTTCAGAGCTATTTGGTGTATTTGGCATTGACACTGTTTTTTGATCAAAAGAAACCGGGGGGCGTCCGGGTAATAGTCGGATATTTACAGTTTATGGTACTTACGACAGCAGTGAATTTGTATATAAATATCCCCATTGCCAATATAGTAGTGTTTATGTTCTGTACCTATTTATATGCCGTGTTATGTTTTTATGGTAATCTGAAAAGAAGGATGTTTGCGTGTGTCAGTACCGTTTTCATCATGGCGGTGTCAGAAGGTGTGATGGCAGTTCTGATTGGAGCGCTCAGGTACAACATATGGGCTTCCAATGATTATCACTCGACTTTTTCTGTCGTGGCGATGCCGATTATACAGTTTCTGCTGATTCTGCTTTTAAGGAACCTTAAAAATATACGGAGAAATGAAGAGGTTCAAAGGCAGTATTGGATCTTATCTATGTTGCTGCCTGCCTTATCGTTTGCATTATTTGCGATAATATACCAACAGCATCAATTGAGTCCGGTTCATCTACTTATCTGCATCTGTATTTTGTTTTTTATTCAGATCTCTGTTTTGTATCTATTTGATAAGCAGATACAGAATGCGGGCATCGAGAGAGAAAAGAGTGTTTTGGAGACCCAGAACCGTATGCAGCAGAAACAGGCAAAATGGCTGGAACAGGCGGTAGAACAAATGAGAGGCCAAAGGCATGACTTTAAAAAACATATATCCATGATATATTACTTTAATGAGAAAGGAAAGACGGAAGAGGTAGAAAAGTATATCAGGCAGATTCAAGATAATATTGACCGGATTCGCGAGGAACATATCGACACTGGAAATTATGCGCTGGACAGCATTTTAAATGCACAAATGTCCAAAGCACAATTATGTGGAGTAAATTTACAGGTGGAATGTGTGGTGCCGCAGGAGTTAAATCTTTCTACATATGATATGAATGTGATGCTGACAAATTTATTGGATAATAGTATTGAGGCAGCTCAGAAAACAGAAGAGAAGAAAGTTCAATGTGTTATCCGGTATGATATGCCGAGAATGCTCATCAAAATAGAAAACACATATATCCCGGCTGTGATAGAACATGGAACCTCAAAGAAAAACAAAGAATATCATGGCTATGGAGTAAAAAATGTAAGGGAGCTTCTGGACAGACTAGGGGGAGACATAGAGGTGAATGAACAGGAAAATATATATCAGGTACTGGTAGGGTTCCAGGTGCAGTAGAGGAAAAAATTGAATATGGTATGTCGTCTGATGTCAATTTTATGTTGTCTGATGCAAAAACAACATTTTCGGAAAAAAACATGGTATAGTAAGGCTGTACCATGCTTTTTTTTTGGAAAGGAGGAACAAAATGAAGAAGATTTTGAAAGCAGTTGCATCAACATTGATGACAGGAATCTCAGCTTTTGTAATTTCTGGTATGACAGGTTCTACATGTGTGTTCTTGTTGCATCAGCCAGAGTTACCAGAGCAGCTTGACCAGTTGAGAAAGTAAAGTAGTAAGGAAGGATGGCATTGAAGGGAAAAGAACTTTTAAAGGATGAAGAAGTGCAGAAGTTTGTACGGAGATACATAATACTGTATGGTGTCCAGCTGGGTGTCTATACGGTTGTTGCCATATGTATGCAAGTATGGTGGCAGTACTTCGTATTCATGATTTCATTTATTGCACTAAGGTCCTTTGCAGGGGGATATCATGCAAAGAGGGAAAGTGTCTGTGTAGTTCAATCAGGAGCCATTGTTTTGGCAGCTTGTCTGACTATGAAATTTATAGTGATTTCGATGCAGACAGTTATATGTATTGCATTATTGTCAGGGATTATGATTTTTTTTCATGCACCCATTGAGGCCGAGCAGAAAAAACTGACAGACAATGAAAGAAAAAAATACAGAAAAACATCCCGGATTGTGTGGATCGTGGAAGGGATATTGATAGTCATAGCCAGCTGTTTCGATTCGTGGTTAAGGATCGTGGCGGAACCAGTGATAATAGCATGGTTTTGGGTTCTTGTGCTGGCTATGACGGCAGCCATCCGTGATGTTAGTAAAGAAAATGAGTAGAACAAAAGGAGACTTTATGGAAAAGAATGACCTGGTGGGAGACGCACTGAAAATCGTGCCTCCCGAATATGTACCACTTTTATACCAAGGAAAATTACTTCGGAATGACACATCGGGATCTACCGGAAAATGTCTGGAAGTATACTGGAAGAAAGAGGATTACATGCGGTCCATGTTTTCGCTGTGGTTTTACCGTAAAAAGTTTTATGGTATCCAGCCTTGGCACAAGCGGTGCCGGTTTTACACCATGGCAGTGCCCGGTGAGAAAGAACCTCTTAGTCGTGTGGAAGAAAATGCGTTGACATTCAGCAAGAATAATCTGACGGAGCAGCGAATGGTGGAAATATACTGTGAAATGCTGGAATTTGAACCTGTGTGGATGATCTTGCAGCCGTCGGTAGCAGAACTTCTGTGTATGGTAAAAGCGCAGTATGAACTTCCCGAAATCTCATCTCTGCGATACATAGAGATGACAGGGGAGGAACTGACAGATAAACTCCGTGAAAGACTAAGAGATGCATTTCATTGTCAAGTGGCCAATCAGTATGGGGCAAATGAGGTAAATTCCATTGCTTATGAATGTCCCAAAGGGCATCTACACTGTATGGAAGATAATGTAAAGGTTGAAATCCTGGATGATGAAGGGAATGTAGTCGAGGATGGAACAACCGGTAACATTTATGTGACCACACTTCATAACCATGCTATGCCATTTGATCATTATGGAATTGGTGATGTAGGAAGATTGGAGAAAAATACATGTGATTGTGGACACAAGGGAAAAATTCTGCATCTGGAATCAGGCAGAAAGGCAACCTGGGTACAGTTGAAAGATGGCAGTCGTATCACACCCTATGTTTTTGTAAGGGCGATTGACTGTCTGAATGTCCAGTATGATAACTGTATCTGGCAGTTTCAGATCATACAGGAAGATTTTGACCGTTTTACGATCCACCTGGTGGTAGATGAAAAAATACCGGAACTGTGCGAGAAATTTGTGCAATATATAGGGGATGAACGGTTGAAGAAGGCCTCATATGAATTTGTGTTTTCCAAAGGGTTGTTCCCGGATCTTACGGGAAAAAGGTCTTACTTTAAACCGATGGAAAGGAGGGGGTAAGGAGCAGATATGGGAGAGATAAAGGAATCCGTGATCCAGATCATAAGGGAAATCGCCGAGAAGGAACTGGGGGAAATCGATGAGAACACAAGCTTTTTTGATGAGTTGGAGTTTGATTCTATTTTGTGTATGGAACTTCTGGTAGAGGCGGAAACACGATTTGGGTTTGATTCGGAAGATTCAGAAGAAAGCCTGCAGGCTTTTGAAACAGTAGGACAATTTATAGAATTTGTTAATAAGAATAGAAAAGGAGACATAACAAATGATTAACAAAAAATTGGGAAAAACTTTGGCATTACTAGCGTGCGTATCTATTTCGTTGTACCCTGCTAATCAAGGAAGGGCATATTCAGGAAATGATGCGATGAAATATGCAGAAAAGTGGTATAACGGATATAATACTAAACAATACTATAAAGCGGGAAAGGATTGTACAAACTTTGTTTCGCAGTGTATGGTTGCCGGTGGTAAGAAAAAAAGTTCTAGTTTGCCTAAATATTATTCTGAAAAACATTGGAGACCACATTCAGCAACATGGGAAAATGCCACATATTTCAGAAAATATTGGAAGGATAGAGCTGAGTCTAATTTTAGCGTTAAGTTAGATGCATCGAAGTATTCTCACGATGCATTGATACAAGAAAAAAAGAAAATAAGTTCACGCATAATGAGAAATTTAAAAGTGGGCGATGTTATACAATATGGAAGTAGTTCTTCGGATGTCAGGCATTCCCAGATTATAGTAGGATTGATTTATGATCCAGTGACCGATTCTTATACATATAGGTTGGCACAGCATTCAAGTCCATCTAATAAATGTGTATTAACAGATTATTTAAGTACTCTGGGTGGAACAACTTATTGTTATAAATTTAGTACAAAATGAAAGGAGAGTAAAATTATGAAAAAGAAAGTTGGAATTTTAATTAGTGTATTAGGTGTTGTGGTTATCTTATCAGGTAGTGTTGCCTTGGGTAGTATGGTAAATCACAAAGGTATTCGTCAGCAGAAATTGCAAAAAATTGAAGTTGATGGAGACAAAATCAAGGAACAGGAAAAGAAATTGCAAGAAGCAAAAACAGATGCAGAATATCGTAAAGTAGAAACAGAATTGAAGAAGAATTTGAAAGAAAAGGCTCAATTGGAGGTGGAAACAGGAACATATGATTATCAAGGATATTTTAATGATAAACTATTTTCAGTATATGATTGTTACACAATATTAGAGAGTAGTTTGGACAAAGCAAGTGAGGAGTGGGAAGAAAATAAAGTAAAAGAGTTAAAAGCAATTTATAAGAAATATAGTGTTTATAAGGATAGTACTGAAGACTATTTAGAACTTAGTAAGCAACTCGGCAAGGAAGTGGATGAAGTCAATGCTAAATATGCAAAATATGAAAATTGATTGCATAAAACAGAAGTAGCATAGGCTGATTAGCAATTAACAGGGTGGGAGAATGATAAAAAAGAGATAAAAATAGTGAGAATTATTGGTCAAGTGCCAAGGTTA
>HF998351.1 GCA_000433735.1 Clostridium sp. CAG:167
TTGAGTAAACTGTTATGATGAGTTCGGAATTATGAAGAGATACATGAGTAAGGTAAAGAGTGTGCCCCAATATTCCTTGATATGCTGCATTGTGAAATATTATAATAAAGTAAATATATTCTGTAAAAAACATAATAACATCTGTAATGTCAACCAGTTATTAGTTCGCTTAAAACACCCTGCAGTATCAAAAAAGAATGGAGGAAGTATATGAAAAAATTCAAACATCTGTTAAGTTTATTTTTAGTACTTGCATTGACCATTACATGCGTTCCAAACATTGGTGTCTATGCTCAGGCAGAAGGTACGGAAAGTACCACGACACAAAATCTTCCGTTAGATAAAAGTTACAGAATAAAAACTACGGAAGGAGTAGCCTCAAACAATGGATATGCATTAGGTATGACAGCTCCCAAATATGGAGGAAGTACCTCTTCTTATGTGGAAGAAATAGAAGGCGGTGGCTTTTGCCGTATTGAGGCATTGAAAGGGAAAATTTATATTGAGACCTATAGTGCAGATTATAAGTTGCTTTCCACCAAAAAGATCAAGTATGAACTGCCTAAATTTGGAGGATACTTTAAAGGAAAAGATGCACGGTATATTGTGTTTGGGCAGAATAACCATGGATCGGATAAGACAAAAGAGGTTGTTCGGGTTGTCAAATATGATGATGACTGGAATAAACTTGGTCAGTGTAGTATAGCAAATGAAAATGTGTACGAGCCTTTTGCAGCAGGTCCTCTGCATATGGCGGAAAGTGATGGGATTCTTTATATTCATACATCCAGATATCTTTACTGGGATGCAGAAAAGGACGTGGCAAGGATTCATCATGAGGTAAATTTGACTTATGTGGTGGATGAGGACAGCATGGAGTGCGTCATGCGGGAGGCTCCGGGTGACTGGGTTTCCCACTCTTTTGCCCAGTATATTCTTTCGGATGGAGAGTATGTATATCGTTTGGATCTGGGAGATGGTAATCCGCGTGCGGTTAATCTGGCAAAATCGGTTGCTTACCAGGAACCGGACGATTGGTCCACATGGTATGGGAAGACAGAGAATCGTTCCCTGTTAGACATTATAGGAAGCAAGGGTGATAATGTAACCGGTGTATCACTGGGAGGTTTTGAATTGATGCACGATGGTGAAAGGCTTATTACTGCCGGCTCTTCTATCGTTCAGGATTCTTCTGTCACAAAAGCACCGATAGAAAAAGCATACAGAAACATTTTTGTCATTACCATGAATAAAAAATTTAATGAGTCACCTAAATTAAAGTGGATTACCGATTATAAAAAAGACGATGGAATTACTATTTTGAATCCACAGTTAGTAAAGGTAGAAGATGGATATTATATGTTCTGGCAGGAATATTATGTAGAACGGGAGACAAACCTCTGGGTGACAAGAGTTGCAAAACTTGACGAGGATGGAAACCTCGTTGGGAAAATTCACAAGATCCGTGGATATTTGTCAGACTGTAAGCCAATTGTGACATCGGATAATCATTTGTTCTGGTATACAACGATGAATGAAAATACACCGACATTTTACTCGCTGGATATGAATCGGCTGGATGATTATGACTTTAACGGACGCATATTTGCAGATCAGTTTGAAATAAAACTTTCACAGTATACATATACGGAGATTAATGATCCATCAAGAATGCATTCATATAAGCCGGATGTGACGGTGTATTATCAGGGGGAAAAGTTGGTAAATGGACAGGATTATACATATGAATACCATGATAATTATACTCAGGGGACGGCCTATGTAGATGTGATAGGAAAAGATTTCTTTGTGGGAACACAGAGAGTCTCCTTTGAGATTCTGCCAGCGGAAGAAGATCCGCCGTATCAGGAGCCATCCTGGTGGGGAAATGGTGGACAGGCTACCACGAAACCAACAGCCACAAAGAAACCAACTACAACAACCACAAAAACGGGTAAGACAACCGGAAATAAAACCGTTAAAATCAGTACAGGCGCAGTTATAAACAAGGGAACAGGAACTGCAGCAGTAACACCGAAAAAGGTACAGGGCGTGAGAGTTTCAAATCTAAAAGGCAAGAAGGTCGTTGTATCGTGGTACAAACAGCAGAAAATGTCAGGTTATCAGATACAGTATGCTAACAATAAGAAGTTTACGAAGGGGAAAAAGAAATTATCCGTATCCAAGTCTAAGGCTTTCCGGATCATAAAAAAACTCAAAAAGAAAACATATTATTTCCGTGTAAGAACCTATAAAATTACAGGCGGGAAAAAGGTTTACGGCAAATGGAGTAAAGTGGCTAAGGTGAAAGTGAGGATGTGAAAGGATTGTCAGATGTAAAGCAGGCTTGCCTGGATATCGAAAATAAAATCAATGACAGTATATCACCTCAGCCAAACTATACACTTGAAAGACAGAATCATGACCAGACGATAAAACTCACTATAAAAAGTCGCCTTCAGAAACCGTATTTATATAAATCAAAAGCATACAAACGAAATGATACAGCAACGATAGAGGTAGATACACAGGAATTTTCAAGGCTTGTATTAGAAGGGAAAAATATTAGTTTTGAAGAATTACCTTGTAATGATCAGGAGCTGCCTTTTGAAATTTTACATCGCAAGTTGAAAGAAAATATTCAGATTGAAACGTTTAATCAGGATACTTTGAAGACATTGAACCTGTATGATAATGTAAATGGTTTCAATAATGCAGCAGGACTTTTAGCAGATAAAAATCATTTTTCAGGAATTCAAAGACAACTCACTTGTTGAAAACGATGGAAGAAAAAGGTGTGGTTGCAGTTGAGGGAAAAGGCAGAGGAACGAAATATACAATTAAGTGAGTGGGGGTTACAGCAATATTCCGTAAATAACATGATAGGATTAAAAGAGACTCTAATGAGAATCATTCACTCAAAGAGTCTCTTTTATTGGTTCATT
>HF998352.1 GCA_000433735.1 Clostridium sp. CAG:167
CTATGATCTATAATTTTATTTCAACTTATAATATTCCCGAGTACCACTGTACGGAGAATATTTAGCTGCATGTGACATCAATGGGCCTTTTCCCCATTTTGAATATACCGTATATGATCCATCGCTACTAATCCTCCTTTGTTTCGTTCTATAAATCATAACGAAGCAAAGAAGGATTTCTTGACAAACTTTTTTATTTTATTTAATTGCCAAAGTAAATTCCTGTAACCACCTGAAGTTACTTCAACAAATTTCTATTACTTATAAATATTCTCTGCCATTTTCTTCAAAAGTTCCTTCGGATTTTCTATGTTCGTTGCATCTATCTGATACGAATATTTAGCATCATCCCACGCAATCCACATTTCATCCCCCTTTGTGTAGTATGTGCACTCATAACCACACAGGCTGTCTACTTCCTTTTTCGTGTACTCGGCATCCGTCAAAACCACTTCCCCTTCATGTATTACGGTCCTCATATATTGCAGATACTTATTTCCCTTTTTCCACTCCAGATACAGTGCTCCTGTATCTTTTGACTCCTGGTACACAGTCTGCGGCATGCCTTCCGGCTCAACAGACGGAACTTTTTTCTTTGCCTTCACAAGTTTTTGAGACTTTACCGCCTCTTCATCCAGTCCTTTGTAAGATCGGGATTCCATCTTGTACTCCGACACATACGAGGTGATGTACTTCCACGGATTGATGCCAAATATTTTCGCACTTACCTGGTTCGCTGCAAAAAGTCCCGCCACGATCGCCACAACAGCAGCTATTTTGCGCACTGCATATGCCAGGTGCAGATGCTTCCCGAAATACTTTTCACCCCAGAAGATTTTCTTCATTTTTCTGTGAAATCTCTTGGAAAATTCATGTCCGTACCCAGCCAGTTCTCTTTCATCCAGCGCTTTCATCTCTTCTGTTATATACCCCAGCAGGTAATACCGGATTTCCTGATCATTCATGAAACTTCATCTCCTCTCTGAGTTTTTTTCGTGCTCTGGAAAGTCGCTGCATCACAGCACTTTCTTTCATCTCCAGGAGGTCTGCTATCTCTTTTCCTGTGAGACCGTTCACATAGTGAAGGATCAAAACCTCACTGTATTGTTTCGGCAGATTGCGCATTGTCTCGTATAATTCTACATTTTCCAATGCCTTGTCCCGGGTAGAAAAAAACGGGGAACTTTCATAATCTGCCAGGGAAACATATCTGTGGACCCGTTTTTTATTCTTGCGGTACAGATCGATTGCTGCCCTTTCAGTTACTATAACGATAAAACTCCGTGTTTCATGACAATCAATTTTATTTATTTTTTCCAGATGCCCTATGATCTTCTCCCAGGACCTGGCTACAGCGTCCTCTGCGTCCTGAACATGATTCAGGACCCCATACGCCACACTATACATCAGAGAATTATACATTTCGTATAATTTCTCAACCTTTCTCTTGTCCTCCGGCGAATCCACCATAGCCATTAACATACATAGCATGTGCTGTAACCACCTCTTTTCCTACGATTTTCCCGGGCAAAATCATTCTTTCTGTTTCAACTGCTGATAACATTTGTCCTTTTTCTTCATTTCACGGTACCCCGGATCCAGGATAAAAAACGGGATCCATCCCAGCAGCAAAAAACCAAATACCCAGGGCAGTACTAAAACATCCTTCATTTTCGTAACGATCATCAGGTTGATGGTTCCCACTGTCATTAAAACAGCCCAGAAAAGTGCCAGAAAATGCCGTATTGTCCGTTTTGGCAGTTCAATCTGGTCTTTGGTAAAATCTTCCTTCACGATTTTGTCAGGAAACTCCCCCGCCTCCACTTTCGCCATCTGGCGGCTGTGGATTTTTTTATATTTATCTGCAGAAATCAGCCTGACACCCTGGCACACATCGCACACACTGGTATACTTGTCGTTTCGTGTCCACAGTGTTTTTCCCTTTATTTTTGTCAGGCAGCGGATGGTGTACAGATGATGGCTGGTTTTCTTTCCACAGCCCTGGCACTCTTCTTCTCCCTGCCACAGATCCTTCCAGACTACATATTCTTTTTCAAACATACTTCTCCCCCTGGTGTTTTTTTTAATTCTACCATAAAACAGGCAGGATAACAATTTTCAAAAGGCTTTCAAAAATAAAAAAGCCTGCCTGTGCAGCGCAACACTATAACTGCTCAGACACAGGCAAACTTTTTCATCACATTTATGGATTTCCCTTAGTCTTCCAGACTATCGTTTCTCTCTCATCTGCTGGATACCGGCCAGCACCTGGGTAGATGCCGCCAGTACCAGTGCCAGACCTACAGCCGATGCCAGTATGTCCTGATGCGCATACCGCAGCATAACATATGCGGTAAACGCCACCACACTAAGCCATCTTACCATCTGTCTGCAATCCCTTTTTTCCTCCAGGGTTAATCGCCGGTTCTCCGAGTCAATCGGACTATTTATCCAGATTTCTACCCCCGCTGCTACGATCATAGGTGTCAGCACAGCAAATGGTATCACCACCCATTGCGCCAGACAACTGCCTGTCACCATAGCCACACTGGAACTGATCATACATACCCAGGTACGCTTCGCGTGATATCCTCCACCAAATTTTCTGATAAGCATAAAAGCCAGCGTAAAACACACACATGCCGCCAGCATATGTAATAAAATACTCAGCAACACAGATATCACAAAGGGTATGGCTGTTACAAAAAAGCACTGGACTGCATATTCGTACAATTCCCGCTGTGTGGGAGATATAACCTTCTGTCCAATGATCCAATCAACTATTTTTGTTAACATCTGTTATACTTTTTAGTTCCTTTTACTCTTTTTAAATTCAGACAACTGTGAAGGTGCCTTTGGCTGACTGAAGAAACTGCAGGCACCTGAATGAGCCTGAGCGGTCAGCACCATATCCAATCCTCTTGCAACTGTTTTTGCCATTTCCTGCTTTACTTTGTTTCTTTTCATTTAATCATTGCTCCTTTTAATAAAATAATCCATAAATGCTATAATCCCATATTACTCCATGAACAGCTGATTTTCGACAGTCTGCGCACCACTGGTGCCAAATTTGACTTCACTGGGCAAATTAATCGGTTTTTGTCTCATTTTTCACGGTAACGCATGATTATCATGTATTACATTTATATTTTTACTCTTATAAAGCGTAATTACTCTTTATTGATGTGAATATTCTCGGTTCACTGCCTTTATAATAATCGTAGAAATATTTTGGCATTTTTACAAAGGAGTATGTATGAACCGACTACTACAGCTGCGGGAGAAAAGACATCTTTCTCAACAGGAACTGGGAAAGATCTTAGGTGTATCCCAGCAACAACTAAGTAAATACGAAAGCGGACAGTCTCTGATGCACTCTGATTTTATCATTCAGTGTGCGGAGTTTTTCTCTGTTACAACGGATTATCTTCTGGGCGTAAATCTCTATGAGGAATCCGGCAACATCAGTTATGTTGCCTCACCGGATATGGCAGAAAATATCAACCTGGAGCATAAATTAACTCATTTGTTCCGTTGTCTTCCTCAGAGCCTGAAAGAATATATCGTTCATTCAGAAGAATATCTGTTAGATAATTTTGTAAAAGAGGTAAAGGACGATTATATATGATGGAACAACATTATTTAGAGCTTGGTATGCGGATGCGCCTGCGCCGCCGTGAACTTCACCTGACCCAGAAAGAACTGGCGGCACTCTGTCATGTCTCTGCCAATCATATATCTGCTGTGGAATCAGCAAAAGAGAAACCCAGTCTGGATATGTTGATCCTTCTGTGCGATGCACTCCGGACTACCCCTGATTTTCTGCTCCTTGGAAGCATCCATGCCAAAACAAATTCCCTGTCCAATCTTGCGGACAAGCTTCGCTTATGCTCCCCGCAGGACATTGCTCTTGCCAGCGAATTTATTGAACTGCTTATTACCCGCAACAGCAAAGCGTGGAACCGGGAAAACTACATCTGACCCAAATTTTTTACAACCAGGATAAAATATGTAACTAGGACGGTTTTTATATATGAGGATTATAATCTGTGATGATGACATCATTTTTGCCGATAAATTGCAAAAAGAGATTGGTTCTTTTTTTGCCCAACGCTCTCTGGCTCTGCCGGAGTTTGTTACATATCATACAGGCGAACAACTTTTAGAAGATACCGGCAGCAAGGATCTCATCTTTCTGGATATGGAACTTCCGGGCATTGACGGCATTCTTGTTGGCCGTGAATTAAAAGCTCAGAATCCTTCTTCTATCATCTTTGTGATTACTTCTTTTTCTGAGTATCTGGATGACGCCATGCGTTTTCATGTGTTCCGCTATCTGACCAAGCCGCTGGAAGTCCGCCGGCTGCACCGAAATCTTCTGGACGCACTGGATGTTTACAGCCGCACCAGCCAGACGGTCCTGGTGGAAACAACGGACGATGGCTTTTTCAAGGTGGCTGTGTCGGATATTATTTTTCTGGAAGCCCACGACCATATGGTAACGATCTACACCACGGACCGTGCCTTTTCCTCTTCCCGCCCGATGCAGTACTGGCGCAGTCTGCTGCCTGTAAACTGCTTTTTCCAGACTCACCGGAGCTATCTGGTAAATATGCGGTTTGTCACCTCTTTTGACCACTGCGATATTCTTCTGTGTCAGGGACAGTATAAAGCATATCTTACCAAACGAAAATACACGGAATTCAAAAAGCAATACATGCTCTACCTGGAGAGCCAGCGATAAAATCATAAGGAGCCTGCCCCATGAACATGACTATTTTCTATCTTTTTATTTACTGTATGGAAGGATTTATCTTTTTCTTGTATGCAGACCGGATTTTTACAGTTGGCAAAAGCCGCCATGCCTGCCTTCTGGGGACCTGTGTGCTTTACGGACTTTTGTTTCTTTTTTCTTTCTCAGACTTGGTCTGGTTAAAAACAATCTCCTTCTTTTTCGCCAACTTTCTGTGCCTGTTTTTACTTTTTCGCATCAAATGGTACACGGCCTTGTTCCACACGGCTTTTCTTACCGCTGTCATGGGAAGCAGTGAAGTGATCGTCATGGGCCTCAACACAAGATTGTATGCAGCCTTTCACACTGCCAAAACCTACACGCCGGATACCGTGTTTCTTATATTGAGTTCCAAACTACTGTATCTTTTGATCACTCAGCTGGCGATCTTCTTTTTCCATAAAACAAAAGACCAGGACAGACGGCCGGATCCGGATGAACTGATCCTGAATATGATCCCCCTTCTTTCCATTACGGTGTATCTTACGCTTGGTATCATTTCCGGTTTTTACACCTTTCCCTCCCTGCTGCAGGGGATGATCACCATCAGCGGCATTTTTCTCCTACTTATCAACTTTCTCATCTTCTGGGTTTATCAGCGGAGCAAGAAGAAAAATGAGGAATATACCGCCATGCAATTACAGATCCAGCAGGAAAAGGACCAGACCGAGTATTATCAGATGCTGGCCAGACACGATGAAAGCCAGAAAATCCTCATTCACGACATAAAACACCATCTGCAGGCCATTGACGACCTCAGTGACTCCCAGTCCTGTGAGAAAATCCATACTTATGTGCAGAACCTTCTCCGGACTTCCTATCAGGATCAGGTAAAGGTCAGCGACAACCACTTTCTAAACCTGATCCTAAGCCGTTACATCCAGTTGTGCCGTGATCAAAACATCGCATTTGAGACGGACATTCGTGCCGGTCTCCTTGGCTTTCTGGATTACCAGGATATGACAGCTCTTTTTACCAATCTGCTGGACAATGCAGTGGCCTCTGCCAGTGAGATGGAATCCTCTTCTTTTATCGATCTTCGGATCCGCCATCTGCCGGAGTCTTCCTGCACGCTGATTTCCCTGATCAACAGCTGTCCTTCTTCTCCTTATGACGCTCTGACCGGGACGCTGAGTACGAAAAAGAAAAATAAAATGCGCCATGGCTACGGCATGAGAAGTGTCTCTCGCGTAGTCAAGGCGCATCAGGGGAATATGGATTTATACTATGACGATGAAAGCAAAACCTTTCATACTACCGTTCAGTTTCCGGATGAATGATCATCCTTCAATGGCAATATATTTGTTCTGCTCCACTGCCTTTTCCGGTGCTTTCTTCGGTACAAACAGTTTCAAAATACCGTGCTTGAACTCACCTTTTACATCTTCCTGTTTTACAGCTTCTCCTACATAGAAGCTTCTCTCACAGGATCCGGCATAACGCTCTTTGCGGATGTAGCGGCCGCTTTCTTTGTCTTTCTCGTCCTTATCCAGACCTTTGGCAGCACTGATAGTCAGGTAGCCGTTCTCCAGAGATGCTTTCACCTCATCTTTGGTAAATCCAGGCAGATCCATTACCAGTTCAAAGCCGTCATCCTTTTCTTTAATGTCGGTCTTCATAACGCGGCCGGCATGTTTGCCATACAATTTTTTCTCAATATCCTTGCTGCCCTTGTCAGCATAGAATGGGAAATCATCAAACCAGTCATCAAACAAATTCTCTCCAAAAATACTAGGCATCAACATAAGTCATCTCTCCTTTTTCTACAAATGCTTCATTACCTTGTTTCATGGAACCGGGTGGGGATTTCAGTCACCCTTTTTGTTTCCCTTCCTTTGTTCTAACTATGTTATAGCACCATTTGTTAGCACTGTCAACCCTCGAGTGCTAATTTTTTGAAATATTTTTGCAATCTGTCTTATTTTCCGTTATACTATAATAAATTATGCAGTAACAAAACATATTAAAATGGAGGGTATCACAATGAGCATAGTATGGACCGAGCGAAAACGCATATGGTGTGGACTGCCACTTACTTTTACCATATACAGTTACGATGAAGAGCGTTTCTATATTAAGACCGGTTTTCTGAATCAGCGGGAAGATGAGGTGCGCCTCTACCGTGTGCAGGATCTGACGGTTACAAGATCCTTTATCCAGCGGATTTTCGGAATGGGATCTATCCATGTTAATTCCTCTGACAAAACAATGGGGGATTTTGAGATCCGTAACATCAAAAATGTAGCGGAAGTCAAGGAAAAGCTTTCTGAACTGGTAGAAATCCAGCGGGACAAAAAGCGTGTCAACACAAGAGAATATGTTTCCGGCGATGCAGAGCCGGATCAGGATGATTACATGTAAGAAGAAATTGTGTGGATAACAGTCCCCCCGCCGGCTTTGCCTGATTTCTGATTATGCCTTGTAATCTGCCTGCTTATCTGCTATAATGATTTTTGTTATGCGGATGTGGCGGAATTGGCAGACGCGCTAGATTTAGGTTCTAGTGGGCAACCCCCGTGCAGGTTCAAGTCCTGTCATCCGCACGATAGCTAAGAGAAGTGCATAGCGGGATGTGGGCGGCTGACACGAGCTCGCTCGCAGACAGACGCACCACATCCCGCGTATATACGGCGATAGCCGTGGGACAAGTGGCCCGGAGGGGCGCTTGTATGCACTTCTCTGAAAAAAGACCCTGATGGGTCTTTTTTCATGCGGATATCAGCCACCAAATTTCAATTTGTTTCAATCAGATACCCCCAACTCCGCTTCCAGTTCATCCGCAGATATGGTTCTTTTCTCACGAATGGAGGTTTCTGCCTCATTTAATTTCGTCATTAATTGGTACAAGGACTTTTGCTTGTCAAGTTCATCTAATTCCTTCATATCAATGATGGCACACTGCCCATGTCCATTGCGTGTCAGATAAACTCCATTTCCATCTAAAAATACTTCCCATAATTCTCTTTACTGCTGTTATACATGTTTATCATGATTAATTCAATCTATTCGCATGTAAATTTGCAGCACATCCTACATTTGTATTACCTTTGCCACATTTTTATCTGTCACCGTCACATTTCCACAGCTTATATTATTCACCGAAATCTCATAGGTTCCCGGCGTACTTACAATCAAACTGATCTCTCCTCTGAAGTTAGTAAAACATTCATAATTGACCGGTGAAGTTTCAGGGCCTGAAATCGTAACATTTACAAAAGATTTACCCTCTCCGGTGCTGTCCTGAAGCGTTATCTGAAGCAAATACCCGGAAATCACAAAATCCTGTTCCGTTGTTTCACTGTTGATTGTAACAGTACCAACTTTTGTCCTGTCATCACTGCCATTCAGCGGAATCACGGTCACATCATAAGTTCCATACGCAGTAATATTAGGTATTTTATAAGAACCATCCTGCGTTATATTTCCCTCAAAAGATATGTCTTTGTTTTCCAGATAAATCCCCCAAGGGGTATTTGCATCAAAGGAACTGCCATTTTCCCATGTAACCTTTCCGGACAGACTGCCGACGGTTAAATCATAGTTCTTTTCCAGTGCCATATCGGTTACTGTTATATTTTCATCAGCCAGACTTCCTTCCAAATTCCGTACGGAACACCTATATTTACCAGTCGGTACATACACCGCATATTTCCCATCCCGTACGGCACAGGTTATCATATTGGTGTAATTGCTGGCTTCACACAGTTCTATATATACATCTTCTGACGAATCTCCTCCATTGATCAGGCAGTTTCCACTGACTTTGTAAGTTCCTGTTTCGACCGATACCACATCATTCTCTTCCGTAACCGTAATGGTTTGTTGTTCTATGCCCATTATCCTGTCATATCTGGTAAGCTGATAGGATCCGGGAACCAGCGCTACATGTCCGGAGTAACCGGTCCCTCCCATATATACCTGACTGCTCTCTCCACCTGCAAATTGCGGTGTTAATGTCAAGTAATCGTCTTCCTCCAGTGGGATGATGTTATTTTCTGCATCCAGCAGTTTGATCTTTGTATATTTCAAAGGCATGGTCAAATCCTGTGTCACATCTGAACCATCGATTGTGACTTTACCCACACTGGTATTCCCGTAGAAGAACTCATATTCTCCATCTACAGCAGTCAGTTCGTAGTTTCCTGAACCCTCTCCGTCACCTTTCTCAATGTTCAAGGTTCTACATCTGCTTCCATTGCGTAAAACTGCGATTTCATAACCACTTGGACGATACACTTCTTTCGGGATTTCAACACCGGACAGATCCAGTATTTTTCCCTTGCAGGAATGCATCACATAATCTTTCTTCATGTCCCCCAATGTTACTTCGATCGTATCAATGACCGTGTCTTCATCGATCACCTCATAAGTTCCCGGGGTCAGGAAAACTACATACTTTCCATAATCCGAAATAGAATACTTTGTATCGCCCGTATCCGTATTTTTAAAACAATATGACTTGGAAGCTTTTCCGGCAACTTTTCCCATATTCAGCGTAATATCATAGACTTTGCTGGCCGTCACCTGCATCCCCTGTATCGTGTTATAATCTACATCAATTTTGTAACTTCCTTTTTTCAGATACACATAATACTTATTTTCATCGTCTACATCGCTCATGTAAAGAACACCGCTTTCCGGTTCTGACGCCATAAACCACACAGCCGGAAGATCCATGGACTGCGCATCGGTTCTCTTTATGCTGCCGGAAATTTTATAGACAGGAAGAGTCTCTTCATACTGCGTAATGTCCTTCTCCACCGTGAAAGTCTTTCCGTAATTAAACTGATACGAACCTTTCGGTACTTTTGTGGTAAAATTTCCCTCACTGTCCGTCTCAATGTACCGGTTCATAGGGTAACCATCTTCTACATCTTTTCTCTCCAGGTAAGCTTCTGCGTTGGCGATCGGCAGTCCATCTTCCGTCTTTAATTTTCCGGAAATCAAATATTCCTTCTGCTTCTCAACAAGCCAATATGACTGGGTGATTTCCTCCCCGTCCACTGTCATTACGATGTCAAATGTATAATAACCATGATCCTCCTTACTGTCGTAAAAAGGTTCTTCGTGCCAGACTACATTGCGGATCGCGTTTTGATCACAGTAAGCATTGTTAAAGATCGTACGGTATATTTTCAACTCTTTTGACACATCGGTAAAAACATCCTTCAGGGATTTGCCATTTCCTATGGTATCCTCATAAACAAAACCTACATAGCCATCTCCTATGGATTCACTGTATTTTACTGTCCCTTTCGTAGATGTAAAGGCATCTATGGTAAAATGGTCATCCACCTTCTTGTAGATATCCACTCAATCCAGAACAATCAGCTGTTTTCCTCTTTCATAGGCTGCCGCCTGGATCGGGTACGTTTCTCCTGAGATGCTCATCCCAACATTCAATATATCCAGTGTGATTTTTTCATCTTCATAGAGAACTGTTACTGTTTTCTCCTTTGCCTCACTGATCTCGTTTAAGTCCACATCTTTATCTTTAAAATAGTAATAAATAGGATATCCGTCATCACTGTCTCGATCTCGCAACATCCTTTCCAACTCATATTCTTTGCCGTCGGCTGTGAGTTTCAGCAGCGTGACTTCATTGGCAGATGCCATGGTCGGCGAATTCACAGTCCGGCGTCCCATTATCATTGTGACCGTATCTGTGTATTCTTTTCCATCCAGCGCAGCTGTTACCCGGAAGGTATAGCTTCCCTTTCCTTTTGCATCTTTGGCATTCCACATAATATCCGAAATAGATTTTACCTCTGCTTTTTTTCCATAACAGTAAACGGTAAAATCACACTTTGTCACATCCGGCACTACCTCCTTCAGCGACTCTGCCTCATCCTGAAATACATAAATCTCATTATCACTTAAATAATAATTCTCAATTTCCTTCTCAAAAGAGACAGAACTGACAATGAATTCCTGATCTTCCGCATAAAGCCCCTGATAAGACTTTTCCGGTTTTACCGTTGGTTCCGGTGTCACATCCGGCGGGAGCATCGTTTTGTCCGGCACTTTCGTTGGCTGTGGTGTGGTACTTGGAAACACACTTGGAGACACGGTTGGTGCTGCCGTGGATCCTGCATTTCCCTGCGTGGTCTTTTTGTCACTGTTATTAGTAGCTTTTTTGCCGGACGGTGCTTTCTTTACCTTCACCTTGCAGACATACTTTTTCTTGCCGATCTTTGCCTGTACTTTGGCCGTTCCCGGCTTTTTACCTTTGATGGTAACACCGGTTTTCTTCTTTTTACTCAGTGTCACATTTTTCTTGCCGGAAATAACCGTCCATTTTACCTTCTTTTTGTTGTTTTTTAGTTTAAGCTTAACTGTCTTTCCTATCTTTACAGTCACTGTTTTTTTACTCAATTTCACCTTTTTCTTCTTGGCCGCCTGAGCACTCTGCGGAAACAGAGATAAAGCCAGTGTAAAGATAAGTAAAAGAGTAAGTGCTTTCTTTCCTTTCTTCATGTAAAAACCTCCTGGATATTTGTTTATGTCATTTTTTCGTATACTTTGATACTAAGTTGATTCATTATAACTACTTTTTTATAATAATTCAATACATAGGCAAAAATATATTGTATTTATTTTATCAAATCTGCAAAATTGTACAATATTATGATGCATTTTTGCATAATTGTTGTGATTTCCCATATAAAAAACCTTCAAACTGAGCGGTCTTATCCTGTATCAGTTTGAAGGTTTGCTTCGTTTTTGGAACACTCACGGAGATATTCTATTCCTTCTCTCCGATCACTCCGCCATTCTTTTTTGCCTCTTCCTGCATTTCCTTTTTCACTTGTTTAAATGTTTTTCCCGACACATCCACATCGGTTACCGTGACTTTGAGAGAATCATCATCCTCAAGCACATACTTTTTGTCTTTTTGCGCCTTTTTTTGCTCACTGGCATCTGTCTCTTTAATTGCATCTGTTTTTGCACTTGCCTTTGATATGTTGGCATCATCGTTGTTTGTTTCCATAAAACTATGGGCAAAATATCCTCCTGTCAAAAACAGCAGTGCCATAACAACTATGGCGATATGTACTTTCTTGCTTTTAATTTTATTCATATTATCCCCCTTTTTTAGATGTAATACACCCGGTTTTCCTTCCGTTCCGGTATCTTCGGATACTCACCGTCCACATATCCCAGCGCACAATGTCCAATTCCCTCATACTCATCTTCGATTCCCAGGGACTTCAAAAGGTTTTTGCCCCAGTCCGTCTCAAACTCTTCTTTGGCACGGTGGATCCAGCAGCTGCCTACACCAAGTTCATGGGCTGCCAGCATAAGATTTCCCATCACAAGACTGCCGTCATACACTCTGGTAGGCCAGTCTTTCTTAGCCAGCACAATGATCATAGCAGGTGCTCCGTAAAAAGGATCAAAGCCTTCTTCCCAGCCACCGATCTCACAGTTTTTCGCTGCGATCTCATCCCGCATCTTTGGATCTGTAACCTGGATCATAATGGTGTTCTGCTGTCCCCGTCCACTGGCTGCATACAGACCAGCCTCCAGAATCTGATCCAGAATTTCCTGTGGAACCGCATCTTTTTTGTATTTTCGGATACTCCTTCTTGTCTCCATTTTTTTCAGTACTTCACTCATTTTTATCCTTCCTCTCTTATTTTTATAGAGCTTTATTCTGCCACTACTTGATTTTTACCTTTGTTTTTACCTTTGTATAATCTCTCATCTACCAGATGGATCAATTCCTCTGTATCCCTGGTATCATGGGATGTAGCAAATCCCACTGTCATGCTGAGGGTAATGGTATATCCCTCCGTCCGAAGCAGTGCCTCACACAGTCGCTGACGCATTTCCTCTGCTCTTTTATATCCTTCCTGTGCCGTCAGTTCCAAAATAGCTAAAAATTCCTCGCCGCCCCAGCGGCATACGATCCCATCATCCGCCACACTTTTTATAATAGCATCTGCCACATAAATGAGACATCGGTCACCACATGTATGCCCATAAGTGTCATTAATCTTCTTAAAATCGTCCACATCGGCTAACATCACGCAAAAATTCTCACTGGTTTCCACGATTTTTTCAAAGTCCAGCTTGATATTGTGTCGGTTGCGCAGTCCGGTCAGGGCGTCATGATTGGCTAAGAAATGTAATTCTTTCGTCTTTTTTTCCAGCAGCATATAAGAGGCCTTGATGGACCGGACGAAATACAGTGAAAAAAAGATCAAGCATACAGCCGACACGATCAGATTGAATCCACACATCCACATCATGATCACATCTGCCCCCTCTATCCGGTTGGCACTTCCCCCTGCCACACAGGACATCAACACAATGATCAGACTGGCTACCGACAGAATATTGGCGTGGCGGGAGGCCTCTCCTCCCCGTTTTTCATAGGCTCTTCCGTTTTTCGAAAAGCAGCACACATTATAAGTAATCGGCGTCATCAGCAGCATATATAAAGAAAAACCATAGCCCCATCCTATAATGAGATTACACAAAACACAATGTATCAATATTTCTGAATAAATAGCCAAAAGCCACTGACTGATCTTCTTTGTCGTCTTAATCCTTGCAACGCCAAAGCAGTATAAAAGTACACTTAATATATTGACTGTCACCATGAACCATATTTGCATACAGGCAAAAAATCCCATCAGCAAAATATGAATGCACAAGCACATCTGCATCATGATCTGATAGAGATTTTGTTCCCCACCTTTTGTCTCTATCTGCATTTCTTTTTCCAGCATAACTGCCATCCCCCTGTTCGTTTCCGATGGATTCCTCTAAAATATTTTATGTACCCATCGTTTTTTCGTTCCCTAAGCCTTTTTTATTCCCGGCTGGCTCAAGATTCTTTTATTTTTTTGTTGACAACTGGTAAAACATTTGGTAAAATTTCGTTTTGTAAGGTTACTTACTGATGCTGTTATAGCTCAGGTGGTAGAGCGTCGCCTTGGTAAGGCGGAGGTCACGGGTTCGAGTCCCGTTAACAGCTTTTTATACAAACGAATTTAGTTTTTTCTTGATTCTTTGGAGTGCATTATCGATTGATTTTGCACTCTTTTTTAATATCTCAGCAATCTGCTGGTAATCTTTTCCATCCATGTACAGCTCCACTACCCTTTTTTCAAAAGGACTTAACTGCTCTTCCATGGCACTTTCCAGGTCCGTCACATTTTCTTTGTCGATGAGAATATCTTCCGGATTCATAAGTTCCTGCGGCTGCAATGTATCGCCTACCGTCTCCCGGCTGCTCTCATGAGGCGAACCTGCCGGTGCGTAAATAGATACATAGGAATTCAGCGGCACATTTTTCAAACGGTTGGCACATTTGATCACATTGCACAGATGCCGTCCTACGCACACGCTGGCAAATCCGCCAAAACTGCTTTCTTTTGACGGATCATACTCCCGGAGTGCCTTAAACAAAGCAATCATCCCCTCCTGGATCAGATCATCGTTCTCTCCGCCGATCAGAAACAGGGCACGCGCCTTCTTCCGCACCAAAGGCTTGTATTTTTCCATGAGAAAATCTACAGCCTCCGGATTTCCCTCATGAGCCAGCATAACCAATTCTTCATCTCTCATCAATGTCATTTCCTGTAAATTCATTGGTTTCCCCTCTGTCTTACGACTTCAAATGCCAGCACACCGGCTGCCACAGAAGCGTTCAACGAATCAATGTCACCTTTCATCGGGATTGAAGCGATATAATCACAATGCTCTTTTACCAGGCGGCTGACGCCATGGCCTTCATTTCCGATCACCAGTCCCAGGGAACCGGTAAGATTCTGGCGGTACATCACTTCTCCATCCATATCTGCACAGGCAAACCACATACCGCGCTGTTTAAGTTCCTCCATCGTATTCACAAGGTTTGTCACTTTTGCGACCGGAGTATAGTGGATCGCACCTGCAGATGCCTTTACCACCGTGGCCGTCAGACCTACAGCCCTTCTCTTAGGGATGATCACACCATGGGCTCCTGCCAGATTGGCCGTTCGGATGATGGCACCCAGGTTGTGCGGGTCCTCGATTCCATCCAGAAGGAAAATAAAAGGATCTTCCCCTCTTTTTTCCGCCAAAGCAAACATATCCTCGATCTCACTGTAACGGAACGCAGAAATCGTGGCGATCACTCCCTGATGATGTCCGGTCTCACTCATCTGGTCCAGTCTTTCTTTCGGCACAAAATCTACCATAGTACCGGCTTTTTTTGCTTCACGCAGAATAGACATAACCGGACCGTCCTTACATCCTCTCTGCACAAACAAACGCTCGATCAACTGTTCCGCCCGAAAAGCCTCCAGCACGCCATGGCGTCCCTCTATGCGGTTTTCATTGTGATTTTCTTCTCTTTTACCGTAATCTTCATTTCCCATTTCCAACAACCTCCATTCCTGTTTTATCCATGGCAATCTGCAGCAGTTTCACTGCCCGTCCACTCTCGCCTTTCAAATATAAGTACCCAAATAACGCCTCCAATCCGGTAGCATTGCGATAGTCATGTATATCTGCATGTTTTGCCACAGAAGATGTCTTGGCATTGCGTCCGTGACGGTATGCCGCCATTTCATCCTCCGTCAGATCCTCTAGCATAGCCTGCACCAGCATAGACTGGGCCCCCGCATTGACAAAGCGGCTAGTTTCCTTATGCAGATTTTTTACCGGTCCGCCCACGCGCTCAATGACCAGCGTACGCATCAGTATCTCAAACACTGCATCCCCCAGATATGCCAGTTTCAGCGGGGCATACTGCCGCAGGTCCACCTCTTTTACAGGAAAAGAGGCATGTATTTCCTCCAATAAATTCATGGATAATCTCCTTAGCTCCTTTTCAATATATATAAATTTTATTTTAACATTTTTGACAGGAGAGTGCAAGGAAGATTGTGGCTGGTGATCAATGGGGATTTTTAGGTTTCCGTGATTTACCAGAAAAGTTTGCGTTTCGTGGGCGCTCCCGCTAATTAAGTGCGTAGCGGTACGGATGCCTATGCTAACGCATATACAGGCATCTCATACCGACGCACTTAAAACCCACTTTCCGCAAACTTTTCTGATAAATCACCGGGATACTAAAAGTCCGGCACTGATCACCTGTACACAAATTTCTTGCCCTTACATCTTGAAAGATAGCCGTTTTTCATCTACAATTAGTTTCATTATATAACCCTGGGAGGTGTGCCTATGAATTCATTAAAATCTACGAAACAGATTATTTTATCTCATACGCTTACTTATTTTAACTTTTTGAATTTAGCGCTGGCGGGTCTGGTTATTTTGTCCGGCCAGTATAAAAATATGCTTTTTATGGGGGTGGTGATCGCCAACTCTCTGATCGGAATCGTGCAGGAACTGCGGGTCAAAAAGGTCATTGACAGGCTTTCTGTCATTACTGCCACCAAAGCCCACAGGCGCACTGGAAACGGACTGGAAGAAATCCCAGTGGAAGAGATCCGTGTGGGGGACGAACTCTACTTTGCTTCCGGTGACCAGATCACAGCAGACTGCTCCGTTCTCTCTTCTGACGGACTGGAGATCAATGAATCCATGCTTACCGGCGAATCCGTTCCGGTAGTCAAAAAGCCCGGAGACACTCTTTTATCCGGTACTTTTGTCACAGCCGGCTCCGGCTATGCCACGGCAAGACAGACAGGCTCCGATAACTACGCTTCCAAGCTGGTTGAAAAAGCCCGAACTAAGCGCCGTGCGACTTCCGAAATGCAAAATACAATCAATCGCATTATCCGCCTGGTAAGTTACGCCATCCTTCCTATCGGGATTGCCCTGTTCTGCATCCAGTATTATCACTCTGGCAGCACCCTTTCTGCCGCCCTGGTGGGCACCGTAGCCGGTGTTCTTGGCATGATCCCGGAAGGACTGGTTCTTCTTACCAGCGTCTCTTTCATCCTCGGCGTGGGACGCCTGGCCCGGAAAAAAGCTCTGGTACAGGAGATGGAATCCATTGAAGCACTGGCCCGTGTCAATGTCCTCTGTCTGGACAAGACCGGCACCATCACAACCGGAAATCTCACTGTAGAAGAAGTTCTCCCCCTGACGCCTTACGCAGATGAATCGGTGGAAAATCTTCTGGGTGCCCTGGTGTATGCCTTTGATGAAACCAATGCCACCTCCCAGGCTCTCCGGCGTTATTTTGCCCCGAATCCTTCTTATGGGATCCTGGAAAAAATCCCCTTTAGTTCTGCCCGCAAATTCATGGGCGTGTCCATGGAAGATGCCGGCTGTTTTGTACTGGGTGCACCGGATTTTCTCAGTCATGATCTCACTCTCCTGCGCAAAACAGAAGACTATGGCGCCAAAGGATATCGTGTCCTTTTACTGGCATCCTGCGACGAACTGGCGTCTAACGCCCAAAACCTTACCGGGGTAAAGCCTTACGCCCTTCTTTTACTGTCCGATGAGATCAAAAGCGATGCCAAAGACACCTTCGCCTTCTTTGAATCCCAGGGAGTAGCCGTAAAAATACTTTCCGGCGATAACGCCGCTACTGCCTCCACCATCGGCCAGCGGGCCGGCATTCAGGGAGCCGAACACTATGTAGATGCCACCACTCTGCCGGACGATTACCACGAACTGGTGTCCGTGGTACCAAATTACACCGTCTTTGGCCGGGTATCACCAGAAAAAAAGAACGCCATTATAAAGGCGTTCCAGGAAAACGATAACATTGTAGGTATGGTAGGGGACGGTGTCAATGATGTTCTGGCTCTCAAAGATGCCGACTGCGGTATCGCCATGGCAAAAGGAGCAGATGCCGCCCGTCAGGCCGCCCACATTGTATTGATGGACTCCGAATTTTCTTCCATGAAAAACATTGTGAAAGAAGGCCGCACCATCATTGCCAACATCGAACGGGTCAGTGCCCTGTATCTTACAAAGACATTGTACTCCGTGCTGTTGTGTCTGCTCTTTACCTGTCTGGGCCGCAAATACCCATTCATTCCTATCCAGCTGACGCTGATCGGTGCTGTCGCCATTGGTATCCCAAGTTTTGTTCTGACACTGGAACAAAACAACAAAGTAACCACCGGCAGCTTTTCCAGACATGTTCTGCGCATCTCGCTGCCTGCTGCCGTTATCCTTACTGCCTCACTGCTGTGTGTGCAGTTTTTGTCCGGTCCTCTGGGATTATCCTCTGCCGCCAGGCAAACCTGCAACCTTTTGCTGGGCGGTATCGTCAGCCTGGGCGTGGTGCTGGTCGTCTGCCGTCCATTAAAAAAACGGCATCTTGTTTTGTTCGTCCTTTTATGCACCATCTTTGTTGCAGCCATTTTGATCATGCCTGAGTTTTTCGGTATCCTTCCGTTGAAGGCTCTTTTCAGGTAATATCATTAATATAACAAAGCAACGGTTCAAAGGTCTGATGACTGGTGTATCGCGCCATAATATATGGTTTCTTCTGCAAAACACGGTTTACGCCTTTCCCCTCCAGCTCGTCCAAAAAATAACTGTCATCCACTACCACATAAGGAGTATCAAGCCGCCTTACTATGGCCTCCAGTACTTCCTTGCCAAACTGGCGGCTGCACACCAGCTCCGTGATCTGGTGCTGGTTTTCCTCCCGGATCACATTAACTGTGGCCACAATACTTCCCTTTCTTTTTACTACATAAATCTCCCCCTCCAACGCCTTCAGTTCTTTATTGACAGCCTCCATATAAGGAAGACTGTGATGCATATAAATATCAAACTCTTCGTTTCGAAGCATCGCTTCCACAAAAAAACAAACATTTTCCTTTTCTTTTTGCTCCAGACGCCCCCAGTTCATAACCTGAAACTCCCTTACATCCCATTCTTCATCAGCTTCATAATAGGTTGTCTCCCGCCAATAAGTAGGAATAAATCCAAGACTGTCGTATACCGCCGGATTTTCCGGGCACAAAAACACCCAGTCAATGCCCCGCTCATGTTCCATTTCTATCGCCTGCTTCATCAGATGCGCCATGCGCCCCTGTCTCCGGTACTTTTCCTCTGTAGCCACGCCTACAATGTATTCCGCCGTCATTAGTTTTCCACGAAAACATATTTCATAAGGGGTAAAAAACATCATAGATGCCAATTCCACCCCCTCATAGTCAGTATAAAGCCTGCTGGCCGGGGCCTTTTGGGCAAAATAATAATCCATATACCGTTTTGTGTCCCCGAAGGCACGGTGCCACAATGATTTTACTTCCTGCATCGTTTTTCATTCCTTTTACTGTAATAAACAGATTGCCTGGGCAGAAATTCCCTCTTCACTACCTGTAAATCCAAGCCCCTCTTCTGTGGTAGCTTTTACATTGATCTGATCTAACTCAATTCCCAGCGCCTCTTTAATATTTCTCCGCATTGTATCAATGTGAGGCCGCATTTTCGGACGCTGAGCGATAATCGTAGCATCAATGTTTTCAATGCTGTATCCCGCTTCCCGGATCAACCTTCCTACATGTTCCAGTAGTTTCACACTATCTGCGCCCTTATAAGCCGGGTCCGTATCCGGGAAATGCTTTCCAATGTCTCCCAGCGCCGCTGCTCCTAACAGTGCATCCATAATACTGTGGAGCAGAACATCCGCATCTGAATGTCCCAAAAGCCCCAGTTCATGGGGAATTTTCACACCTCCCAGGATCAAATCTCTGTTCGGTACTAATTTGTGTACATCGTATCCCATTCCAATTCTCATTATCCTTCCTCCTGTTCTTAATGTTACAAAAAAGACGCCCCACAATAAAGTGAGACGCCTAAATACTCAGTAGCGGGAACTGGATTCGAACCAGCGACACCACGGGTATGAACCGTGTGCTCTTGCCAACTGAGCTATCCCGCCATCTATAATGTCAAGAACAAGTCCTGACATATTATAATAAGCAATTCGAAAGGAATTACTTGAATGGGACCTACAGGGCTCGAACCTGTGACCCTCTGCTTGTAAGGCAGATGCTCTCCCAGCTGAGCTAAGATCCCATGTCCTAATCAAAGCGACTTCTTTATTATAGCAGAATATTTAAAATTGTCAACAACATTTTTTACTTTTTTTCATTTTTTTAGTTGACGCTGTATGACATTTCTTATACAATGAGAAAAGACGCTATTCATAACATCATTAAGGGAGATTAAAACATGCTTATAAAATATCTTATTATCTTTTTTGTTTCCATGGTTCCTATTGTTGAACTCCGTGGTGCCATTCCCATTGCAGTAGGCTGGGGATTAGATCTTCTGCCTTCCTACATCATCAGCGTGCTCGGTAATATGGTTCCCGTTCCGTTTATTTACCTGTTCGCCCGCAAGATCCTTGTATGGGGTGCTGACCAGCCTTATATTGGCAAGTTCTTCAACTGGTGCCTGGACAAAGGCGAAAGGGGCGGTCAGAAGCTGCAGGAAACCGCAGGCCGCGGCCTTTTTGTCGCTCTGCTTCTGTTCGTAGGTATTCCACTTCCCGGAACCGGAGCCTGGACCGGTATCCTGGCTGCCAGTTTTCTTGATATGAAATTCAAGCCGGCAGTCCTTGCCTGCATGGGCGGCGTGCTTTTGGCCGGCATCATCATGGGACTGATCAGTACCGGCGTATTCAGCGCCCTGGCTGCTCTGTTTTAACTTAATAACAAAGGATTGGCTGGTCATCTGCCGCACGGCGGATCTCCAGCTTTAATTTTCCCCCGTCAATCTCCATCCAGCCATAGGTAGGCTGATGGTCACTTTGTCGGGGTTTTGCTATACTTCCCGGATTCACCACGATCATGTCGCTGCTGCACTCCAAAAACGGCACATGAGTGTGTCCAAAGATCACCATATCCGCATCCATCTCTTTTGCCATGTATTTCAAGAGATCTACATTACCATGGTTCAGATATCTGTGTCCATGGCAGATAGCGATCTTTTTCCCACCAAAAGGAACACACAATTTCTCTGGCAGCATCCCCGTCCGGAACACATCACAGTTCCCCCGCACGATGCACACCTGTCCCGGTATGGCATTGCGCAGTCTGTCTTCTTCTCCCTCAATATCTCCCGCATGAAAAACCGCATCAATTCCTTTGTATCTTTCTATCACTTTCAACGCCTCATAAATGTTTCCGTGAGAATCGCTGAAGATCAATGCCTGTTTCTTCATACAGTCCCTCTTTTCTTCAAAATCTCTACCATCTTGGCAATGGCAAGACCTCTGTGGCTGATCTTATTTTTCTCTTCCGGCTCCAGTTCTCCGGTGGTGCATCCTCTCTCCGGCAGATAAAAAATAGGATCGTAGCCAAATCCGTTTTCTCCTGCCGGCTCATGTGCCAGTCTGCCTTCGATCACTCCTTTTGCCGTGTCAACGGTGCCGTCCGGATAAGCACAGGCGATCACGCACACAAACCGCGCCCCCCTTTTTTCATCCGGCACACCCTCACAACGACGGATCAATTCCGCATTTTTAACGGAATATGGCGTGTCCTCTCCCATATAGCGGGCGGAATAAATTCCCGGTTCGCCATTCAAGGCGTCCACTTCAAAACCGGAATCGTCTGCCAGGACCATTTCCCCTGTCACTTCCATCACCGCTTTCGCCTTGATGACAGCATTTTCCTCAAAACTGGTGCCATTTTCCTCGATATCAATATCCACGCCAATATCTTTCATGGAAAGGATCTCGTACTCATCCCCCAGCATCTGCTTAAATTCATTTACTTTTCCCTGGTTTCCCGTTGCAAAAATCAATCGTGTCTTACTCATGTTCCCGTTCCTTTCTTCTAGGAGGTTTTTCTCCCATGTACTGATACAAATATGTTTTCAACATTCCATTATAAATTTTCCGGTTCTTGGTTGCTTTTTTTCGGTCGCCGCCTGCCGCAATAGCCTTTTGCGCCTCCTCGTATCCACTGAGAAGGAAAAAGGACCATGTATTGTTCTCGGACATAACCTGTCCTATCGTTTTGTACAAAGAAAACATTTCCTCTTTCGTGGACAAACGCTCGCCATAAGGCGGATTGCTGATAACAAATCCATATTTTTTCGGCGTACTGAAATTCTTTACATCTCTCTGCTGGAAGTGTATATAAGAATCCACACCTGCCAATTCCGCATTGGCTCTGGCCATCCGGAGCACCTCTTCACTGATGTCATATCCCTGGATATGGATGTCCACATCCGTACGGATCCGCTCCTGGGCTTCCTCCACCGCCTCATACCAGTGTTTCTTCGGCACCAGATTGCTCCAGTTTTCTGCCACAAACTCCCTGTTCATACCAGGTGCCATATCCAGTGCGATCATGGCCGCCTCAATGGGGATCGTACCACTGCCGCAGAAAGGATCCACAAGCACCCGGTCCGGGCGCCATGGCGACAAAAGGATCATAGCCGCCGCCAGCGTCTCTGTAACCGGTGCTGGTGCTGTAAACTTACGGTATCCTCTTTTGTGGAGAGATTCTCCTGTGGTGTCAATACCTACCGTAACCACATCTTTTACAATGCTGATACGAAGCGCATAAGAGGCCCCGGTCTCTTCAAACCAGGAGCAATTATAGGTTTTCTTCATACGCTCTACCATGGCTTTTTTCACAATACGCTGTATGTCCGACGGGCTGAACAGCTTACTGCTGACAGAATTTGCCTTTGTCACCCAGAATTTGCCATCCTTCGGAATATATTCCTCCCAGGGAATGGCTTTGATATTCTCAAACAACTCATCAAATGTAGTCGCCTTAAACTGCGCCACCTTCAGCAAAATACGCTCTGTCGTACGCAAAAAAAGGTTTGCACGGGCAATGGCCTCTGCATCCCCTTCAAACGTCACTTTCCCATTGTCCACATTAGTGATCTCATATCCCAGATCCAGGATCTCTCTCTTCAACACCGCCTCCATGCCAAAATGGCAGGGCGCGATCAGTTCAAATCGTCTCATAATTACCTCAACCTTCGTATTTTCTAGGATATATTATAAAATAGCCCCTTCCTATCCGTCAATGTCTTTTTGCTGCAGAGTTTCATACCCTCCTACCACCGTAGCTGCCTGCCAGCCGTCCGCCGCCAGCGTTCTGGCCGCCTCCATGCTCTGGTTTCCGTAATCGCAGTAAAGAATCACCCTTTTATACCCTCTCAGCTGCTTCATCCGTCCCTCCAGTTCTTCATAAGGGATATTCCAGGCCCCACGAATATGCCCCTTTTTATACTCTCCCGAATCTCTCAGATCTACGATCAACACGTCACTATAATAAATGTACTTTGAAACATCTTTCCAAGACATAAGTTTAGGTCGCATAGCAAAATCCTTTTTCTTTTATTCTATTCACAGATATAAAAAAAATCCCAGACCACCCGGGTCTGGGATAAGAATTTCTTTATTTGTCTCAGGCTTTACCAACGGATCCAAATAATTCCATTTTTTCTTTTACTGTTTTCTTGATAGCTTCTGCTCCCGGTGCCAGCAGTTTTCTTGGGTCAAAACCTTTGCCCTCCAAGTCTTTGCCTGCTTCGATATAAGCACGGGTTGCTTCCTGGAATGCCAGCTGGCACTCTGTATTTACATTAATCTTGGAAACACCCAAAGTGATGGCCTTTTTGATCATATCTGCCGGGATTCCGGTACCACCATGGAGAACCAGCGGCATCTCGCCAGTTTCTTTCTGGATGGCATCCAGTGTTTCAAAACTAAGTCCTGCCCAATTTGCCGGATACTTACCATGGATATTTCCAATGCCGGCTGCCAGCATCGTAACACCAAGATCGGCTACCATTTTACATTCTTTGGGATCTGCACACTCTCCGGCACCGATCACGCCATCTTCTTCACCACCGATGGCTCCAACTTCTGCCTCCAGGGAAATTCCCTTCTCCTTGCAGATGCCAACTAACTCTTTTGTCTTTTCTACATTTTCCTCGATCGGATAATGAGAACCATCAAACATAACAGATGAGAATCCCGCCTCAATACATGCTTTTGCTCCTTCATAGCTGCCATGGTCCAGGTGCAGTGCTACGGGAACTGTGATCTTTAACTCTTCCAGCATTCCGTTTACCATACCTACTACCGTCTTATAACCGCACATATACTTGCCTGCTCCCTCGGACACACCAAGGATTACCGGCGATTTCAACTCCTGCGCGGTAAGAAGAATGGATTTTGTCCACTCCAGATTGTTGATATTAAACTGTCCCACTGCATAATGTCCTGCTTTTGCCTTCTTTAACATTTCTTCTGCTGATACTAACATATGAAAACCCTCCATTTTTCTTTATATTAAGAGTGACAGATACTGCCTCCCTTATAGTCTTTTCCTTCTCATTCATTCTATGTAATAGAATAGCATAATTTGTCCGTAAAGTCAAAAAAACCCGACACAGCTTTCACTGTATCGAGTTATATAAAATTCGTAACTGGGCTAGCTGGATTTGAACCAGCGAATGTA
>HF998353.1:0-10854 GCA_000433735.1 Clostridium sp. CAG:167
AGAAGTGGTATGTCCGCCTTCGCTGCGGTAAAAAAACAGGGAAAAAATGGCATTATTCTGCCTATAGTAAAACTTACAAAGTAAAATAAAAGGGAGGCAACTACAATGAGTGATTCAAAAGAAATATTATATCAATGGATCAAAGAAAGTAATAATATCGTATTCTTTGGAGGCGCCGGCGTCTCCACCGAGAGCAACATCCCGGATTTTCGTAGTGTAGATGGTTTATATCATCAAACTTACGACTATCCACCTGAAACCATTCTCTCCCATAGTTTTTATCAGCGTAATACGGAAGAATTTTATAAATTTTACTGGAATAAAATGATTTTTCCGGATGCAGAGCCAAACAAGGCCCATCTGGCCCTGGCCGCCCTGGAACAGCAGGGCAAATTAAAGGCTGTCATCACGCAAAATATTGATGGACTGCATCAGAAAGCAGGAAGTAAAGAAGTATTGGAACTTCACGGAAGTGTTCTCAGAAATTACTGTACTCGTTGTGGAAAATTTTATTCTCTGGAAGACCTGGTACCGGAAGGTGTGCCAAAGTGCGAATGTGGCGGCACGATCAAACCAGATGTGGTTTTGTACGAAGAAGGACTGGATTCCCATACTCTGAACAAAGCCGTCCACTATATCCAGCAGGCGGATATGCTTATTATCGGTGGAACTTCCCTGGCCGTTTATCCGGCAGCCGGTCTGATCGACTATTATTCCGGTCATAAACTGGTGCTTATTAACCGGGATGAAACACCAAGGGATAACATAGCAGACCTTGTTTTGCATGAATCCATTGGCCAGGTATTAGCTCCTTTTACGACAAAGTAATCTTAACAATTTCAGCAGGTGCCATGATCTTAGATGGAATGCCATACTGTCCGGCCCCGGATGTGGTAACAGCCGTCATGGTACCTGTTTTTTTTATGCCATAAATCATATCACTGCTAAGATTTTCAATCCATCCTGTTAACGGGTACTGGCCTCCCGCCGTATGGCCGCATAGTGTAAGATTTACATTATATTGGGCAATATCCTCCAGTTTTCTCGGCCGGTGGCTGATAACAATAGTATAAGGGCTGTCTTTCTTAATCTGTTCCAGATAAGATGACGGCAAGATCTTATCTTTGTCACTCATGTCCCTTAAACCTATAAGCCGGTACTGATTATAAAGATAAGCAGTCTGGTCTTTCAAAAAAGTCACACCGGCTTTTTCCATTTGTTCTGCATAGTCATTTGTCTGTTCTGCTTCATTGTCTCCCTCTACACAGAACTTGCCAAAAGCCGGCTGAAGCCTGCCCAGAGTATCTGTCAAAAGAGTATAATATGAATCAGGCGTATTATTATCTACTATATCACCGCCCAGGATCAGAAGATCCGGCTGCATATCATTGATCTTGTCTACCAGTTTGATCCACTGATTTTGGTCTGTAGCAGATCCCAGATGACAGTCAGCTATAAAGGCAATCACCATTTTTTCTGTTTTTTTGTTTGTTTCCGGTACACTGACAGCATATTCTGTCGTTACCATATGAACTGCATTTGCGTAGGAAAAAATTCCCAGAATGAGAGATAAAATAATAAAAAGATAAATAGGTTTTGCCGGATGGTTCACAAAAGAGAAAAAACGGTTGATACGGTGTCCTCTCTTTGCTTCTACTTTTTTATGTATCCACCGGATACATCCGCGGACAAAACAAAATACCGGTGTGTACAAGTATACATTAAAGGTAATTGCTGAAAAGATAAGCAGTCCCTTTTTGAACATGGAATCCGGTATCCACACAGATTTATTCTGGCATATAAAGAATGTTCCAAGCATAACTGCCTGGAACATCCAATATAACCAATCCGGCAATCCTCTTCGGTTCCACAAATGATAAAACCTCAAAAGAGAATAACCTATAAGTATAAATACAATAAAATAAATCGTTATTTTCGTTACAATAACCATATACTCTCCTGTTTAATATACGATAACCGGGGTGCCGATAGAAACATAATCAAATAACTGAGCTGCCTTTGCTCTTGGCATATTGACACAGCCATGGGATCCTCTTGACCTATAGATAGAGCCCCCAAAACGATTGCGCCAGGAAGCATCGTGGCAGCCCTGACCATCCCAGTTAAATGGCATCCAGAAGTCTACGTGGCTCCGGTATCCCTGTACTGCAATGGTGCCAAGATAACGGTCCTTTGCTTTTCCGTAAATTCTATGTGTACCCTTTACGGTCATTCTTTCCTTTGTAGGCAGACCTGTAACAACATTGCTCTCCATTTTTAATTTTCCATTTTTATAGAACCACAGATGCTGGCGTTTGATACTGATCTCTACATATGTATCTCCTACATCATCTTTACCGTGCTGTACTGCCACATTACGGTAAACCGGTTCCATTTTGGCACTCTTTTGCTTGTTCAATAAAGCTTTGACCTTCTTTACTGTTTCGCTTTCATTGATCCACCATCCAAGGATTCCGCCCTTAACGGTCACGGTGCCATCTTTGGTCGTCTTGAATTTACGGTTCTTGCCATAAGTGTTGTATTTTTTACCAAGTTTTGAAACAAATGTTTCAATCCATTTATTTGAATCAAGAACTACTTTTCCATTTTTATACTTCAGATGATCTATAATCTCATCCCCCTGGATCTGTTCGGTCTCATCTCCAAAAGTGAAAGTAATATTCATTTTTCTATATTTTTCAATTTTTTTTACTGCTTTCTGGATTGCATCACTGTCCGATGTTACCGTAGGTTTTACATAATAATCTTCCAATTTATAAGACAATTCGTTTCCCTGAGCGATGTCGCTTTCAACCTTTGTGAGAAAAGTATCAAAGTCCAGGTTGTCTCCCTGCACCTCTTTTACAAGATTCAGTTTTTTGTCAAAGGAAGCATTCTGTGTATTTTTTGTACTGGCTGGAAGACTCTTTTCTACAATGCTTTTTAAAGCGTTCTTATCTACTGAAACAGACTGTGGTTTCAGTGACATTACCACTTCCCTGTGAAACAGGTAGGAACCGAATCCAATGCTGTTTTTAGCCTGTTGTACTTCATTCTTATCAAACTCTCTGGTAACAGCATCCGATATATCAATATCATAGTTCTTATCTTTTCCCTGGACCTGGATCTCAAATCCTTTGGACTGATTCATGGCATCCAGTGCTTCATCCACTGACAATGCACTGACATCGGTATTACTTAATACGGCTTTCGGGGAAAAACTTCCTCCAAAATACTCTTTACTTAAAACAAAAAATGCAACGAGCAAGGCAGCTAAAACAGCTCCTCCTGCAATACATCCGATCATTAATTTGTTCTTGTTCTTCATTGCCGACCCTTCCTCTTTTTATTACTTTTTAATGATTCTAAATTTTTTTCAAACCTAACGCTTATTGTAACACCCTAATTTTCATCTGTCAACCAGATTACCCGGGTCTTTTATGGTTCTTTTTTCCAAATAAAGAAGCGCCCCTTTATGACCAAAAGGACGCCGTCTTTCTAGCGGAGAAGATGGGATTCGAACCCATGGGGCCGTGAAGCCCAAACGATTTCGAGTCGTTCTCGTTATGACCACTTCGATACTTCTCCGGATAAATAACAAACAATATGATTAAACCATTTTTTCAGGCATTTGTCAATGCCTGAATTAAAAACAGTTCCAGTGATATCTGATCGCTCATCTGACCTGTTTTGAAGTTCTCTTCTGCCTGTGCGGCCTGTTCCAGCATCTCTATCAGACGAGTCCTTTTTACTGCCGACGCCTGCTTCGTATAATTATTAAGCGTAAAAGGCGGCACTCCTGCATAAGCGGCCAGCCGCCCCTTGTCCATTCCCTTAAGCAGTCCGTCTTTTACCTTTAAAAGAATATTGATATGGCGGCGGAACATAGAGAGAAACACTGGCACCGGTTCACGGTTGTCTAAAAGATCTTTGTAAAGGATCAGCGCCTTAGACCTGTCTTTAACAGCCACGGCATCCAGAAGATCAAAAATCTTTCCTTCTGTCACTCCGCCACAGACAGCATCTACATCTTCTATTTCAACTGCTTTTTTCTCTCCTGTATAAGAAATTAATTTATCCAGTTCATTGGTCAGAAATTCCATATCATTTCCGATACGGCTGATCATATACTCTGCACAGTTTTTAGATATCTTTTTTTGAAAACGACTGAGATATCCGGCAATCCATGTACAAAGAGACGCTGTATTTTGATGTTTACATTCTGTGACACAACCGTTTTTCTGTATCCATTTATACAATTTATTTCGTTTGTCCACCTGCTGCTCCACAAATACAATATATGTGGTATCCGGAAAGGAATCAAAATAATCTGTCATATCACTGGAACTGTTGCAAAAACCACTGTTTTGAACTACGATCAACCGGTTTGCAGCCATAAATGGAAGGATCACTGCCACATCCGCAATCTCGGAAGGAACGATTCCGCTCCCCTGAAAAACCGTGCAGTTCATTTCATCTCCAGGTGTACTCAGTGCCGAGATCAAAGCATTTTTGTAATATCGTACCATATAAGCTTCTTCACCATATATGAGATGAAATTTTTCTACTTGTTTTGTCTTGATCTGTTCGGAAATAGATGGCATGGTATAGTGGCTCCCTTCTTTTTTGTTCATTATTCTAAGTATACACGGATATCTGTATTATTTCCACTACTTTTCACGGTAATCGCACCACATTCATCCGTTCGTTTTATAATAGTCCCATACTTTTCCAGGCGTTTCAATGTCTCTGCATGGGGATGGTGGTAGCGGTTATTGCGCCCTGCTGAAATAGAAGCAGTCTCTGGTCTGATCTTATCTAAAAATTCTTCTGAAGATGAATTTTTGCTTCCATGATGTCCGGTTTTCAAAAAAGTAACCGGTCTCAGCGCGGACAGAATCTCCTTCTCTCCCTTTTCACCCAGATCTCCCATAAAAACACCACGAAAATTTTTATATGTAAGCTGCAATACAAGGGAATAATCATTGGCATCCTCCCAGTCATAGGTTCTGTACGGATGAATACAGTCAAGGGTAAAATCCGGTTTCAGATGAATGGTATCACCTTTTTCCATTTTCATATATGGTATTTTGCTAAGCCGCACTTTATTTTCTAGCCGGCAGTAGCTTTCATCTGTTTTATTTACAGCCGGCAATACAACTTTCCCTATCTGGATTCCCATGTGATCCTCTGCTTCCAGCAGTTCCAAAATACCGCTTATATGATCTTCATCACTGTGGGTAATAAAAATAGCATCTATTTTTTTGATTCCTTTGAATTTCAGCCAGGGACTGATGCGTTTTTTCCCCGTCTGGGATACCGATGTACTGCCGCCATCGATCATGAATGTATGATCTTCGCATTGAATCATGGTGCAGTCTCCCTGGCCTACATCCAGGCAGGTAATGATAAGTCCCTTTTCCTGTTTAAAAGGCCACAAAAGAATCAACACAGAAAACATGATAAAGCAATATCTAAACCGTTTAATTCTTTTCACTCTGGCAAAAATCAGAAATAGAATCAGACCTCCATAATAAGTAAGGATCTGAACCATAGATGGCTGTCCTGTTACATACATTGCTCCGGGAATTTTTTGTATCCACTCACAGATCCATTGAAAATATAAAAGAATGTAATGCACCGCCCCCAGCATATATCCGGCAAGAAAGGTAAAAGCATAGGATAACAGACTGCCGCCGATCCCAAGAGCCATTACCAGACTCATGCAGGGCAGGACAATGGTATTTGCTACGAAACTGAACAGATTAAATTCATAGTAAAAATACAATACAACGGGCAGAGTAAGGAGCATCATCCCCAGATTGGAGACAAAAAGCCCCCTAAGTTTATGTTCTGTGATATTTTGATCATTCCATTCGCGGATAAAAAAGATAATTCCAAGAATTGTTCCATAAGATAAAAGAAAGGATGCCTGGAACAAAGCTTCCGGATGGCTGAAAAGTTCCAGCAGTGCCGCACATGCCAACGCATTTAATGTGTCATAACGCTCGCCCAGTATTCTGGCTGTCAGCATCAAAATCATCATAGTCACTGCCCGGGCAGTAGAAATAGAAAAACCCGTCAGCTGGCCATACAAAAGCAAAAGGAATATAACCAGCACTGCAGCAGCCCTCATTGGCATAATATACTTTCTGAAAAAGAAAAAAAGTCCCGCACCGATCAGTGAAATATGAAGGCCTGAGATGGCCAGAATATGACCGATGCCACCCTTTGTATAAAGTTCTTTTACCGTGTCATCCAGCCCGCTTTTTTCTGCCAGCAGCATGGCCCACAGTACGCCGGCTGTCTGCGCCGGGAGTATTGATTCTATCTGGGTGCACAGACTTTGTCTTATTTTGTATAAGGTTTGCGGGATAAGGTATTTTTTATGATCTTTTACAGAAAGTTTTCTGCAATAAAGCTTTCCTGAAATTCCCTGGCTTTCGTAATAGGAAACTTCATCGAACTGCCCTGGATTTCCCGCTGGTTCCGGTGGTTGAAGATCACCGGTCAACTCCAGGATGTTACCAATCTCCATCGTCTGATCCCATTTCAGTGAATCATTCGGAAACACCCGCAGCTTATTACACACTTTCTTCCCGTCTGCCACCACCGATGAAACTACAAAATTCTTTTTTTCTCCCATCCCTCTTATCTCGTCTAACTGGCACAAGATCGTGACGGTATTCTGTGCCTGAAGATCCGGCACATCTTTCTCACTTACCCATCTCATACCAACAAGAAAGGCAATATAAATACATACTGCCAGACACAATGGCCGTTTTAACACTTCATCCCCCCTGTCATAAATGTTAATTTTCCAAAAGATCCAAATTCCGCTCCAGCGGTTTATTAAAACCTTCCAGATCCCCATATTTTTCTTTTTGTTCCCCATCTACTGAAAACTGCACCTTCGTTACTTCCGGAAGCTCACACAGCGTGTCGACGATGGAATACACAATAACTTCTGACGATACATTAGGATCCTGCTGTTCAAAGTCTCTGCTAAGATCCAGATAACATATATTATCCCTTATGGTCAAATTGTTTAATGTTGTCTTAGACGGAACAGCAGACTGAAGTTTTGTTTCATCAATGTTCTGTATGGATGACACTCCTGCAATCAACTGCTCCACTAAAAGCCTCGCAATAGGCTCAACTGCATTGTAGGTTATATCTGTAGTTATCTTCTTTAATCGGTTTCCCTGTTTATTGGCAAAATAGAGCACGGTTTCTTTGCTTTGCTTTTGATCCTGAGGATTCAGTTCGTCCACAAAAGATTCCTGACTCATAAGTCCTACTGCATTGCCGGATAACATCAGTGGCTGATCTTCTACATAAAACTCTACATATTCAATCTCCTGGATCTGGCAAAGGGTCTTCACGATGGCAGCCCGTGACAAAATTTCATCCAGTCCGCTCTTGTTATTATACCCTGCGGAAAAATATACTGATAACTGATTTTCTTTAATCTGGTAGTCCACCACCTGAATGCCTTCATCAATGGGACTTTTTAAACTTTCTTCCTGAGGCGTCTGCAGTCTGATTATCAATTCCTTGATCACTGACACCAGATCCTGCTTGGCATCTTTTAACTGATATGTTTTGCCTGTCAATCCGCTTCCATCACTGTTGATATAAAAAACCTGATAAGACATTAACTGCTTATCTGTCTTTTCACCACACCCTGTCATTCCAAAGACAAGAATAACAGTGCATAAAATGCATAAAACTTTTTTCCCTTTCATGTGGGTCCGGCTCCCTTCTACTCAATATAGATCAATGGAATACGCACATTAAAAGTGGTTCCCTGCTTTTCAACACTATGTACCTTGATGGATCCACGGTGAAGAAGGATGGCACTGCGTGTAATAGCCAGCCCCAGTCCGTTGCCACCTGTCTCTCTGGAACGGGCCTTGTCCACTCTGTAAAACCGTTCAAATATGCTATCCTGCAGTTCTTCCGGGATTCCTACGCCGGAATCAGAAACTTTCAGATAGAAAAATTTGTGGTCCGCATTTAAGGATACACGGACCCATCCGCCATCATAATTATATTTAATCGCATTTACAATCAGATTTCTAAATGCCATCTCCAATTTTACATCATCAATCTGGGCTGTTACCGGACGCACACTTTCAAAAATGATCTCAATATTGCGCTGCTCTGCAATAGGTCTTAATTGTTTCAGGATTCCTTCTACAAATTCATTGACATTGATCTCACTGATATTTACTGTAGCAGCCGATTTTTCCATTTTTACAAGGGAAAGCAGATCATTTATGATCTTGTTCATACGTTCTAATTCATTATTGATATCCACCATAAATTCCTGGTAAATTTCCACCGGAAGGCCCTCTTGTCCGATGAGAGACTCTGCCAGTACCTTGATAGAAGTAATGGGTGTCTTTAACTCGTGGGACACATTGGATACAAACTCCTGTCTGGCATCTTCCAGATTCTGAAGTCCGCTGAGCATAGTATTGAACTTGTCCTGCATGTCTTCTAATTCTGTATACTTGGTAAGTTCAAGAGTTTCATTAAAATCTCCCTGAGTAATGTGCGCAATAGAAGCAGATGCTTCCACAATCGGTTTTACTACCTGACCGGAATATAAAACAGATGTTACGATGACGATCACACCCAATAGAAGGATCAGCGTAAGAGAAATTGTTTTAATATTTTCATACATTTTGGTAACACTGTTCATGGAACAGTCCATGATAACAGCGCCACTGGATGTACTTCCATCTGATCCAAGTACCGGTATGATGATCTGTTCTCTGTTTTCCGCACTGTTGACTTCTACCGTTTTAGCAGTCTTGATACAGTCTACTACCTCCTTGATGATCAGAGTCTTTCCCTCTTCTAATCCATAAGTATCCTTCAGAACAACCAGGTTGGTGTTCACCACCAGGATTCGTCCGTCATAAATATCTGAAACCTGGGTCAGTTCGGATTCAACTTCTTCTGTAGAGTCATTGGAAAAAAAAGCAGACGAAATAACCAGATTGCAGAGGATCGTTCCTCTGGCCTCTAGTTCTGAGACCCGCTGTGCCACGGCTTTAGAGCGGTATGTGTTCATTAAGATAGTCGAAAAAACTACCAGGGGCAGAATGCCCACCAGCAAAAGTACACAAAAACTCTGTGTACGAAGACTTTTGATCCATTTGAATTTATTTTTTAATGTCAAAGTAATAACCGACTCCCCATTTAGTATGTAAATATTTAGGCTCGCTTGGATTTGTTTCTATTTTTTCACGCATACGCCGTATGTGAACATCCACAGTCCGCACATCCCCCGGATAATCCGCTCCCCATACTTCATGAAGCAGTTTGTCACGACTGTAGATTTTATTAGGATGATTCATCAGAAATTCCAGCAGTTCAAATTCCTTCGCAGTCAGACTGACTTCTCTTCCTTCGATGAATGCTCTTCTTCCATCCTTGTCAAGTCTTACTGCCTCGTTTTCTGTTTGAATCTGTTCGTTTTTATTCTCATCCTTTTTTTGTCCACTGCGGCCGCTCCGGCGAATAATCGCCTTGATCCTCGCTTTTACTTCCAGGATGTTAAAAGGCTTTGTTATGTAATCATCGGCACCATATTCCAGCCCCAGGATCTTATCCATGTCATCCCCTTTGGCAGTCAGCATAATAATAGGTACATCCGAAAATTCACGAATCTGCTGGCACACCTCAAACCCGGTAAGTTTTGGAAGCATTACATCCAGTAAAATAATATCAAAGGGCTTTTCTTTCACCTTTTCCAGTGCTTCCTCTCCATCGTAAGCACACTCCACTTCAAAATCTTCATGTTCCAGACTAAAGCGGATTCCTTTGACTATTAATTTCTCATCATCTACTACCAAAACTCTTTTCGCCATGACAGCCTCCCTGATTAAACTTTTATTGAATCTTTTATTTTGTTAAAAACGCCCTCTTTAATACCTGATATTTTCATAATATCCTCAATGGTCTTAAATGAGCCGTTTGTTTCCCGATAGGAAATAATCTGCACTGCTTTGGATGGACCGATACCGGGAATGGTCTGAAGTTCTTCCTGCGATGCCGTGTTCAGATTCACCTTCTTGTCGTCCTCTTCCTTTTTCGAGGCACCGGCTTTTTTCTTTGCATTTCGTTTGTCCTCTATCACAAACTGGGTGCCGTCTGAAACAGAAAGTGCCAGATTCACACTGGCCGTATCTGCATTTTTTGTAAAACCACCGGCCTTCTCTACCACTTCTATCCCTCTGGGCTCTTTGTCAAAGCGGTATACACCCGGTTTTTTTACCTGTCCCAACACATGAATATAAACAGATGCAGACACATTGTCTCCGGATTTAGGTGACTGGGTGGCACTTTCTTTTTCTGCCACAGTCTCTGAATAGGATAAAGACTCATTCTCTGCACTGCCCCGCTGAAAAAAAAGATAAGCCGTTCCAAGTATCAGCACCGCTATCGTTGTAAGCAATGCTTTCGTTGTATTATTTAATTTCAGTTCTACATCTCCTTTTGTTCTGGTCGGCAAGGAAATGCGATTGTAGTTTTATTCTACATCTTAAAGAAGTTTTTTACAACTAAATTTTTAGATAATTTTTGTCTTTTTTATTCCCACTTAAATGTAACAACACCTGCGATCACAATGATGGCACCGATACATTTACGCCACTGGAACGGAACTTTTTCCATGCCAAATAACCCCATTACCTCAATAAGATACGATATAAATAGTTGTGTGGAAATAATAAAAATGGTTGCCTTGGCAGGACTGATCATAGCAATGCTTTGTATTACTGTAATCGTGATAAGAGCTCCTGCCACACCGGTAAACAGCATATATTTAGGTACACCACC
>HF998353.1:10873-31954 GCA_000433735.1 Clostridium sp. CAG:167
AAGCATTCCCGCCAGATTTCCCTCTCTGCCGGTACAAAGCCAGAGAAGAATACAGATTATAAAAGCAGTCAGCTGCACATAAGAAGACGCCAGCCAGGTGGAACCAGCCCGGCTTAACTGAGTATTCCACACGCCCTGGATACTCATAAGTGCTCCCGACGCAATAGCGATCAAAATTCCCCACATAAAAAACACCTCGTTTCACATGATAAACTCATTATAAGCAAAACGAAGTGTTTTATTCTTATGATAAGATTTTATCCAAAATCTTTATCATTTCATCAACATGTTTTTTCTCAATTACAAGAGGCGGCACAAAGCGGATCACATTGGCTCCGGCTCCCATTAAGATCAATCCCTCATCCAGGGCTTTCTGAATGTATGGTCCGGCTGCTTCTTTTAATTCCAGTCCCTGCATCAGTCCCAGTCCTCTGGCTTCCAGTATGATCTCATGACGGCTGGCAAGTTCTTTTAATGCTTCTCCCAGATATTCGCCCATCTCTTCTGCATGACCGGCAATATCTTCTCTTTCAAAAATTTCTGCTGTTTTGTATACAGCCGTACAAGCAAGAGGATTTCCTCCAAATGTAGTTCCATGATCTCCCGGTACCAGTGCTTTCGCAATCTCTTCTGTCGTTGCAATAGCTCCTACGGTTACACCATTTCCGATTCCTTTGGCCATCGTTATAATATCTGGCTTGAAATCATAATGCATGTATGAAAACATTTTTCCGGTTCTTCCCATACCACACTGTATTTCATCCATGATCATCATAATGTCATGTTTGGTACACAATCGGCGAACTCCCTGTAGAAACTCTTTTGTTCCCGGATGAATTCCTCCCTCTCCCTGGACACCTTCCAAAATAATGGCATAAGTATCTTCTGTAATCAACTTTTCTACACTGTCAAGATCATTGTATTCTGCGAAAGACACTCCCGGCAGCATAGGCTCAAAAGGTTGTCTGTACTTGGCAGTACCGGTTACCGACAATGCTCCCATACTTCTGCCGTGGAAAGCCTTGTTCATGGCGATCAGTTGGTGACGGTTTTCATGTCCCTTTAAGATCGCGTATTTCCGCGCCAGTTTCAGGGCGCCTTCATTGGCTTCCGTACCGCTGTTTGCCATAAATACTTTATCCATCTGGGATGCCTTTGCCAATGCTTTTACAGCCTTCATAAGGGGTTCTGAATAAAAGAAATTAGAATAGTGTATTCCCTTATCAATCTGCTCTTTTAATGCATTTTTAAATTCTTCGTTGCTGTATCCGAGACAGCATACGGCAATACCACCGCCAAAATCCAGATACTTTTTACCATTTTTATCTACCAGATACACATCTTCACCGTGGTCCAACACGATGGGATACCGGTTATAAGAATGAATCAGATACTCTTCTGATTCTTGAATCATTTTTTCCATGTCTGACTGCCTCCTTATGCTTCCTTTTCATGAGGGTATAAATCAATATTATCATTTATGATAGCTGTGCCAATACCCTGTTTTGTATAAAATTCAAGTAAAAGACAATGTTCCTTGCGTCCGTCCAGAATATGTACTCGGTTTACGCCCTGCTCCACAGCTTCTACACAGTTTTTAATCTTTGGGATCATTCCACCATTGATAGTTCCGTTTTCCAGCAGGTATTTTGCCTCTTTGATAGGAAGAACAGAGATCAGTGTCTCCGGATCATCCTTGTCCATACATACTCCGTCAATGTCTGTCATAAATACAAGTTTTTCTGCCTTGATGGATTTGGCAATGGCACTGGCAGCATCATCTGCGTTGATGTTATAAGACTGGAAGTTTTCATCCATACCGATCGGTGCGATGATCGGTACAAAATCATTTTCAATCAAGGTATCAATGAGTTCTGAGTCTACTTTTTCTACCTCTCCTACGAAACCGATATCTTTTCCGCTGGCTGTCTTTTTGTGGCAGAACATAGTACCACCATCTTTTCCACTGATTCCGGCAGCTTTTACGCCTAATTTTTCCATCATCTGTACCAGATGTTTGTTTACTTTACTAAGAACCATTTCAGCCACTTCCATGGTTTCTGCATCGGTTACACGGAGTCCGTCTACAAACTTGCTCTCCTTGCCCATGTAACCAAGCCATTTGCTGATTTCTTTGCCTCCGCCATGTACGATAATGGGCTGCATGCCAACTAGCTTTAATAACGCTACATCTTTGATCACAGACTGCTGTAAACGCTCATCTAACATAGCACTACCGCCATATTTGACCACTACTTTTTTCCCGTTAAAATCCCGGATATAAGGCAGGGCTTCAATCAGTGTCTCTGCCTTGATCATAATCTCTTTTAAATTTTCCATCTATATAATCCTTTCGTGTAATCTGTATCGCCCCCCCGCCCACGCTCGGCGGCAGGTCGTCAGAACCGATTTTCAATTATGCGCTTTGCGCATAGCGGTTCCTCCTTAGCTTCTGTAATCTCCATTGATCTTTACATAGTCGTATGTCAGATCACATCCCCAGGCAGTAGCCTGTGCATCACCGTTTTTCATATCACAGATCACTGTTACCTGATCTTTACCCAGAAGTTCGCTGGCCGTTTCTTCGCTATAATCCGTTGCCACTCCGTCCTTTACAAGGACCAATTCACTACCTTCTGCTTGTAAGATCAGATCAATCTTTTCCGGATCAAAGGAAACGCCGGCATATCCCAGTGCACACAAGATTCTGCCCCAGTTGGCATCACTTCCAAAGACAGCGGTTTTTACAAGATTAGAAGTAATAACAGACTTGCTTAATATCTTGGCATCTTCTTTGGAATGGCTGTGGATCACTTTCACTTCCAGCATACGGGTACATCCCTCGCCGTCTGCCGCCATCTGCTTTGCCAGGGATTCGGATACATACAATAAGGCGGCCTTAAAATCATCATAGGCTTTTGTGCCTTTTTTTATGGTAACACCACTGGCACCATTGGCCAGCACCACATAGGTATCGTTTGTGGATGTATCTCTGTCTACGGAGATCATATTAAAGGTATCGGAAACGATCTCACTGACTAACTCCTGTAAATCTTCACCATCTATGGCTGCATCGGTAGTTGTAACGCTGAGCATGGTAGCCATATTCGGGTGGATCATACCGGATCCCTTGCTCATACCACCAACATGAATCGTAGTTCCTTCTGCTTCAAAGGAAACGCCTGCTTCTTTTGATACGGTATCGGTAGTCATGATGGCTTTGGCCGCATCATGTCCTTTTTCCACATTATCACCAAGGTTTTCCTTTAACAAATCCGCACCTTTCTTTAACGGTTCCTTTGCTAACTGCATACCGATGACACCGGTTGAGGCTGTCAGCACTTCTTCGGTCTGAACCTGAAGGTTCTTTGCAACAACAGATGCCATATACCGGTTTAACTCTTTTCCTTCTTCCCCGGTACACGCATTGGCAATACCACTGTTTAACACAACAGCATGAACCTTTTGCTTTTTTTCCAAAAGACTTTTATCCCACTGGACCGGTGCTGCTTTTACTACATTGGTTGTAAAGGTTCCTGCAAACACCGCAGGTTCTTTTGTATAAACCAGAGCCATATCGGTTCTTCCCTGATATTTAATACCGGCCTGGGCACTGGCTGCCATAAATCCTTTTGCCAGTGTCACGCCGCCTTCTAACACTTTCATTCGATTCATCCTCCTCTTTCACTTTAAGGTACCATAGGAACCAGACGCAGTCCTTCCTGTTCGGAAAGTCCAAACATTATGTTCATATTCTGCACTGCCTGTCCGGCTGCTCCCTTTGTAATATTATCCATGGCTCCCATCATGATCACACGATGAGTCCGTTCATCCACTTTTACATTTACATCTACAAAATTGCTTCCCTCTACCCATTTTGTCTCCGGACACACACCTGGCTCCAGTACCCGGACAAAATATTCATCTTTGTAGGCATCTTCATAAGCCTTACGGATCTGTTCCTCTGTTACGCCTTTTTTATAGGAAGCGTAAGCGGTGATCAGGATTCCCCGGTTCATAGGGATCAGGTGAGGGGTGAAGTTTAAGGTAACCTGTTCGCCACTGGCGTATCCTAACTGTTCCTCAATTTCAGGTGTATGTCTGTGGGTAGCCACTCCGTATGCTTTAATATTTTCATTTACTTCACAGTAAAGGTTTGGCACCTTGGCTCCGCGGCCGGCACCACTTGTACCACTTTTAGCATCAATGATCAGCGTGCTCATATCGATCAGACCGGCCTTCGCCAGCGGATAGATGGATAAAGTAGAACATGTAGGATAACATCCCGGATTCGCCACCAGTCTGGCTTTCTTAACTTTATCCCGGTTTAACTCACACAAACCGTAAACTGCCTCGTCAATAAACTGAGGACTTTTATGTTTAATTCCATACCATTTTTCATAAGTAGCTACATCCTTAATACGGTAGTCTGCACTCAGATCGATCACTTTTGCCTTTGACAATACAGATTCAGTCAAAACACCTGCCAGATATCCCTGTGGTGTAGCGGTAAAAATCACATCTGCCTCTTCTGCCAGTTTTTCAAGATCGTCACCTTTACAGATATCTTCTACAATCTTAAATACATTTCCAAAGACAGAACTGAATTTCTGATCCACATAACTGCGTGAGCCATACCAGACAATATCCACATCCTTGTGCTGCAGTAAAAGCCGCACCAATTCCTGACCGGCATAACCGGTTGCGCCAATGATTCCTGCTTTAATCATAATAAACCTCCATTGCAATATATTTTTATGCATATTATGTATATTTATGCGTTTTATTCATAAACTGCACTCATTATATACCTTTTTTCTTCATTATGCAATACTATAATCCTTTTTATTTACACAGATCCAAATCATTCTGTATTTCTACTTGCATATTATGCATTTGTGGTGTATATTAAGTAAAGACAAACATATATAAAAAACACGGAGGTATTAAAAAATGAAAGAAAAAGTTATTTTGGCCTATTCCGGTGGTTTGGATACAACGGCTATTATCCCATGGCTGAAAGAGAATTTTGATTACGAAGTAATCTGTGTATGTATTGACTGCGGCCAGGGCGAAGAGCTGGATGGTCTGGAAGAAAGAGCTAAGTTCTGCGGCGCTTCCAAATTATACATCGAAGATGTTGTAGATGAATTCTGCGACGAATATGTAGTTCCATGTGTACAGGCACATGCAGTATATGAGAACAAATATCTGCTTGGTACATCTATGGCTCGTCCGGTTATCGCAAAACGCCTGGTTGAGATCGCCAGAAAAGAAGGCGCTACTGCCATCTGCCACGGTGCAACCGGTAAAGGAAATGACCAGATCCGTTTCGAGCTTGGTATCAAAGCACTGGCTCCGGACTTAAAGATCATTGCTGCATGGAGAAGTGATAAATGGACAATGGATTCTCGTGAATCCGAGATTGAGTACTGTAAAGCACACGGTATCGACCTTCCATTCTCCGCTGATAACTCTTACAGCCGTGACCGTAACCTGTGGCACATCAGCCATGAAGGACTGGAACTGGAAGATCCGGCTAACGAGCCAAATTATGATCACCTTCTCGTTCTTGGAACAACTCCTGAAAAGGCACCTGAAGAAGGCGAATATGTAACGATGACTTTTGAAGCCGGAGTTCCAAAATCTGTCAATGGTGTTGAAATGAAAGTTTCTGATATCATCCGTAAGTTAAACGAACTTGGTGGAAAACACGGAATCGGAATCGTCGATATTGTAGAAAACCGTGTTGTTGGCATGAAATCCCGTGGTGTTTATGAGACCCCGGGCGGAACTATTTTATATGAAGCACATCAGCAGTTGGAAGAACTGATCTTAGACCGTGAAACAACTACTGTAAAAATGGATATGGGCAACAAACTGGCTCAGATCTGCTATGAAGGTAAATGGTTCACCCCACTTCGTGAAGCTGTACAGGCATTCATTGAGTCTACTCAGAAGTATGTAACAGGTGAAGTTAAGTTCAAACTTTACAAAGGCAATATCATTAAAGCCGGAACTACATCTCCATACAGCCTTTACAATGAAAGTATTGCATCCTTTACAACAGGTGATCTCTATGACCATCATGATGCAGAAGGATTCATTAACCTCTTTGGACTTTCTACCAAAGTTCGTGCTATGAAAATGGCTGAGATTGAAAATAAATAATAATTAAAAGCAATCAAACCTAAAAGCCACCGGTTATGTGCCGGTGGCTTTCTTTTTTTTGCGATTCATTTTACTATTTTTCATCCAGTTTCCGGAGATCATACGGTGTACTCTGATATACATAGTAGTTAAGCCAGTTGCTGAAAAATAACTGTCCTGTAGATCTCCAGTTTACTACCGGCTTTTTGTCCGGATCATCATCCGGGAAATAATTAACAGGAATCTTTGGATTCATTCCTTTGTCCAGGTCTCTGTAATACTCTTTTGCCAGTGTATCACTGTCATACTCCGGATGACATGTCATAAAGAACTGGCGGCTGTCCTTTGTCTTAAGCATAGTAACGCCTGCTTCATCGGAATATGCCAGAAGCTCCAGTTCCGGAATCTTCTCAATATCCTCTCTGGCAACAGTCATAGCCCGGGACTGAGGTGCCATAAATACATCATCAAAGCCACGGAACAACGGTGAGTTTTTCTTCAGCACATAATGCTTGTAAATACCTGAAAGTTTTTCCGGCAGATCAATCTTATTGATACCGTAATGATAATAAAGTCCGGCATACACACCCCAGCACATGTGAAGGGTACAGTGTACATGGGTCTTGCTCCATTCCATGATCTTGCAGATCTCATCCCAATAACTGACATCCTCAAACGCTGTGTAGTCTAACGGTGCACCCGTAATGATCATACCATCAAATTTTCTATCTTTGATTTCATCAAATACGGTATAAAAGGTGTCCAGATGGTTGGCTGCTACATGCTTTGGCTGGTAACTGGCCGTCTGTAAAAACTCTACCTCAACCTGCAGCGGTGTATTTGACAATTTTCTCAGGAGCTGTGTCTCCGTCACAATCTTAGTGGGCATCAAATTCAGTACTAACACACTTAACGGACGGATATCCTGGTGCATAGCCCGGTACTCCGTCATAACAAAAATATTTTCACCTTCCAGAATTTTCTGGGCTGGCAATGAATCTTTAATCTTAATTGGCAATGCGATCAACTCCATTCTCTACTCGTATTTGCCATTTTAACACAAAAACATATACGATTCAAGTCACAATAATGTCATCGCCTGGGACATCAGACAGACACCGGCTGCACCGGCCTCCATCACCTGTGCCTCATTCGTTTCATTGATTCCGCCAATGCCATACACCGGCACATTGGAAGCAGACAGAATAGATTTCAAAAAAGGAATCCCTCTGGGTGGCACTCCTTTTTTACAGTCTGTCTCAAAAATATGCCCGGCTACCACATAGTTTACTCCAAAGGAAAGTGCCTGTTCCAACTGCTCCCTGGAATGGACGGCTGTGCCAAACAGGTTACAGCGGGATCGTATTCTGTCCCGCTCTTTCTCTGTCATGCCTTCTAAGACACTAAGGGGTAATTGAAGATTGGGATCTTTATCGCCTTTAATGGCTGCGGCATAATTATGATAAATACATACAATGCCATGGGCTGTACAGATTTTTTTTACACTCCGAGCCAGTGCTGTATATTCTCTTTCCGTCAGATCTTTTTCCCTTACAAGAACAGCCTGAAAGAGACCACTTTCTGCCACTTTTTCTATCTGTGACAAATAATCAATAGAGCACAGGTGACGATTGGTAACCGCGATCCTATACATAAATATAGTCACTCATAACCGGCTGCATGCCGACTTTCTGGATATCGTCAAAGACTTCCTGTACACTTCTTCCATCATCGATTTCAAACTGTTCATCACCTTTTTCTTCACCGGAATGACCACCGATCCCCACATCTACACCGGCAGAAATCTTGGTAGCACAAATCTGGATCAGATTGTTGCGGACCCTCTCACACTCTCTGGTGGAAACAGTAATGGAAGCAGATGGGATCAACAAACGGTAAGCACAGATCACCTGTAAAAGCTGTGCCTCATGTACATCCATTGGGTTGATCCGGTCATTATTAATGATAGGACGAAGTCTCGGACAGGAAAAAGCGATCTCTGCCTGTGGATATTTCCGCTGGAGCAGATAAGCATGCACGCCCGTAGCAAAAGCATCCTTTCTAAAATCATCCAGACCAAGAAGGGCTGCAAATCCTACTCCTCTCATACCACCTTTTAAAGCTCTCTCTTGAGCATTAATACGATATGGATAGATTCTCTTATGTCCTGCCAGATGCAGTGTTTCGTATTTATCTGAATTGTATGTTTCCTGGAACACGGTTACATAATCTGCACCGCACTCATGCCAATAATGATAGTTGTCAGAATTGGTAGGGTATACCTCCAGACCGATTACCTTAAAATACTTACGGGCAATCTTGCAAGCCTCTCCAATATATTCCACATTGGACATCTTTGAACTTTCTCCTGTTAAGATCAAAATCTCCTGCAGCCCGGTCTCGGCGATGGCTTTCATTTCGTTTTCGATCTCTTCGGCATTTAATTTAGCTCTGCGGATTTTGTTATGACAGTTAAAACCACAGTAAATGCAGTAATTTTCACAGTAATTGGCAATGTACAAAGGAGTAAACATCATAATAGAGTTTCCAAAATGTTTTCTTGTTTCTTTCTGGGCCATCTGGGCCATCTCTTCCAGCAGCGGAAGTGCGGCCGGGGACAAAAGTGCTGCAAAATCCTCCGGTGTTCTGTTTTCTTTATAAATAGCGCGTCTTACATCTGCAGCAGTATACTGATTGTAATCATAAGCATTCATAGCTTCTACAACCTGTTTATCTACATCTGAATCCAGCACTTCCATATCATCCAGATATTTCATGTGATCAATACGATTCTCTTTCATATCCTCAAGAATCTGTTCACTTAAAATACTTTCGTTCATCTTACTCATGTTTTTCTTTTCCTTCCCTGTATTTTACAAAGATCCATCCTGAATATAACCTGTCAATGGTGAAGAAGCACTTCCTCCCCGCTGTAATACTCTTCCGGTTCCTGCAAGATAAGCCTTTCTTCCCGCTTCAATCGCCAGGCGGAAAGATTCTGCCATAGCCGGTATATCTCCTGCTGTAGCGATAGCTGTATTAGCCATAATGGCAGCCGCACCCATTTCCATTGCTTCACAGGCCTCCGATGGTTTGCCAATTCCCGCATCTACAATAATAGGCAGATCAATTTCGTCAATCAGGATCTGAATAAAATCTTTGGAACAAAGTCCTTTATTGGATCCGATAGGTGCTGCCAGCGGCATAATAGATGCCGCACCTGCATTTTGAAGATCTCTTGCCACATTCAGATCCGGGTACATATACGGCATAACAACAAATCCCTCTTTTGCAAGGATTTCAGTAGCTTTAATGGTCTCATAATTATCCGGCAAAAGGTATTTAGTATCCCGCATGATCTCAATCTTTACAAAGTCACCACAACCTACTTCCCTTGAAAGTCTGGCAATTCTTACAGCTTCCTCCGCATTTCTGGCTCCGGATGTATTTGGAAGAAGTGTCACGCCCTCTGGTATATAATCTAAAATATTGGCACGGCCATCTTGATTGGCACGGCGCAGAGCCAATGTGATAATTTCTGCCTTTGCCTGCTCCACAGACGCCTTAATAAGATCCAGTGAATATTTTCCTGAACCAAGAATAAAACGGGAATGGAATGTATGTCCTCCAATTACTAATGCATCATCTTTCATTTGTTTGTCCTCCAATCTTTTTTATGCTGATGTTTTCCATCAGCCTCCACCTACAAAACTAACAACTTCAATGGAATCACCACTGTGTAATATGGTCTCATTGTATTGTTTTTTACTGATAATCTCGCCGTTGATCTCTGTTGCGATCCGGCTGATATTAAACCCTTCCTGTTCTATCATATAAGCCAGGGATTTTTCATCGTATCCCTCTTTCATTTCACCATTAATACAGATCATGTCAAGAACTCCTTTCCTCTGATTCTGAAAAAGGGTAACTCAAGAAAGTCCACACCCGAGGTGGTGTGCCCCTTCTTGAGCTACCCTCAATCTATTCTAAACGATACCACATTTAAGTGTTGGTGTCAAGTTTCTTTTCATAGCTCCTACCAGGAACCGCCACCGCCACCGCCGGAACCGCCGCCGGAAAAGCCGCCGCCACTGCTGGAACTTGGCTGTGAAGTCATGGCTGTGCTGGCAGACTCCATGGTAGAATGCATAAAGTGACTGAACATGTAATAATCAAATACTGTATTATTGTATCCTGAATACCAGTCCGGTGCCTCAATGGCAATGGAATCAAACTTCTTGATCCACTTGTCTGAAATATCCAGTACATATGTATACGGAAGAATTTCATAAAAGTACTCCGGATCATCCTGTACCATAGCCTCCAGACGATCTTTTTCCACGGTCTCCAGGAAATTCTTAAATCCGAGGATCCGTCCAAGAATCTGGGTTCCGTACTCCGTTCTTTTGGACAGATAACAGGAGAAAAATGTCATTATTCCGGCACATACAACCGCTGTCCAGAAAGCAATGACATACCATCGGTCGCCGCTGGTCTCAAACGTCTCCTGTAAAAATAACAGATACGCCAAGAAATCAGCAAACAAGGTACCGATCGGGATCAGAACACACCGCAATACAAAAGCTTTTCCCGGGCGGAACGCAAAATAAAATAAGAAAATATTGGCAACCGCAATACCCGCTGCCGCGAAAAGACCTGCCAGGAAATTCATTTCATAATCTCCTACCGGTTTGGTAATGAGTGCCAGGAATGATAAAATAACCACTACCCAGTTGATCCAGCCCTTATTAATGGAGTTTTCGTGGAATAATACCTTACGGTTTTCAAAGTGGTTTTTCCGTCCCATAATGGAATCAATGGTCTTATAAAAAGAATCTTCCAATCCTTTTCTTGTAACAGAGCTGCCATCTTTGAACAGATCTCTTAAAAACTCTGCCTCATCCTCATTCAGGCCATCATAGTCTTTGTTTTTCTTCAGGATAAAACTGTTTTCTGTCTGTTTGATCGTCAGATATCCTTTCTGCGCCAGGTATACAACTAAAGAAACAACATCCGATTTATCTACCTCTCCCTTATAGGCAAAGGCAACATCCAGACTGTTCATGCCATCCGGTGCATGAAATTCTACCGTCTCCACTACCGGATCGTCTCTTCCATAAATCCACCACAGAGCAAATAACAGCACCGCACCGAGAACAGCTAAGATCATACAAAGATTCGGCCAGATATGAGACGCCTTCTGTACATTAAAGTAACCATCCGGCAGTTCCAATCGCACTGTAACATACTCATTATTTCCCAGTGTAATATCCGAATCCAGTTCACCCATGATCGTATTTCCATCAATAGCGTAACTTAAGCCATCATAATTTGTACTTCCTGCCGGGCCATAGCACATACCCAGTTTTTGTTCGTCAAATTTGTCAGGCATTTCAATCCGGAAAGAAATATTGGAAATCGTCAGACTATCATCCCAGTCTCCACCGATCACATTCATGTAAAGTTCATCTTTTCCTTCCATAATGTCATTGCTGAGACAATAGTCATAAGAAATCTGATACTCATGCTTTCCTTCGATAGTTTCATCTTCATCGCCGATCTTAATCTGACAGGCGTCATTTTCTCTGGATGATTCAAAGTTGTCTGAACCACAGGAAATATTACGGACTGTAGCCGTTCTTACACCTTCTGATCCATCCTCTCTTTTAATACGGTTTACAAGCGGGATATTTCTGTAAATTCCATGGCGTTCTTCCTTGAAATTTACCTCAATCGTCTCTGTGATCTTATAAACATTATCTTTTGTAACCTTCATGTCTACATGATATTTGGTAATATCAAAAGCAGATGCTGCCCGGGCTTTCACGCTGCCAGCCATAACTAAGACAGCCATTGCCATCATGACAATGCCAAGAAGCCATACTCTGCCACCTTGCCTGTATCTTTCTTTCATATTTCCCCCTGTTTTTAAAACTTCACCTGTACATTTTCTCTCTGTGCTGTGTCCTCAACCTCAAACATCGGTCTTGTTTCAAAATGGAACATACCTGCTATAATGTTGCGAGGAAAAGTCTGTACACTCATATTGTACTTCTTTACCGCCCCATTATAATAACGACGGGCATTGGAAATATCATCTTCCAGTTTCTGAAGCTGTGAGCTTAACTCCATGAAGTTCTGATTTGCTTTCAGATCCGGATAAGATTCAGAAAGTGCAAAAATCTGAGGAAGCACTTTGGAAAGCTGGGTTCCATTCTCAATCTTTTCAGCCTGGGACATGCTTCCATAGTTTACATTTCTCATCTTCACAACAGCTTCTAAAGTAGATGATTCATGTTTTGCATATCCTTTGACTGTCTCTACCAGATTTGGTATCAGATCAAATCTCTTTTTAAGATATACATCCATGGTTGAAAAGGCTTCATCTACTGTGATCCTTCCCTTTACCAATGTGTTGTACCCGCCAACACAGGCAAGTAACAAAATAACAACGACTGCAATTACAATAATTCCTGCGATCATATAAAGCCTCCTTTTTTACAATATTACAGTTTCATTATGACATCCCGAATCTCATTTTCGGCTGTCTCTCTGGCATATACATCTTTGCCAAATGTGCGGATCTTTCCAATGCCATCCATAAATACCATGCGAAGCTTGCCATTGCGTACCTTTTTATCGGTATAAAGTTTACGGACAAGTGCTTCTTTATCAATGTATTCCGGTATGGACACCGGTAGTCCTGCTTTCTCCAAAAGTTTGCAGATACGGTCTTTCTGGCCGGCTGAAAGAAAACCTAACTTCATACCAAGCTCAGCCTGAGCCACCAGTCCGATGGATACAGCCTGTCCGTGAAGCAGTCTGTAGTCACTGACGGTCTCAATAGCTCTTCCTACCGTATGACCAAGATTCAGAATCTCTCTGAGATTCTGTTCTTTTTCATCCTTCATTACTACCTGATACTTGATCTGGCAGTTCATTTCTGAGATATACTCACAGACATCCTCATCTACATTCAGAATCTCATCTACATGTTTCTCCAGATAAGCAAAAAACTTCTCATCTGCCAGACATGCATGCTTGATCGTCTCTGCCATGCCATTGATCATCTGTTCTCTCGGCAGTGTCTTCCATGTAGTAATATCTACATAAACTTTCAATGGCTGATAGATCAATCCAATAAGATTCGTTGCAAGATCTGTGTCTACCGCTGTTTTCCCGCCTATGGAAGCATCCGCTGCTGCCAGATGAGTAGTGGCAAAATTGATAAATGGAATACCACGGCCGTAAGTACCTGCCAGAAATCCTGCCAGATCCGTTACTACGCCGCCGCCAACCGCAATGACACAGCAGTCTCTGCGGTATCCTTTAGCTAACATAGCATCTTCCAGCTCTTCTTTTGTTTTGCGGACTTTGCTCTTCTCCCCTGCCGGAAATACAAAAATATCACTTTTAAATCCGGACCGGTGCAATTCTACCAAAATCGGTGTGGCATAAAGCCTCTCTACCGTAGAATCTGTAATTACTGCAAATTTTTTTATATTGCCTGTCAGTCCCTTTTTAATATCATTTATGAGCTGCGGGATCAGATTTCGTCCAATCTCTACATCATATGAATCATCTACTACTTTTTTTAGTTCTACTCGAAAATTCTTCAATGTTTCCCTCCTGGTATTTTTTGCCTGTGTATGTTTCAAAGTATACATCAAAGGAGACTTTTTCGCAACTATTAATCCTGCCAGTTTCTTGACAATTACCCCTATAAATGATACTATTTTTTAGAAATGCAAACTTTCATAATATAAGGAGAAAATTATGTGTGGAATTACAGGTTATATTGGAATAAAAGATGCAAAAAAAGTGCTGATCTCCGGGCTTCAGGCATTGGAATACCGCGGTTATGATAGCGCAGGCATCGCCTATTTTGAAGAAGATAAAAATGAAATCAAAACCATCAAAACAGTAGGAAAAGTATCCTGTCTCAAAGAGAAAGTAGATGAACTGGCAGAAAAAGATGAATCCCACTGTGGTATCGGACATACACGCTGGGCTACCCACGGTGGTGTGTCTGATACAAATTCTCACCCTCATACAGCCGGCAAAGTTACGCTGGTCCACAATGGTATCATTGAAAATTATAAAGAACTTCAGGATGAAATGGAGAAAAAAGGTCTTACACCTGTCTCTCAGACAGATACAGAGATTGCTGCCATGGTCATCAATGACTGTTATCACGGAGATCCGGAAGAAGCCATCCGCAACGGCTGTAACCGTCTTCATGGAGCCTATGGTTTCTGTATCATGTTTTCCGATATCCCTGATACGATCTTTGCTATCCGCAACGGCAGTCCTTTAGTTGCTGCCCATACAGATAAAGGATCTTTTATTGCTTCTGATATGGTAGCACTGGTAAGTTACACCAAGCATTACTTTGTCCTGGAAGAAGGACACATTGCCAAAATGACCAAAGATGAAATTCTTGTAAAAGATGAAAATGGTGAAGTATACAGCCCGACGATCCATCATATCAGCTGGGATATGGCTGCTGCAAAAAAAGGTGGCTACGAGTATTTCATGATGAAAGAGATCCATGAACAGCCGGAGGCTTTGTTAAATACTATCCGCCCAAGAATTGTAAACAATCTTCCTGATTTTACGGCAGATGGCGTAAAGGATGATATTTTTGAAGGAATAAACCGTATTATTATTACTGCCTGTGGAACTGCCATGCACGCAGGACTTATGGGACAGAATATGATTGAAAGACTCTGTCGTATTCCGGTTACCGTTACCATTGCATCCGAGTTCCGTTATCAGGATCCGATCGTGGATGAACATACTTTACTGATCGCCGTATCACAGTCCGGCGAAACTGCAGATACCAAGGAGGCACTTCTCCTTGCCAAGAGCCGCGGTGCCAAGACATTGTCTGTTGTCAATGTAAAAGGCTCTTCCATTGCCAGAGCCAGTGACTATGTACTGTACACCCATGCAGGCCCTGAAATTGCTGTTGCCAGTACAAAAGCTTACAGCGTCCAGGTTGCTGTTATGTACCTGATCGCATTCCGTCTGGCTTTGTTTACCGGCAAGATCTCAGAAGCAGAAGCATCTGATTATATGGACAAAATGATGGAAACTATTGATAAAGTAGACGAAGCCCTTGGATACGATACCCAGGTAGAAGGAATAGCCAAACGCATTGCATCCAGTGACGATATTTTCTTCATTGGACGAGGACTGGATTATGCCTTATCCTGTGAGGGATCCCTGAAATTAAAAGAAATCAGTTACATTCACTCCGAGGCCTATGCAGCCGGCGAATTAAAACATGGAACCATCTCTTTGATCACCGATAATGTACCGGTGATTGCAGTAGCCACCCAGCCGGATGTCTTCCCTAAGATGATTTCCAATGCTGTGGAAGTTCGCTCCCGTGGTGCTAAAGTAATCCTGCTGACCGAACCGGATGTTTCTGTGGATGCCGCATTGTGTGACCACCAGATCGTGCTGCCGGAGACAGATCCTTTATTTACACCATTTGTCAGTGCAGTTATCCTGCAGTACCTTGCTTACTATGTAGCAGTGGAAAAAGGACTGAATGTAGACCAGCCTAGAAACCTGGCAAAAAGTGTTACTGTAGAGTAAACAACTCTATATATATAACCATAAAAAGAAGTTTCTTCCATTTGAGACAGGAATTATATTTCCCCTGTTTCAAATAGTCGAAACTTCTTTTTAATTATTCTATTTCATCTGGGCCAAAATCCATTTTCCGGTTTTAGAAAGATCTGACTTTTTGAAGTTTCCTGTCTTACTACAGGAGGCCTTGATCAACGAAGCACTCTCCTGCTTATTGCATAAACTCCAGGCTATAAAACCTATCTTGTATTTTTTCAACAGTTTTATCCATTTTTTTCCGCTGGATTTATCGATGGCACCGTTTCCCGATGCATCACAGATACTAAACTCCGTAACCAGAATCGGCAGTCCTGCTTTATAAGCAGTCTTTAGTTTTTGCCGCAGATCATCCTTGTGTGTTGCTGCATAAAAATGCAGGGAGTACGCAATGTTTTTTCCTTTTAACGGACTTTTAGCGGTCTGATCTACATCCTGGCTCCAGGTGGAACTGCCTGCAATGATAATGTTCTTCTTATCATACTTTCGTATTTTCTTTATGATGCGTCTGGCATAAGGTTTTATATCTTTGGCCCAGGTCACATTTCCATTTGGTTCATTACAGATTTCATACAAAATATTCTTCTGTTTTCCATATTTTCTGGAAAAATAGGTAAAGAACTTTCCGGCATTTTTCTCATAGATTTTAGGATTACCGTCGCTTAAAATATGCCAGTCTAATACAACATACATTCCCAGGCCGGTAGCTGCCTGGATCCCCTCTTCTACTTTTTTATATAATCCGGCATCATAACCGGCTGCCGGGTCGCTGTAAAAGGCCAGTCGAATGGTATTGGCCCCCATCCGCTTCATACTGGCAAAAGAACTTTTGTTTACATACTGGGGAAACCAGGCAATACCGTGAGTACTTACTCCTTTTAATTGCACTTTTTTCCCTTTGTCACTTACAATCTGTGTTCCCTTTACCTGCAGCCGCCCCCACTTTGCCACAGGCGAAGCAGCACTGGCGGTATGTACCGTGAAACAAGGGCACAATAACAGTAAAAGAAATAAAAAACCTATATATCTTTTCTTCATTTTGTTCTCCTTAATCTGTCACAGGCATCCAAAAAAGCACTTTGATTCATGTAAATAAAGAACATTTTTGAATATGCATAATTTTTCACTGCCTCACAATCTTCTTCATCCAGAATGGCATTTCGATAGGGATCAATGTATATTTTTTTTAACGACAGATCCTTCACACCAAAAATGTCATTACAAAAGGACAGAATGACCTGGGCATCTTTCTCCTTCACCGGTTTGCAGCACGGACAGTACTCCTCCAGAAAATTCTTAAGATATCTTTCATCTTCCTCATGTCCATCTGACTGGATAAAATAACTTTTTTTGTTTTGCATATACTGGATCAATTTGTCATCATTGGCGTCGTTAGGCAGGATCCTGTTTTCCCCTGCTTTTCCTCTGATTCCTCCCACAGCATCATAATATGCTGCCGTAATAGAGCGCATATTGTTATGTTCACAGCGATACATACTCTCATATATAGCATGGAAAAAATCGCCTAATGCCTGAACACTCATTGTTTCCAGTTTATCTTCCGGCGTGTACTTCATAAAAAAGTTAGCCCGGTTGCGCCACATATAATAATTTAAAAAAGTAGTTGGCTTTTTCACATTGGCTCCCATCTGATGAAGAGCTGCCGCTCTGGCCAGGGTGACAGTCCGGTAACCGGCAAGGTGCATCCGATGTCCCCATTCCATATCGTCCCAGTAAATAAAATTATCTTCCGGCATAATACCAACATCGGTGGTGCGAATCGCATCGCCACGGATCATAACAGCACAGGTAGCTACAGTATCACATTCTACTACTTCCGGAAGAGATCCGTCTTCCAGCCGGTCTGCATATAATGTGTGTGCCTGACAGTGTTCAAAATCGATCATCAATCCGCACTGCTGTATGTAGTCCGGAAATTGTCTGTGATACACTCTGGCTCCTGCCATCCCTACATCCGGATTTTTTTCCATATATTCATATAACTCATTGATTGCATTTTCATCTACGGATGCGTCATCATCCAGACACATAAAATAAGAATATCCTTTATCCCGAACAACTCTTAGTCCTGTGTTAAATCCCCCGGATCCTCCCAGATTTTCTTTGTTTTCCAGTATGGTTACCTGTTCCCCATAGTTCTTTCTCACGGCCTCTGCACTGCCGTCCGTAGACGCATTGTCTACCATATAAACATCAAAATTATGTACTTTACTCTCCAGCACACTTTGAATGCACTGAAGTACGAATTCTTTTTTATTGTAGTTACAGATCACTACGCCAATGGGATTCATATAATCTCCCCTTCCATAAAAAAATACGCCGGCATCATGAAAGGAAACCACAATGCCGACGCGGATTTATCTTTGATTATTTTGCTGCTAATTCATTTTTCAGCATTTCTGTCAATGGTGGAAGAACTTTATTCAAGTCACCAACGATACCGTAATCTGCTACATCAAAGATAGGAGCATCCTCATCTTTGTTAATAGCAACGATAATGTCAGATTCTTCCATACCAGCTACATGCTGAATGGCACCGGAAATACCGATTGCAAAATATACATTAGGACGAACTGTTTTACCAGTCTGTCCAACCTGACGTTCAACTGGAAGCCATCCATTTTCTACAACGGCACGTGAACAACTTACTGTACCGCCAAGAACCTCTGCCAAATCTTCAAGAAGTTTGAAGTTCTCTTTGCTTCCTACACCACGACCACCGGATACAAGAATCTTTGCATCTGCAATGTCTACTGTGTCACTAACAGATTTAACAACTTCCAGAATCTCAACATATTTGTTGTCTGGAGTAAATCCAGGATTGAACTCGATCACTTCTGCTTTTGCATCTTTGATCGGATCGATCTTCTGCATTACGCCCGGACGAACAGTTGCCATCTGTGGACGGTTGAATGGACATGCGATGGTAGCGATGGTGTTACCACCAAATGCAGGACGAGTCATAAGAAGCTGATTGTTCAATACCTGTTTGGATGCGATATCGTTGAAATCACCAATCTCAAGTACTGTACAGTCTGCTGTCAGACCAGTTGCTACACGAGCGGAAACTCTAGGACCAAGATCACGGCCGATAGCAGTTGCGCCTACCAGAACGATCTCTGGTTTGTACTCGTTGATTACAGAAGCAAGAGCATGTGTATATGGCTCAGTTCTGTAAACTTCCAATTCTTTATCATCTACTACAATAACTTTGTCAGCACCATACTGAGCCAGTCCGTCAACCAGACCTTTTACGTTATATCCAATCAGTACAGCCGTTACATCTGTATTCAAATCTTTTGCAAGATCCTTTGCTTTGCCAAGCAGTTCGTATGCGATGCCGCTTACCTCACCGTCAACCTGCTGAGCAAAGACATAAACACCTTTATATTCTTCTAAACTCATTTTAACCTCCGTTCTTGTACACGAATCCATGTACAAATTAGATTACATGTTTCTCTTTAAATTTGTCAACGATATAGGCTGCAGCTTCTGTAGGATCCAAAGTAACTTTTTCTCCTGCACCTTTACGTACTTTATCAGAAGCTTTAGCAATTTTAGTAGGTGATCCTTTCAAACCAAGGTTAGAATCATCTACATCCTTCAGATCAGCACGGCCCCAGACAGTAATCTCACTTGCATAAGCATCCATGATTCCGCCCGGTGTCATGTAACGAGGCTCATTCAACTCGGAAAGAGCTGTGATCAGACATGGCATTTTAGCTTTCAGTACATGGTAACGATCCTCATACTGACGCTGAACTACCACACTGTCTCCCTCAATTTTGATATCCTGTGCATAAGAGATAACCGGAAGTCCAAGATGCTCTGCAATCTGTGGTCCTACCTGTGCTGTATCTCCATCGATTGCCTGACGGCCTGTGATGATCAGATCATAATCAATGTTTCTCAATGCACCGGCAATGGTAGTAGAAGTAGCCCATGTGTCTGCTCCACCAAGTACACGGTCTGTTACAAGGATTCCGTTGTCAGCACCCATTGCAATTGCTTCACGAAGAACTTCTTCTGCTTTTGGAAGACCCATTGTCAATACAGTTACTTCTGCACCAGTTTCTTCCTTAATTCTCAATGCTGCTTCCAGACCCGCTTTATCATCCGGGTTCATAATGGTAAGCATCGCACCTCTATTCAATGTGCCATCTGGGTTAAATACAACGCCGCCCTTTGTATCAGGCACCTGTTTAATACATACTACTATTTTCACGAGAGCACCTCCTATTTCAATAAGTTAGAAGAGATAACCATACGCTGAACTTCTGATGTACCTTCATAGATCTCTGTGATCTTAGCGTCACGCATCATGCGCTCAACATCGTATTCTCTGATATAACCATAACCACCGTGTAACTGAACTGCTTTAGTTGTTACTTCCATAGCAACTTCTGCTGCATACAACTTAGCCATAGCAGCTTCTACGCTATATACTTTCTGTGTTGCTTTCGCCATAGCAGCTTTATAAACCAGCATCTTGGCAGCTTCTACTTTTGTTGCCATATCTGCCAGCTGGAACTGTGTATTCTGGAACTGTGCAATACTTCTTCCAAACTGTTTTCTTTCTTTTACATATTCAATAGTTGCATTCAATGCACCTTCTGCCAGACCAAGTGCCTGAGCAGCAATACCAATACGGCCGCCATCCAGCGTATGCATGGCAATGTTGAATCCTTTACCTTTCTGTCCAAGAAGGTTTTCTTTTGGAATACGGCAGTCTTCAAAAATAAGCTCGTATGTGGATGATCCACGGATACCCATCTTCTTCTCTTTTGTACCGAAGGTAAATCCTGGTGTGTCTTTCTCTACGATAAATGCAGAAATCTCTTTCATCTTTCTGCCTCGTTTCTCAACTACACCGGTAACAGCGATAACAATGTATACATCTGCCTGTTTACCATTGGTGATGAAGCACTTAGAGCCGTTCAATACCCATTCGTCACCATCCAGAACAGCTTTTGTCTGCTGTCCCTGGGCATCAGTACCAGCACCTGGCTCTGTCAGACCGAATGCACCAAGTTTTGTACCATTTGCAAGTGGAACCAGATATTTCTGTTTCTGCTCTTCTGTACCGTAAGTCATAATCGGATCAGCGCAAAGAGAAGAATGAGCGGAAACGATAACACCTGTTGTACCGCAGACTTTTGACAACTCCTCTACGCACATTACATACATCAATGGGTCACATCCCTGTCCGCCATACTGCTTTGGAACAGCGATTCCCATGAAGCCGAGTTTTTTCATTTTTTCAACTGTTTCAGC
>HF998353.1:31992-45020 GCA_000433735.1 Clostridium sp. CAG:167
CATCCACTTCCTGAGCAAGTGGCTTAACCTCGTTCTCGGCAAATTCCTGGAACAGACGCTGAGCCATTTCATGCTGCTTGTCAAATTTAAAATCCATGTTTTATTGAACTCCTTTCATAAATTGGTATCTTATTTGCTATAATCATAGAAACCAATACCGGTCTTTCTACCAAGTTTTCCGGCACGAACCATTTTTCTAAGCAATGGGTGAGGACGATACTTAGGATCACCTGTCTCATGCTGAAGAACTTCCATAATAGCAAGGCAGATATCCAGTCCTACCAGATCACCCAATGCCAAAGGTCCCATTGGGTGGTTTGCACCAAGTTTCATAGCAGTGTCAATTCCCTCTACGGAAGCAACACCATCCGCCAGAATACCAACTGCCTCATTGATCATTGGGATCAAAATTCTGTTTACAACAAATCCAGCTGCTTCTTTTACTTCTACCGGCTCTTTGCCAATTTCTTTTGCGATAGCAACTACTTTTTCATTTACTTCATCAGTTGTATTCTCACCACGGATTACTTCTACCAGTTTCATAACTGGAGCCGGGTTAAAGAAATGCATACCGATTACCGGATGATCAATGCCTGCACCAATCTCTGTGATAGAGAGAGAAGATGTATTTGTAGCAAAGATACAATCTTTCTTTGTAACAATATCCTGTAATTCTTTGAATGTCTGTTTTTTAACATCCATTACTTCCAATGCAGCTTCTACGATCAGGTCACAATCTGTGCAGATATCTTTTACACCTGTTGTGATCTTAGCAAGGATTGCATCTGCATCTGCCTGCTCCATTTTGCCTCTAGCGATTCTTTTCTCAAATCCTTTAGCAATCTTGTTTTTTCCATTTGCTGCGAATTCTTCGTTAATATCGCACAAATATACTTCATAACCTTCTGTCTGTGCAAATGCCTGCGCAATTCCGGAACCCATTGTTCCAGCACCAATAATTCCAACCTTCATTGAATATTACCTCCATATATTTTTTATCCCCATAGGGAATATCTAACTTAACAGTTTTTGAATGGAACAACCTTCAGTTTCTTTTCTTTATCTTTCTCAAGGAAGTTACCCATTCCGGCTTTCTGGTCTTCTGTCTCGAAACATCCGCCAAAAAGTTTCTCTTCTACTACAATAGCCTGATCCATATCTACCTGAAGTCCATCGTTAATGGCTTTTTTGCAGCTGCGTACTGCAATCGGAGCCTGTGCAGCGATTCTTGCAGCCATTTTCTTTGCTGCAGGTAAAAGTTCTTCCTGTGGATATACTGCGTTCACAAGACCGATACGGTATGCTTCATCTGCTTTAATATTAAATGCTGTATAGATCATCTGTTTTGCCATGCCTGGACTTACAAGACGGGCAAGTCTCTGTGTGCCGCCAAATCCAGGGGTAATGCCAAGACCTACTTCCGGCTGTCCGAAAACAGCATTTTCAGAGCAGATACGGATGTCACAACTCATGCTGATCTCACATCCGCCACCGAGAGCAAAGCCATTAACTGCGGCAATAACAGGGATCGGAAATGTTTCTAATTTACGGAAGATATCATTTCCTTTTTTACCAAAAGCTTCTCCTTCTGCCTTTGTCAATGTACTCATCTCACCGATGTCTGCTCCGGCAACAAAAGATTTTTCACCGGCACCAGTTAAAACAAGGCAGCGAACCGCATCCAGATCAACCTGATCCAGTGTAGCATCCAGTTCTTCCAATACCGCACTATTCAATGCGTTCAATGCCTTTGGACGGTTAATGGTAATAATTCCTACCATTCCCTCTACTTCATAATTAATAAATTCCATTGAATTTACCTCCAAGTGTTATAAACACCTACAGCGGAGTAACAACTTACTCCGCCCCAGATGCTTTGTATGATGATTAGTCTCTTTCAACGATTGTGGAACATCCCATTCCACCACCGATACACAGTGTTGCAAGACCTTTCTTAGCGTCTCTCTTCTGCATCTCATGAAGAAGTGTTACTAAGATACGGCATCCGCTGGCTCCTACCGGATGTCCCAGTGCAATGGCACCACCGTTTACATTCAGTTTTTCAGGATTGAATCCAAGATCACGGGCAACAGCAACAGACTGTGCTGCAAATGCCTCATTTGCCTCGATCAGATCAAAGTCATCAATTGACATGCCTGTCTTTGCAAGAACTTTCTTTGTAGATGCAACCGGTCCAACACCCATGATAGTTGGGTCTACACCGCCAAGAGCACCTGCTACGAATGTAGCCATAGGTGTAACACCAAGCTCTTTTGCTTTTTCCTCGCTCATAACAACGATAGCTGCTGCACCATCATTGATTCCAGATGCATTACCAGCTGTTACAACACCGCCTTCTTTGCCTGAACAACATCTCAAGGCGGAAAGGCTTTCTGCTGTTGTACCTGCACGAGGTCCTTCATCTGTATCAAATACGATTGTTTTCTTTTTCTGCTTAATTTCAACAGGAACAATCTCATCTTTAAATTTACCAGCTGCCTGAGCTGCTTCACACTTCTGCTGGCTGTTTGCTGAAAACTCATCCAGTTCTTCACGGGAAATTCCGTACTTTTCTGCTACATTTTCAGCTGTGATCATCATGTGATACTGATTAAAAGCATCCCATAATGCATCATTTACCATAGTATCAACCAATTTGCCATTGTTCATTCTGTAACCAAAACGAGCATTCATAGCAGCGTATGGTGCCATAGACATGTTCTCCATACCACCGGCTACAACAATATCCGCATCTCCTGCCTGGATCATCTGAGCAGCCATGTTTACACAGTTCAGACCAGAACCACATACAACATTGACTGTTACTGCTGTTGTCTCGATTGGAAGTCCTGCTCCAATCGAAGCCTGGCGAGCCACATTCTGTCCCAATCCAGCCTGGATAACGCATCCCATGTATACATGGTCTACAGCATCCTTCGGAACACCTGCTCTTTTCAGTGCCTCTTCAATAACGATAGAACCCAGTTTAGGTGCTGGTGTTGTGCTGAGTGCACCACCCATTTTACCAATCGCTGTACGACATGCGCCTGCCAAAACTATTTTTTTAGACATGAATATATCCTCCTTTTATTCAATATGAATTTGTTGTTTCTATCAAAACCTGCTGATTGCAGTTAATGACCAAGTTTTGTATGAAATGCTTCTTCAACCACCGGTGGTACCAATTTGGATACATCTCCCCGGAAGTAAGCAAACTCTCTGGCAACAGTAGAACTGAGAAAAGCATACTCCAGACTGGTGGTAAAAAACATAGTATCAATGTCCGGATCCACACTGTGATTGGTCTGGGCAATCTGCATCTCAATCTCAAAATCGGTAACAGCCCTCAGACCCCGGATGATCAATTTTGCATTGTTTGATCTGGCAAAATCAATGGTAAGTCCCTCGAAACTTTTTACCGTAACATTAGGAAACTTCTTTGTGGTCTCTTCTAACAATGCCACTCTTTCTTCCATACTAAATAATGGTTTCTTTGCCTTGTTTACCAAAACACCGATAATCAGTTCGTCCACCACACGGGATGCTCTTTCTATAATATCGAGATGTCCGTATGTAACAGGATCAAAACTGCCCGGATAAATCGCTTTCAACATAATCGTCTACCTGTCTTTGCTTATATTTTCATTTCACAACACCCTTATCATAACAAACCAGACAGATATTGTCAACATTTTAACAAACTTTTTTCCGTCATTGCTTTTTCTGTCAGATTTTTGCTTTTTCCGTGGTCTTGACCTTATGATTTTCTAATGTTATTATGTTTATATTGCTTTAACAATTCTTTTATAAGGAAATAAATTTACAGGAGGTTATTATGGACTTTAAGGAATTATATGAAAAAAAGCTTACAACTGCTGAAAAAGCAGCAGAAGTTGTAAAATCCGGAGACTGGATCGACTATGGCTGGTGTGCCAATACACCGGTTGCCTTCGATGCTGCTTTAGCAAAACGTGCTGTGGAACTTCATGACCTGAAATTGCGCGGCGGTATTCTTATGTGGGTACCTGAAATATTCAAGATTGAAGATCCTGCATCTCACATTACATGGAATTCATGGCATATGGGCGGCATAGAAAGAAAAGCCGTTGCCAGTGGTTTTTCTTTCTATTCACCAATCCGCTATTCCGAGTTGCCAAGATATTACCGCGACTCCGAAAACCAGGCCGATGTTCTGGTTATGCAGGTTGCACCGATGGACAAGCATGGTTTCTTTAACTTTGGCCCAAGTGCATCCCATCTTGCTGCTGTTGCGGAAGGTGCCAAATGCATCATCGTAGAAGTAAACGAAAATATGCCTCGCTGCCTGGGTGGTTTTTCAGAGGGAATCCATGTATCAAAAGTAGATATGATCATTGAAGGAACCAATCCTGCTATTGCAGAACTTGGTGGCGGCGGTGAAGCAACAGAAGTTGACAAAACAGTTGCACGCCTTATCGTTGATCAGATTCCAAACGGTGCCTGCCTTCAGTTGGGTATCGGTGGTATGCCAAATGCCGTAGGATCTCTTATCGCAGAGTCTGATCTGAAAGACCTGGGTGTTCACACCGAAATGTATGTAGATGCTTTCGTAGATATGGCAAAGGCTGGCAAGATCACCGGAATGAAGAAAAATATAAACAAAGGCCGTCAGACATTTGCTTTTGGTGCCGGAACAAAGAAAATGTACGATTACCTAGATAACAACCCAGAGTGCATGAGTGTTCCTGTTGATTACGCCAACGATATTAATGTCATTTCTGCTCACGATAATTTTATTTCTATTAATAACGCTGTAGATATTGATTTATATGGACAGGTTAATGCTGAATCAGCCGGTATTAAAAATATCAGTGGTGCCGGTGGCCAGTTAGATTTTGTTCTGGGTGCCTATAAATCCAAAGGTGGAAAGAGTATCATTTGTCTCTCTTCTACGTTCAAAACAAAATCCGGTGAACTGCAGTCCCGCATCCGCCCGACGCTGGCAAATGGATCCATCGTAACGGATACAAGAGCCAATACACATTATGTTGTAACCGAGTATGGTATGGTTAACTTAAAAGGACTTTCAACCTGGCAGAGAGCAGAAGCACTGATCGGTATTGCTCATCCTGATTTCAGAGATGACCTTATCAAAGAAGCAGAGTCAATGCATATCTGGAGACGCTCCAACAAATAGTTAATTTTACCGAAACTTATAATAAGAACAATCGAAAAAGAAGTTCGCCTTTCAAAGACGAACTTCTTTTTCTATATATAAGTCTGTATAAATTACAATTTAAACTTAGCTGCCAGTTCTTCCAGCCGGTCAATAGCTTTCACACAGGCATCTACCAGCGATGCATTCTCTGCTGTACGATCTACTACATTGCTTGTCTTTTCAGCAATATCCGTTACACCCACCGTAGACTCATCAATGGTAGAATTGATTCCCTCAATGGCCTCTGCAATAGACCGGATTGCTGTATTCAACTGGTTCACTGCATTTTCCACATTGGACATACTGACTTTTACATCATCTGCGTCTGCACTGTACTGCTCACTAACAGATTTAAACTGCGCATAGTCGTTCAACACAACTTTCTCCAAAAACTGTGTAGTATCATCCATGTTATGTACCATTTCTGCTACCGATGCATTTACCTCAGAAACGATGTTGTTAATATCATTTACAGAATCCGATGTCTCATTGGCAAGTTTTCCGATTTCACTGGCTACCACAGAAAATCCTTTACCTGCTTCTCCGGCTCTCGCCGCCTCAATAGATGCATTTAAAGCAAGAAGACTTGTCTGGGATGAGATCTGCATGATAGATTCTGTCATGGCATTGATCCGTTTTACGCTCTCAGCCGCCTCCATGGCTTTCGCCGTCTGGTCTTTGATATTTCCGTACATTTCTGTCGTTCTTTTAGCGGCAACTTCTGTAGATTCCTTCAGAGAATCAGCACGTTCTGTAATCTCTCTGGACAAAGTAACACCGCTTTTTGACAATCCCAGAATATCTTCTGCTCCTTTTTGCATGCCCTCAATATTGTCATTGATTGCCGTCGTTGTTGCAGAAGTTTCCTCCATGCCGGCTGCCAGTTCTTCTGTCGTAGCAGAATTATCCATACATTTCTCACGGATTGTACTGCTGACATCATTTACTTTTCCTACATCTTCGTAAATTGTTTTACTGCAGGACTTAATATCTATCACCATTTCACGAAGCTGTTCTCTCATCTGTAAAACAGCTTTTCCGATCATTCCCACTTCGTCCTTGCGTTTGGAGGATTTCCTTGCTGCCGTATCATCTGAAAAGTCCAATCTGGCAGTCTCATCGATCACACCGATCAGCTGCGTGATCGGTTTCACCAGATAATGAGACAAAACCCATCCAAGAATACTGCAGATCACAACGATCAGCAAACCACCAATACCGGCAATCCAGGACATCGTAGTAATGCTACTGAGAACCTCACTCTCCACATCAGTTACGATCAGTATGGAATCATTGGACAATACGGCATAGGCTCCAAACTGTTTAGCACCTTCAAACTCATATTCCACTACTGCTGTTTCCGGCTTATTACCACGGTTGATCTGTTCTACAACCATATCCACGATTTTGTTATTCTCAACTTTCATTCCAACATTATCCTGATTTGGACAATACTGCATGATTTTAGAGGTGTCAACTACATAAGCAAAAGAATTTTCAGCCCCTTGTACTTTTGCGTTTCCAAGCACATTGTTGTATCCATCAAAAGAAAGAACACCTTTTAAATCCAGCAATTTTGCATTTAACTGTGATTTATATGCGGATGCAAGACTTAGCATTTCATTTTTAGAACTCTCCGTGATGGCATCAATCGATTTTGGCAGAACGATCAGCATGCTGACTACACTAGCCACAATGACGGCTGCCGCCAGTGCCAGCGTAATCTTAAATCCCATTCGGTTAACTACGCCAACTTTGCTTTTCTTTTTACGATTTTTTACCTTTTTCGTTTTCACCTTAACATTGGATTCTTTTTTGCGGGCGTCTTTTTTCGCCGCCTTCATCTGCTTTTTCTCAAGTTTTGCCTTCTCTTTGTCATTTACTGCATTTTTACTGGTCTCACTCATATTGACACCTCCCAATACTAGTTTAACTGTTGTTTCATAACTTCAATCGCTTTTGTCAGCGCTTCCGGAATTGCCTCAGGCTTTTTGCCTCCGGCCTGAGCCATATTCGGACGGCCGCCACCGCCGCCGCCAACAACAGATGCAACTTCCCGGATCAGATTTCCTGCATGGGCGCCTTTCTTTACTGCCCCATCAGTAGCCATTGCCAAAAGCATAACTTTTCCGTTCTGCTCACTGACAAATAAGATCAGTGCTTCACCTAGTTTATTCTTCGTCTCATCTCCCAGATCCCGCAGACCATTCATATCAACACCCTCTAACTGTTTTGCAAGAATCTTGATACCATTTACATCCTCTGCGGCATCGGTTACATTACCGGCTGCATCTTTTGCGATTTTTGCTTTTAATTTATCATTTTCTTTTGTCAGGGATTTTACTTCCTGTAAAAGACTTGATACTTTACTCTCTACATCCATCGGACTGCATTTAAGGATGGATGACGCACGGGAAAGAGCTTCTTCCATTGTTTTATAATACTCCAATAATCCCGCATTGGTAAGCGCCTCAATACGGCGGGGTCCTGCCGCTGAACCCCCTTCAGATATGACCTTTAATGTCGTGCTATGATCTTGAATGACGTGATCTCCTTTGTATTGGCAACATGAGTTCCGCCACAAAGTTCCAGGCTGAAGTCCCCCATTTTTACTACACGGACAACTTCACCATACTTCTCACCAAACAGTGCCATGGCTCCTGTTTTCTTGGCCTCATCTACTGTCATTTTCTCTGTCACCACCGGAAGTGCTGCCTGGATCTGCTCATTGACAATATCTTCTACCTTTTTAATCTCCTCATCTGTCATAGGTGAAAAGTGTGTAAAATCAAAACGGAGGCGATGCGGGTCCACATAAGAACCTTTCTGGGATACATGGTCTCCCAGTACCATCTGCAGTGCCTTCTGCATCAAATGAGTAGCACTGTGGTTGCAGGCTGTCAATTCTCTTCTGACACCATCCACTTTTAGTTCAACAGACTGACCGGACTGAATCTGTCCTTTTTCCATTTTACCTTTGTGGCCGATCTTAGTACCCTGAAGTTTAATAACATCTTCTACTACAAAACGCGCTCCATCATCTGTGACGATAACTCCGCGATCCGCTTCCTGGCCACCCATAGTAGCATAAAACGGTGTCTCATCTACCAGGATTGTTCCTGTCTGTCCTTCTTTTAACACATCCACAATGGTATCTTCAGTTGTAAGTACAGACACTTTGGATGTATGCTCTAATCTGTCATATCCTACGAACTTACTCTCTATTGCTGCGTCTATGGTCTGGTATACATTGGCATCCACGCCCATATAGGTTGTAGTCTTTCTGGCATTACGAGCCGTACTGCGCTGGTGCTCCATAGCTTCTTCAAAGCCCTTTTTATCTACCTCATAACCCTTTTCTTCCAAAATCTCTAATGTAAGATCCAGAGGGAAACCATATGTATCATACAGTTTGAAGGCTTCTTCACCAGACAGTTCTTTTGTCCCTTTCTTCTCCATGTCAGCCATCAGATTATTTAAAATAACCAGCCCCTGATCAATGGTCTTGTTAAAATTCTGCTCTTCTACAGAAATCAACTTTAAGATCACATCCTGACGCTCTGCCAGTTCCGGATATCCCATATGAGACTCTGAAATCACGGTTTTACTAAGTTCTGCGAGAAACTCTCCCTTGATTCCCAAAAGTCTTCCGTGGCGGGCCGCACGGCGGAGAAGCCGTCTCAATACATAACCACGGCCTTCATTAGATGGTGTAATATTATCAGACACCATAAAGGTAACAGAACGGATATGGTCCGTGATCACACGGATGGACACATCCTTTTTCTCATCCTGTCCGTACTCTGCACCTGCGAACTCACATACTTTATCCCGGATTGCCTTAATGGTATCTACATCAAAAATAGAATCTACATCCTGCATTACCGTAGCCAGACGCTCCAGTCCCATTCCTGTGTCAATATTTTTCTGCTTTAATTCTGTATAGTGGCCTTCGCCATCATTTTCAAACTGGGTAAATACATTGTTCCAGATCTCGATATAACGGTCGCACTCACATCCAACTGTACATCCAGGCTTTCCACATCCGTATTTCTCTCCACGGTCAAAATAAATCTCAGAACACGGACCACACGGACCTGCCCCATGCTCCCAGAAATTATCTTCCTTGCCGAAACGGAAAATACGGTCTTTGGCAACACCGATTTCTTTGTTCCAGATGTCAAATGCCTCATCATCTTCCAGATAAACAGACGGATACAAACGATCTTCCGGAATTTCCAAAACCTTTGTCAAAAATTCCCAGGACCAGTGAATGGCCTCTGTCTTGAAATAATCGCCAAAAGAAAAGTTGCCTAACATTTCAAAGAAAGTACCGTGGCGAGCAGTTTTTCCTACATTTTCAATATCACCTGTACGGATACATTTCTGACAGGTAGTAACACGGGTTCTTGGAGGAATTTCCTGACCTGTAAAATACGGCTTCAAAGGAGCCATACCTGCATTTATAAGTAAAAGACTGTTATCATTCTGAGGAACAAGCGAAAAACTAGGCATTGCCAGGTGTCCCTTGCTCTCAAAAAAGTCCAGATACATTTTTCTTAATTCATTTAAACCATATGATTTCATCATACTGCCTCCTACGATCTGATTTATTCTATAAAATCACACAAATATTTTAGCACATCCGCTGACAAAAAGCCACTAATTTTTCATGTGTTTCAGGCTAAATTTTCAATCTGTTCTTTTACATATTCAGCCAGTTCTCCCGCCTTCAATCCATCCTTTTTCACATCCGATGGGAGAAAACAATCCCCGGCCTTAAAGACCACCTTTTCCTCTGGGATCATCCACCGTCCGATATTATGCATTTTATCAATACCAAGATATACCGGCACAATATTTACATCCATAGAAGTAATACCGATAAATCCCCCTTTTTTGAAAGGTTTCATACGGGTATCGTAATAACTGCACTCCCCCTCCGGAAACAGCACCACATTCCGGCTTACAATGGCCTTTTTCATCTGTATAACGCTGTTTTTCAAAGCGGATAACTCTGTAGCGTAGCGGTCCAGGGAAATACATTGGATGGAATCCAGATAACGGTGCAGAAGCGGATAATGCCAAAGTTCCTTGGCTGCCACAAAACTTACCGGTGTATCCATTGCCGCCATCATAAATACTACATCAAAAAAACATCGATGATTGCTTACGATCAAAAAATTTTCCTCTTCCGGTATATTCTCTTTTCCTTCTATGTCCAGAAAAATGTGTGCTGATTTTACAATCTTTCTGCATATCCTTCTGCATATTTCGTAATTATGTGTTAAATCCTCCGTAAGGCGAAAATAATTCGCTGTCATCTCATATGCCAGACAAAAGAAAAGACGAATCATTTTCAACCAGCTTCGAATCTTTTTCATATGTCACTCCTTAATGGTTCTCTGTTATTCCATTTCAAATCCATGTTCCGTGCAAAGCGCATCCGGAACATAGTCAAACTTTCCGCCATATACATCCGGTACCCTTTGCCCTGCAAAAGCTAACATGACCGAATGAACAAACTCTCCATTTTTATTCAAAAAGCGGTCGTAATATCCACCACCATAACCAATCCTGCCACCCCTGTTGTCAAACGCAGCCCCCGGCATCAACATAAGAGCAGGCGTTTTCTCTTCTCCCGGCACAAAAAGTTCTTTTTCCGTTGGCTCCAAAATTCCCTGATAACCTTTTTGCAGTTTTTTCAGATCATGGCAACGGTAAAACCGGATGCATTTTTCTGCCACATATGTTTTGGGAAGATATAGTTTTTTCCCATCATCCAGTATCTGCCGGTTCAACCGATCCGTCTCTGCTTCACTTCGGAAGGAAGCATAAGACAGAACAGATTCTGCCTCTTTGTACCATTGACATTGAAAGATTCTGTCAGCAATCTGGTCTGACCACCGGCTCCGGCTGTTTTTTTCTGTTCCGTCCCGCCAGGAAAGTGCCTTCTTTCTCACTGACTCCTTATTCATCTAAAAGGGTCCTTCCTGCGCAGTTTATGAATAGAACCATCCGGTTCCTGGATGGATGTATGATCCAGTGTATTGCGGATATTGGTACGGATGGCTTCAATATATTCCAGACGGAGTACCGCCTGCTCTTCCCTTTCTGACTCTGTTAAGATTCCTTCTTTCTGTTTTTTGTATAATTCATTGATTCTTGCTATTTTTTTTGAATCCATTCTCTTCTCCTTAATTTGTCTGTTCCAGGTAATTCTTCAAATGAAAATGTCTGGTTTTATGAGCTGTAAATAAAGTTCCAATCTCTTCTCCGGCAAATACCCGGTTAATATTATCCATATCATTTCCGTTAATGATGATCATATCTGCCCCTGCATCGTTAGCAATGCCTGCTGCACCCAGTTTGGAACTCATGCCACCTGTACCAAGATCGGTAGATGGCCCCTTGGCCATTTCAAGCATTTCATCTGTGATCTGATTTACCAGCGGAATCCGTTTTGCCTCTTTGTTTTTGTTTGGATCATCTGTAAAAAGGCCGTCAATATCGCTTAACAACACAAGCAGGTCTGCCCCTACAATAGCAGATACCACCGCCGATAAAGAATCATTATCACCAAAATCAATCTCGTCTGTTGCTACCGTATCATTTTCATTTACAATAGGAATCACTCCCATTTTCAAAAGTTCCGAAAATGTATTCTGAGCATTGTGACGGCTTATGTCGTTTACAATCGTAATTTTAGTCATCAAAACCTGGGCAGTATTCTGGTTATATTCTGAAAAAAGTTTCTGATATACCATCATCAGACGGCTCTGACCTACAGCTGCACAGGCCTGCTTCACACTTCTCTCTTTCGGCCTCTCTTCCAGTCTCAGCGCCCGACGTCCCACTGCAATGGCACCGGAAGAAACAACCACGACTTCCTTTCCCTGATTATGCAGATCTGTCAGGATCCGGACAAACTTCTCCATTTTCACCAGATCCAGTGCCCCTGTTTCTGCATGGGTCAAAGTAGATGTTCCCACCTTAAACACAATTCGCTTTTTATCTTTTAACTTATCTCTCATTTCCGTCTCCATTCACTTTTTCACATTCCTGTAAAAGACTAAAAATCTTCTGGGCAACCCGCAGTCCGTCCATAGCAGCAGACATAATACCGCCGGCATAACCGGCTCCTTCTCCACAGGGATACAGTCCCTGAAGGTCACCACTCTGAAACTCTTCATTGCGGAGGATGCGCACCGGGGAAGAAGTTCTTGACTCCAGTCCCAGCACCAGGGTGTCCGGGTCATTAAAGCCTTTCATCTTATGGGAAAAACTTTCCATTCCGTCGATTATACCATTTTTAATAAATTTTGGCAATGCTTTGTCCACTCTGGCCCGCTGCCATTCTCCCTTGACTTTTGGATTTAGTTTTTTCTCTTCTTCGTCCTGTATTCCCTGCCGGAACGCTCCATAAGTCTGTACCGGTATTTTCCCCCGGCACAGCTGATACATCTGTCTTTCCAACTGGCGCTGGAATTCCACTCCCGCCAGTATATCCTCTGACCCAAAATCTTCTGGTTCTACCGAAACAACAATGGCACTGTTGGCGCGGCCGGAATCTCTTCCAGCATAACTCATCCCGTTTACTACCAGTCCCCCTTCTTCCGATGATGCGTTTACCACATAACCTCCGGGACACATACAGAAAGAATAAACACCTCTTCCATCCTTTGTTTTTCCTGTACATTTGTAAGGAGACGGCGGCAGGTGCAGATCCGTCATGCCGTACTGGATCCTGTCAATCTTTTCCTGGGTGTGTTCCACTCTCACACCCATAGCAAATGCCTTCTGCTCCATGGTAATAACCGCCTCTTTTAAC
>HF998353.1:45065-56177 GCA_000433735.1 Clostridium sp. CAG:167
CGCCAGGATCAGCCGGTCACAAGGTAAATTCTCCTGTCCGTCTTTCCTCTGAACCGTAACAGCTGTGATTTTTCCTGCTTCTTTCTGTATTCCCACTAATTTGGAAGAGAATAAGAAGGACGCACCAAGGCTCTTCATTTCTTCTCTCATGGCACGGATCACCTTTTGCAGCACATCTGTTCCGATATGAGGTTTAGCATCATATAAAATTTCTTCCGAAGCACCGAATTTCACGAAGCTTTCAAGTACAAACCTCTTGCGGCCGGTGCGGTCATTGACACCGGTATTTAATTTACCATCGGAAAAAGTACCGGCTCCTCCTTCTCCAAAGGAAACATTACAGTCTTTTAAAAGTTCTCCCTTTTCCCAGAACTTTTCCACCGTCTGTACCCGCTGTTCCATACATTGCCCTTGTTCCAGCAGAACAGGATTTATTCCGCACAGAGCCAGATAATATCCACAGAACAAACCAGCCGGTCCGGTTCCTACGATCACTACTTTTTCTTTTGTTTGGATACGCTCTGTCTCAGTTTCAAGAGACACCGTTTCTTTCTTCTTCTGAAGGTTTTTACACCCTTCGTGTTTTTTCAGAAAACGCTCTTCATGATCCACAGAAAAAGAAACCGTATACACGAAAAATATATCCGGTTTTTTCCTGGCATCCAGGCTTTTTTTTTCAATTTTTAAATTTTTAAGTTCCTCAGGACGGCAACGAAGTGTTTTTGCCACTTTTTGTCTTATACTGTCTAAGTCCTGTTTTTTATATGTAAGTTTGCAATTGGTAAATTGTAACATCTAACGCTCCTCTTTTTTCCTTCTTATTATTTCTCCGGCTGCCCTTCTGGCACAGCTAAAAGCAAAGTGAAGATTATAGCCACCGCATATTCCCTGCACATCCAGTATCTCTCCGGTAAAAAAAAGTCCTTTGTGGATCAAAGATTCACAGACAGCAGGAGAAACCTCTTCTGTTACAACGCCGCCACAGCTGACCTGGGCTCTGTCCATTCCCATGCCGCCCACAATTTTTACTTTGTATTGTTTAAGCAGCGAAGCCGTTACCGGAATATTCAATCTGTTAAAATACTCTACCCATTTTACGGGCAGCAGTCCTTCCGGCCCATGTTCTCTGATCCAGTTTTCGGTCTCCTCAAAGGATAACGGAGGAATGAAATCTATCACTCCATACACCTGGTCACCTTCTTCTAAAGCCTTTACTGCCACAGCAGACAACTGAAATACCGGTATGCCGGACACTCCTTCTTTTGTAATCTGTATCTCTCCGGTTTCCCCCTGACAAAACTTTCCTGAAACCTCCAGTGAAAAACATCCCTGGATTCTGGTACCTGCTACCAGTTCCCAGCCATTCTCCTTTGTCTTTAAGGGTGCCAGTGCCGGATAAATTTCTGTTACCGTATGACCCAGTTTTCTGGCCAGACGGTATCCATCACTGCTTCCTCCCAGTTCTCTGGCTGCCGAACCTCCACAAGCCAGTATCACCTGATGGCACCGCAGGATCCCTTTTGTAGTACGGACTTCATACCATGGATTATCTGCTTCCGGTGGAACGATCCTGCCAGCTTTTGTATCCAATAGCAGTTCACATCCCCGGCACTCCTCTATCAACGCAGATGTAACAGTAACCGCCTGGTTGCTGTAAGGATAAACATATCCATCCTTTTCTCTGGCATAAACACCAAATTCTTCAAACTGCTTTATCATATCCTCCGGTGTGTTTTCTGTCAGAACTTCTTCTATAAAATCTTTCCGTCCAAAGAAACAGCCTGGATTCATATTCAGATTCGTAAAATTGCACCGGCCATTTCCCGTTGCCCGTAGTTTTTTTGCTGCCCGGTCATTTTTATCAAGGATCGTCACCAAAAGTCCTTCTCTGCTTAACAATGCTCCTGCCATCAGACCGGACGCCCCGGCTCCCACGATCACTACATCACTATATTCTCTCACAGTCTTCCCCCTTGTTTCAATACGACAACTTTACCACTAACTGGAGAAGTTTTCAAGCAGGGAATATAGTTCTTTTTCCGTTTGAAGATATAGGCCTTTCTGTATTTTTTTTCGGTCATCCACAGACAGATCCTTTTGATAGATACCTGTTTTTTCATAAATATGCAGGCCATTTTTATCACAGATCACAACCTCGCCATCTTTTATTTTCAACATAAAACCATTCCCGGATGGCTTGTCATATACTTTTTCAATCGACACTTTTTCTCTTGAAAAAGAAGTGAGTGTTATACTGCTAAGACCTTCTTCTTTCTGGGATTTTAAATATGTCTCAATTTCTTGTCGTGTTCTGTCGACACAGGCCTCCGGAATCCGTTCAAAATAATCATCTACACGATGAGACTTGCGGTAACGAATCTTAATATACCATTTTGTTGAAGCCGTAGTTTTATGGCTGGTATTTGTTTTTGTCTCTGTTGCCACAAGGGGCATCTGCTGTTTCGTTTCTCTCTTCTGATTCTGATACCAGCCTATGGCTGCGCAGGCAATCACTGCCAGGGACAAGATCGTATAAAAAAAATATTTTTTAGTCATAACATGCCTCCATTTTTTTATAGCATGTCCTGTTATTTCATTTTTATACGAAAATACCCGGAGACTCTCAGACTCCGGGTACTGTTTTTATTAGTTCATAACTCTGCCGATCTTGACCGGTTTGCGGTAATAAGCCGCTGAAATCTTGATTCCGTCAGATGGGTTGCTGGCATGGATAACCTGTCCACCACCGATATCCATCGCAACATGATTGATACGGCTTCCGTTACTGTAGAAGAAGAGATCTCCCGGTTTTGGAGAACTTACAGATCTGGTACAGCCGGCCTGAGCAGCGGCATTGTGTGGTAAGGAATGTCCATAACGAGCATACAGGCTCATGGTAAATCCTGAACAGTCTGTACCACCTGTCAGACTGGCACCACCCCATACATAACGGTTACCAAGGAACTGTTTGGCATATTCTACAATGGATGCCTGTCTGGAAGACACACCAGACTTTTTGCTGGCGGATACTTTGCTTACCTTTACGGCTCTTTTTAAGGAATACTGCTCTTTAACAAACTCTTTTGCCACAAAAGCATAATCACTGTCTACCGAAATACAGATGAAATTACTCATCTCTTTCTGGATCTGCTCATAGCCACCTGCTCTGTCCAGGGCTTCTTTGGAAATTTTTTCTTTTTTAACGATCTCTTTTACAAAATCAAGAGTAATCTCTTTTTTCTTAATAACAAACTCTTCGCCTTCTGAGATAACCGAATAAATCGGTGCCGAAACAGTCGGAAGGGCTCTGACGCGAAGTGAATCTGTCTGAATCTCAACACATTCTCTTCCTACCTTCTGAGCGAGTGCTTCTGCTTTCTTGTCTGTAGTAATATAGGATGCCTTTACATATCCTTTTACTTTACCGGATACAATATGTGCCCATCCTTTCTTGATACTGTAGATATGACATCCTGCATTCTTGATCAGTTTACCAACCTGCTTGGAATTCTCGGAAGGTTTTTTACGGACATTCAGATATGTGTCAACTTTATCTGCAATTCCCAGACGGCTGTAATTCAGGTTTAAAGCAACATGGGCAGGCTTACTCTCCTGAGGTGCGGCAGACGCTACCGGGGTAGGAGCAGCTGTGGCAACAGCTGCCGGAGTAGCGGCACCTTCTACAGTTCCATTGGCCACTTTTGTGCAATAATCATCTAATACTACATTGGCTCCTTCCACCTGCTCTTCGGTTCCCAGCATGGCTGCACCAATCGGTACTACGACACCCAGGCCCAGCAAACATATCATACATAAAGCGATTATTCTGCTTCCTTTGTTCTTCATTTTTATCTCCAATCTTTAAGAATGTTTTCTTACTATTTTGTTACAGAAATATTACATTTGTTAAGGATTATAGCAACATTCTTGCAAATTGTCAACCAATTATACGAAAAAAGCCTGTTAAAGACTACCTTTGTAGAGTATTTTAAATAATAATGCAAACCAGGCCACCATTGGAATCATTCACCACTTTCTGTATGGTTTCCTGTAATTTTATCTGGCTTTCCTCGTTGAGCCGGTTCACTTTTGACTGGATTCCTTCCTCTACTAACTGTCTTATAGTCTTTCCGAAAATATTGGTATCAAAAATACCGTCAGGATTCATCTGGGACTGTTCCTGTATATACCGGATCAGGTCTTTGGCCTGTTCTTCACTGCCTACAATCGGGGCAATCTCTGTTTCTATGTCTGCCTGTATAAAGTGGAGGGAAGGACACACCGCCCGGATCTTCACACCGTATTTATTTCCATGGCGGATCAGTTCCGGCTCCTGAATGGTGATTTCTTCCTCTGATGGTGGCATAACCGCATAACCGGCTCCCTTTACCTGCTTGCAGGCTGTTCCCATGGCCTCAAACTGCTGTCGGGTTCCTCAAACTGCTGTCGGTTTGCCGACAGATCCCGCAACATGGAGATCAGGTCGTATTCACCCTTTATATCCGCTTGAGCCAGATCGCTTAAGATTTCATAATAATACTTATCTTCCATTGTTATAAGAAGACTGACAAAACCGTTTTCCAGCTGTTTTTCCTTAACAATCACTTCTTTAATATAAGGAGCATCCAGTTTCAATATATTTTCCCGGATCTCGCCAATCTTACTAAGCCCTTTGAGTACCCGTCTTACCTTCTCGATGAGATCACTTTTCATCCAGTGGTCACACTCCAGAAAATCGAACCACTTTGGCGTTTCGATATAAATTTTTGTAATAGGAAAATCATATAATATTTCTTCCATTAGGTTATCTGCATCGGACCGGTTCATATTTTTTATATTCATAGCCACCACATTTTTCTTATATCTTTCTTTTAATTCGGTGCAAAGGGCTTTTGTTTCCGGTGCCCCCGGTCTGGCCGTATTCAATAAAATAACAAAAGGCTTTCCGGCCATTTCACATTCTTCAACGATCCTGGCCTCAGCCTCTTCATAATCTTTTCTCTTCAGTTCTCCAAAAGTTCCATCCGTAGTTAACACAATACCGATATTAGCATGGTCATGAATGACTTTTCTGGTTCCTATGGCTGCCGCCTTGGAAAATTCCATTTCCTCTTCCGACCAGGGTGTCCGCACCATCCGCTCCTCCAGATCCAGACTTCCTACTGCTCCCGGCACCATAAATCCAACACAGTCTATAAGCCGGATCCGTCCTGTTTCTTTGTTAGGAAACTGTATTTTAGCCGCCTGCTTTGGCACAAATTTCGGTTCTGTGGTCATTACCAGACGGCCACTGGCTGACTGAGGCAGCTCATCCCTGGTTCTCTGCTTTTCATCCGGATCATCCATTTCCGGCAGCACAACCAACTCCATAAATCTTTTTATAAAGGTAGATTTGCCTGTTCGAACCGGCCCTACCACGCCAAAAAACAAATCCCCTCCCGTACGCTTGCCAATATCCTGATATACATTATATTTGTCCATATCCATCCTCACTTTGGTCTTTTTCCATACCAGTATATGAGGGATCAATAGATATTAGAACTTTCGGTTTTTTCCAGAATTTCTTCTAATTCCATCCGTATCATACGAAAAATTTCAATCAGCCTTGGGTTAAAAACACCACACTCCCCCTCAAGAATCATATTAAAAGCTTCCTCTTTATCATAAGCCGGTTTGTAAATGCGTTCGCTGACCAGTGCATCATAGGCATCTGCCAATCCTACTATCTGGGCACCAATGGGAATTTCATTTCCTTTTAATCCAAAGGGATAGCCGGAGCCGTCAAATCTTTCATGGTGGAACATGCATATTTCACGGCAGCAGCAGAACAACTCATAATCCGGATCTGTCTCATCCATATCCCGCAGCATATTTTCAAAAATATGCTTGCCCTTTAGTGTATGGTTTTTCATCACCATAAATTCATCATTGGTAAGTCGGCCCGGTTTGTTGAGAATTTTATCTGAGATAGATATTTTCCCAATATCGTGTGTGGGAGAAGCCAGAACAATATGTTCACACTTCTTTTCATCCAGCTCATATTCAGGGCAGAACTGTCTGACTTTCTCTAACATGATCTCTGTAAATTTTTTTATCTGTTCACAGTGATTTTCCGCCGCATAATTCCGGCTTTCAATCAGAGAACACATATATACAATCAACTTTCCTCTTGCTCCGCTCATTTTTTCCCCTCCTGACTTTTATCTTGAAACATGTTCAATGGTGTTGTCTTTTTTCACAAATGTAACATTTCTGTAACACTCTGTTATTTTCATAAGATCTGAATTCATGTATACATAAGTTCCCGGATGAACCATTTCTCTGACCACAATCTTAGCCTCTCTTTGTTTGGTCATGTAATGCATCATTTTTTCACGCTCGGCCTTTAATTCCTTGCGTTTGTTTTTCTGTGTATAAATAGCCTTGGTTAGGCGTTCACATACGGAAGTTGTTTTTTCATCCCGCTCCGGCAGAGCCATAAATTTATTGAGAGACCGCTCACAAACTGTCAGTTCTGTCTCAACTTTCTCAATCTGCTTTACCAGTTCCTGATACCGCTGAAGATCTTCTCTGTCAATTCCCACTTCCACTACCGTTTTGATCTCAGCCACATTTCCCAGAGCAAAACATTCAATTCCTAACTTAGCCTGGGTATATCCACCGAGGATCACACCTTTCTTTCCGGCAACTTCCAGTTTGCCGCCAGCCCGTATATCACAACTTAACAGATAACTTGCCTCTACATTTTCTCCTGCCACGATCTTGGCAGATTCAAAGAAGCGGCCAACCACAGAACCTGACGCACAGATTTCTGCCGTTCCCTGTCCCTGGCATCCCTTTCGGATGATGATATCTTTTCCGGCATAGATCTTACATCCTTCGCAGCCGCCATCAATGGCCACACTGCCTGTAGCGGTAACACTAAATCCGGCTGTCACATTTCCCATAATGTTTAAATCACCGTTAAAATTAATGTTTCCGGTAGAATTGTCCACATCTCCATTTACCACATAGAGATTTTTGATATTCAGTTCATGACTGGATTCGTCCAGTTCTATAATACCATCCCGCATGGCATAATATTTCTTTTTATCCTCTGATACAATAAATCCCGTTCCGTGAAGAGGCGGCTGATCATTTCCCCTGACTGGATTGATGAGATTTCCTTTCACATCAAAACCGAAAAAGCCCTGACTGGCCGGGCGATACTCTGCGATCAGCTTATTTTTCTCTACCGATTCAAACAGCTGCATATTCTTGTAGTCTACAGAGCCGTCTTCCCGAACTTTCGGTTTGCTATGGACTTCTTTTTGGAAATAATAATCATAATGACCATCTTCCCCGTTCACCGCCTGCTTTCCTTCTGCCACCACCACCGGCTTGTCAAACACATGATTTGCCAGCATATTGTGAATCACTTTTCTGTTTACGCCCTGCCGTATATCATGGTGTTTCAAAATACGCATCATATCCGGCACCGTAAAACGCTCCAGTGTCTCTTTCAAAGTGTCTTTTACAGAAGAAAAATCTACCGTCACACTCATCTGGTCCTCTGCCACCGACACACAGGAATCCAACAAAAAATCATCAGAAACCTGTTCTTCCTGTTGTTCCTCTTCTTCCGGAAGTTCCAGAGCCGTTTCCCGTAAAAGTCGCTGAAATTCATCTGTCATGACAGCACCTTTTTCCAGTATCTGCTGGCGCATTTCTTTCATCTGTTCCGGCTCATAGTAGATTTTTGCATACAAGCTCACATCAATCCCGGCGATCAATCCCTTCTGGATCTCCTGCATCTGTCTGGGCGTAAAATCAGGGTTTAAGTAGGCACTTATATCCAGATGATTTTCAAGACCGTGTCTCAGCTCACGCATCTGCATCCAGTTATAATCCCGTCTGGCGTATTTTGTAACCTCTACACCGGATACAAGTCCCTTGATGATCTGCTCCAGCTGGGCTCCATGAAATTCCCGGTACAAAAACGGTGCCAGATTCACTCCCAGTTCAAAAGCAACATTCATCTGGTGAAGCTGGCCTCCATTGTATCCTTTCTCCAGATATTCTGAAAGGTCATGTCCCAGAGACTTTCCCTTGGCTACTTCCAGCAATGCCTTGCCGGAGTATCCCTTGTCTGCATAAGGAACCAGATCGATCTTGTCCTCCAATCCTTTGCGGATGGCTCTCATGATAGAATATGGGTACTTTTTATCTGCAAATTTTGACACATCTACCTTTTCTTCCAGTCCGCGGCGGATTTCCCTCATCTGTACCCAGTCATAGTCCAGTGAATTGTATCTTGTAACATCCAGTTTTCGTTCCAGTCCCTTACGGATTTCCTTCATCTGGGCCGGGAGAAAATGCACATCCTTATACAATGACACATCCAGTTTTTCTTTCATACCGAGAATGATTTCCTGACACTGTAACAGACTATACCCCTCGTCCTTTAGTTTCTCCAGATCTACACCATTTTCCATGGCTTCTCTGATCGTCTCCATCTGAATCCAGTTCATATCCGGATCCAAATATTTTTCTACATCCACTCCCTTTTCAAGGCCTATGCGGATCTGCTCTAACTGTAATACATCAAAAGAAAGACGGCGATATCTTTCAATATCGCCGCCTGCTTTTTGACATAGTACTAGCTCGTTTTCATAATTTTTCCTGCTAATTTCGGAATCAATTCGATTTAAATCCTTCATAAATCATCCCCCTATGTCTTCGTTTCTTATCTTATTTTTTTATGTTTGCATTATCTTTCAAAAATTCCATAACTTTTGTAATAAGATAATAAGTTTTGTTCATCTGATCGTATGTCATAGCTGCATCCGAACCGAAGTTTGTCTCATACTGCTTTTTGCCTGTCTCGTAATCTGTGTTAGACTGCTCTTTCACAAATGCCTTAACCGCATCATCTGTCACTTTAATGCCTTCCTTGGCAGCAATCGCCTCACATACAAGCTGCTGTTTTGCATAACTCTCTGCTGCTAACGCAAGCTGCTGCTCATACTGGTCTTTCGTCATCCCCTGACTTGCAAGAATTGTCTCAAAATCAGCAGATTCGCCGTAATAACTCTTGATCTGCGCTTTTGTCAGCTGATCATAATACTTTCTGTAAGCCTCTTTCAAAGTATCCGGAAGTTTCTTTACCGTAGCACTCTGCATAACAGTGCCAAGAGCGGTAGAACCAGCATTAGAAATCTTATCTTTCTTTAACTTTTCAAGAGTTTTTTCCTTATATTCGCTTACAGTTTTGTATCCATCATCTGAATATTTTTTAACAAAAGCATCATTGAACTTTCTCTTGGATGTCTTAACAATGTAGTTGATCTTAACAGTAAATACAACATCTTTACCGGAAAGTTTTGCGTTCGGAGTGTAGTTGTCAGGGAACTTTAATTTCAGATCTTTGGTCTGGCCGACTTTCATGCCGATCATCCCCTCATCAAACCCATCGATGAAACCGGAATTTCCGGCTACTACTTCATATCCCTGGGCTGAACCACCATCAAATTCCTTGCCATCAACTTTACCTGTAAAGTCAATGTTGATAGAAGTTCCGGATGCTACTGTACCACTCTTGATCTTTGTCTCTTTTACATGGTTGCTGAGAAATGTATCAATCTCAGACTGAAGCTCAGAGTCAGATACTGTACAGTCTACATCCACACCTTTGTATGTGCCAAGTGTAATACAATCATCTACATTATAATCCTCAATGACAACCGGACCCGATGCGTTCTGGGTAACTGCTGTACCGGATGCAGAATCATTTCCTGTAATCTTCGCCTTAAATTCACTCCATGAACAACCGGTCAAAACAGCTGTCATGATAAACAATAATGCAACTATTGTGTATTGCTTCTTCACTTTATATTTCCTCCTTGTGCTATATGCATAATCTTTCTTGATTATAGCACGACTGCGAAAAAAAAGAAAGAAAAAATTCGCATCTAAGCCTCTTCTACGGCAGATTTCATACTTTGGACATACTTTTTCACATGGGATGGTGCTTTTTTACCATGTTCCGCCACAATTTTTACGATGGCACTGCCTACGATGGCTCCGTCGGAAACAGCCGCCATTTTTTTTGCCTGCTCCGGTGTGGAGATTCCAAATCCTATGGCACATGGAATTTCTTTGACGGATTTTACATCCCGGATCAAAGAGGCAATGTCTGTACTGATTTCGGAACGCATACCCGTTACTCCCAGAGAACTTACGCAGTACACAAATCCCTCTGCCTCTGCTGCGATCATTTTTACTCTCTCTGAACTGGTTGGCGCGATCATAGAGACCACCTCAAGATCTTGCTCATGAAAGATCTCAAGAATCTCATGTTTTTCTTCAAAGGGCACATCCGGCACGATGACGCCGGCTGCTCCGCATTCTTTGGCTCGTCTGGCAAACTTTTCCGTTCCATATACATAGATTGGATTTATGTAAGTCATGAAAACAACCGGAACATGAAGTTTATCTTTAATAGAACGTACCATATCAAAAATATGGTCCGTTGTAGTGCCTGCCTCCAAGGCCCGCAGGTCCGCTTCCTGGATCACCGGTCCCTCTGCCACAGGATCTGAAAACGGGATACCAATCTCGATCAGATCCGCTCCTCCTTCCTGCATGGCGAATAAAATCTCTTTGGTCGTGTCCAGATCCGGATCACCGGCTGTTACAAATGGAATAAACGCTTTTTTATTGTTAAATGCATCACTAATCTTATTCATGAATATCAATCCCCCTGTATCTTGCAATGGCTGCTACATCTTTGTCTCCACGGCCGGAAACATTCACTACGATAATTTTATCTTTTTCCATGGTTGGTGCCAGTTTTTTCGCATAAGCCAGCGCATGAGAACTTTCAATGGCCGGGATGATTCCCTCGATCCTTGAGAGATACTCAAAAGCATCCACGGCCTCATCATCTGTAACAGACACATAGTTTGCTCTCTTTGTATCATACAGATTGGCATGCTCCGGTCCGATTCCCGGATAATCCAGACCAGCGGAAATAGAATATACCGGTGCAATCTGTCCGTATTCATCCTGACAGAAATAAGATTTCATGCCATGGAACACTCCCAGTGTTCCGGTAGCAATAGTAGCTGCTGT
>HF998353.1:56202-72904 GCA_000433735.1 Clostridium sp. CAG:167
TGTTTGGGTCCCCCGGCCGGCTGCTTCCCAGCCGATCAATTCCACTTCTTTATCCGGAATAAAATCATAAAATGCTCCCATGGCATTACTGCCACCTCCTACGCAGGCCATAACAACATCCGGCAATCTTCCCTCTTTTTCCAGCATCTGCTGTTTGATTTCCTTGCCGATGACACTCTGGAAATCTCTTACAATAGTAGGAAATGGATGTGGTCCCATGACGGATCCGATGACATAATGGGTATCATCAATACGTCTGGTCCACTCACGAAGTGTCTCATTAACCGCATCTTTCAGCGTCTGTGTCCCGCTGGTAACAGGATGCACTTTTGCTCCCAACAGTTCCATCCGGTATACATTCAGAGCCTGACGGTCTGTATCTACTTTTCCCATATAGATCTCGCATTCCATGCCAAGAAGGGCTGCTACGGTAGCCGTTGCCACACCATGCTGACCGGCTCCGGTCTCTGCGATCAGACGCTTTTTACCCATTTTTTTAGCCAAAAGAGCCTGGCCAAGGGCATTATTTAATTTGTGGGATCCGGTGTGGTTTAAATCCTCTCGTTTCAGGTAAATCTTTGCTCCTCCCAGATCTTCTGTCATGTGGGATGCGTAGTACAGACGGGAAGGCCGTCCTACATATTCATTTAACAAATCATTATATTCTTTTACAAAAGCCGGATCTTCTTTATAATGATCGTATGCTTTTTCCAGTTCTATTACTGCATTCATAAGAGTTTCCGGTATGTATTGTCCTCCATGAATACCAAATCTTCCGTTTGACATTATTTGTTCTCTCCTTTTAATTCTGCCAGCATGGCTTTTTTATTTTCAGCTCTCATAAAGGTTTCACCGATCAAAACACCATTTACATGGGCTTTTTCCAGTTCCTCTATGTCTTCTCTTGTACGGATTCCGCTTTCGGCCACAAACAAAACATCCTGTGGCACCTTCTCCCGCAGCCTTATTCCATTATGGATATCTACCGTAAAATCTTTCAGGTTGCGGTTGTTAACGCCGATGATCCGGGCCTTTGCCCTGAGCGCCATCTGGATCTCTTCTTCATCATGTGCTTCTACCAGCGCTGACAAACCAAGAGAATCGGCGATCTCTATATAATGTTTTAATGTTTCTTCATCCAAAATAGCACAGATCAGAAGTACGATGGATGCCCCTGCCGCCTTGGCTTCGTAGATCATATACTCATCCACAGTAAAATCCTTGCGGAGAAGCGGGATCTTTACATCCTCTGCGATCTCTTTCAGATATTCAATGCTTCCTTTAAAATATTCCGGCTCGGTCAGCACGGAAATTGCCCCGGCACCTGCCTCTTCATAAGACTCCGCGATGCTCCGGTAATCAAATTTTTCTGCAATGATTCCTTTGGATGGTGATGCCTTTTTTACCTCACAGATAAAGGAAATCCCCTTTTTTCTCAGTTCCTTTTCAAAAGGAAATTCTCGATGGATCTCACAAGCCAGCGCCTTTTGTTTCATCTCTTCCGGTGAAATCTTTTGTTTTGCACCGGCTACCCGGATCCTTGTTTTTTCTGCTATTTCATCTAATATCATGGTCTCACTCCTGTGTTGCTTTCACAAATTCTTCCATCTTCCGGTAAGCTGCTCCGCTGTCGATTACTTCTTTTGCTTTCTGAACACCTTCCTCCATGGTAATGCCATCAATGCCAAGATAAATACCAAGTCCGGCATTCATCAGCACAATATCCCGTTTGGCTCCCTGTTCTTTGCCTCTTAAAATGTCCTTTGTGATCCGGGCATTTTCCTCCGGTGTTCCCCCAATGATCTCTGACTGGTCATATGTTTTCAATCCAAACTGCTCAGGAGTGATATCATAGGAAATTTTCTTTCCGTCCCGGATCTCACAGCAGTGAGTCGGTCCTGTGACTGTAACCTCATCCAGATGTCCGTCACCACATACAGACATGCCGGCTTTTACACCCAGGTTGCTGAGTACATCGGCCAGTTTTTCTACCAGTTCATCGGTGTAAACACCTAATAACTGCCGGCTGGCATTGGCCGGGTTAGTCAAAGGTCCCAATATATTGAATACCGTGCGCTCTTTCATGGCAGATCTTACCGGACCTACATTTTTCATAGCCGGATGATACTTCTGAGCAAATAAAAATACCATATTAGTTTTCTTTAATACTTCCATGGCCTTCTCTTCATCCAACATCAGATTGGCCCCCAGTTTTTCCAGCACATCGGCTGCGCCACTCTTACTGGATACACTACGGTTTCCGTGCTTGGTAACCGGCACACCGGCTGCCGCCATAACAAAGGCTGATGTGGTAGAAATGTTAAAGGTTCCTACCTCGTCGCCACCGGTTCCCACAATTTCTACAGCCTCGCAGTTTGGTGCAATGTGTGCTCCGGCATTTCTCATGCCCTGGGCACAAGCTGTGATTTCTTCAATGGTTTCACCTTTCATGCGGAGTGCTGTGAGGAAAGTGGCCATCTGGATCTGGCTTGCCTCCCCTGACATAATTTCCCCCATTACTTCTACTGCCTCTTCATAGGTCAGATCCTGCCTGTTGATTACTTTGTGAATTGCTTCCTGTATCATATCAATCTCTCCTTTACCGTAAGTTCAAAAAGTTTTCTATTATTTTCATTCCATCCGGTGTCATAATAGATTCAGGATGAAACTGTAATCCATACACATCATACTGTCTGTGTTTTACTGCCATGACCTCATTGTTCTCATCTACCGAGATTACTTCCAGTTCCTCCGGTATAGTATCCATATCCGCAATGAGGGAATGGTACCTTGCCACCTCGGCTTTTTCCGGCAATCCTGCAAAAATAGGTTTTTTTGTATCTATCGTTACAGTACTTTTCTTTCCATGCATCAGCTGTTTGGCATGACAGATGGTGGCACCGTACACCTCACAGATTCCCTGATGTCCCAGGCATACACCAAGGATCGGTACTTTTCCCTGGAGTTTCAATACTACTTCTTCACACACTCCGGCATCTTTTGGATAACCGGGACCCGGCGACAAAACAATGTGATCCGGATGAAGTTTTTCGATTTCATCCACGGTAAGTTCATCGTTTCGTATTACCTTGATGTGGGGATTTATCGTTCCAATATACTGCACCAGATTATAGGAAAAACTATCATAATTATCAATCAATAAGATCATATTCTCACAGCCTCCTTTGCATTTTCAATGGCAAGCATTACTGCTTTTGCTTTATTGGCAGATTCCTGATATTCATTGGCCGGCACGCTGTCTGCCACAATGCCGCCTCCTGCCTGTACATAGACTTTGTTGTTCTTTTTCACTGCCATCCTGATTGCGATGCAAGTATCCATGTTTCCGCCAAAATCTACATAGCCCAACGCTCCGCCATAAATTCCTCTTGGCACCGGCTCCAGCTCGTCTATGATCTCACAGGCTCTGATCTTTGGCGCCCCGGATAAGGTTCCTGCCGGCAGCACCGACTTGATGGCATCCAGTGAATCCCTATCCGGACGGATGTTACTCTCTACCTGAGAACAGATATGCATGATCTTGGAATACTTATGGATCATCTGATACTTGGTTACTTCCACAGATCCGTACTGGGAGATCCGTCCCAGATCATTTCTTCCCAGATCCACCAGCATATTGTGCTCTGACAATTCTTTCTCATCCGACATCAGATCTGCTACCAGAGCATCATCTTCCTTTTCATCCTTTCCCCTCGGTCTGGATCCTGCCACCGGGAAGGTAACAAGTCTGCCATCCTGCAGGCGGACCAGCGTTTCCGGTGAAGTACTCATGATCTCCACATCTTCCATATTCATGTACACCATGTACGGAGATGGATTGGTAGTTCTAAGCACCCGGTATGGATTGATCAGACTGCCTTCATAGTCACTGGTAAACCGTCTGGATATTACAGCCTGGAAAATATCTCCGTCAAAAATATAATCCTTTGTCTTTTCTACCATCCCTGCGTATTCTTCTTCTGTCACATTGCACTCAAACTGTACTTTATCATACACCGGCTCATCTTCAAGTGGTGTTGTATCCCGGATGAGCGATACAATTTCTTTTATTTCTTTTCTGGCTTTTTCATAGTTTTCTTCCAGATTTTCACCAACTCTTACATTGGCCACCAGAACAATTTTCTGCTTCAGGTGATCATAAGCAATAACTTTATCAAACAACATTAAGTCGTAATCTGCAAATTCACCTCTCTGGATCTTCAATTTAGGTTCTGCATGAGCGATCATGGCGTAAGAAAAATATCCTACGAATCCGCCGGCGAATGGTGGCATATCCTTTATTTTCGGTGCCTGGTATTGTTTTAATATATCTCTTACCACCGAAAGGGAATCTGTTGTCTCTACCTCTTTTTGCTTCTGTCCCTCTTTGATTATCACCTTTTTCTCCTGGCAGGTAACTCTCATGATCGGATCGTATCCAAGGAAGGAATATCGTCCCCATTTTTCTCCACCTTCTACACTTTCCAGCAGATAATAATTTTTCTTGCTGGCTGCAATCTTTCGCAGGAGGTAAATCGGTGTTACCACATCTGCGTAAATTTCCTCCTGAATCGGTACAATATCATACCGTCCAACATACTGTTTTAACTCTTCCATTGTAGGTGTCATATGCAACGACCTTCCTTTCTTGTATAATAAAAAAACTCCTGCCCCTCTCCTAAAAGGAAAGGGACAAGAGTTGTAAAATCTCCTGCGGTACCACCCTGTTTGATTACGGTGTAATCCACTCAATCATGTACTAACATACACTCCTGCAGATAACGGTTCAGGTCTCCGTCAGCGTCTACTTTCAAAGATTTCAAGCTGCCCTCCCGAGTCCATTCACAATTATCATGCTGTCGCTTCACACCAACCAGCGACTCTCTGAAAACAATCCAACTGCTACTTCTCTCGGTCAACGGTTTAAATTATTTATAACTTTAGTATACACAGATTATCTCTTATGTCAACAAAAAATTTAATTTTTTTTAATATTTACCATTTCAAACTGTTATACTCATTTGCCTTATCGCGCTCCAAAAGATCCTGGATCGCCTGCGCCGGTGTCTTGTGAGCAAACAAAATAGCATTGATCTGCTCCACGATCGGCATTGTCACATGATGCTTGTTGGCAAGGGCCATAGCAGCCTTGGCACAGTTAACACCTTCCACAACCTGCTTGATCTCTTCTTTGGCTTCTTCCAGTGTTTTGCCCTGTCCCAACAGATAACCGCATGTATGGTTACGGCTGTGGGTACTGGTACAAGTAACAATTAAATCACCGATACCGCTTAATCCACAGAAAGTCTCCATCTTTCCGCCTAATTCCAGTCCCAGTCTGGATATTTCCGCAATTCCTCTGGTCATTAATGCAGCTCGGGTATTGTCACCCAGACCCATTCCATCCAGAATACCGGCTGCCAGTGCAATGACATTTTTCAACGAACCACCTAACTCAATACCGATGATATCCGGGCTTGTATAAACACGGAATCTGCTTCCCATAAATACATCCTGTACAAAAGCAGCTGTCTTTTCTGTTTTTGCACCTACTACTACCGTGGTAGGAACTCCTTTTGACACTTCCTCTGCGTGGCTTGGTCCGGATAAAACAGCCACATCTGCACCTTTGATCTCATCTTCGATCACATCACAGAGAGGCAGCAGTGTAGCCTCTTCAATTCCTTTACCAACATTTACAACGATCTGTCCCGGCTTAATAAAGGCTTTTGCCTCTTTTGCTGTAGATCGCACATAAGGGGATGCCACAGAAAATACGATAATATCCTGATCTGTGCATGCTTTTTCCAGATCACTTTCAATCTCAATGGTATCCGGCAGTTTTACTCCCGGCAAGCGGTAAATATGCTCTCTGTGCTCATTCAAAATATCGATCTCTTCCTGTACTTTTGACCAGATCGTAACCTTATGTCCGTTATTTGCACACAAAATAGCCAAGGCGGTTCCCCAGCTTCCAGCTCCTAAAAAACTAACTCGTTTCATCTTTTTTCTCCTTAAATATACTAATATTTTATCCTTGTTTTTTCTCACCAAACTTACGCTCTGTACCATTCAGCAGTCTTTTGATATTTCCGGCATGTTTAATATATGCCAGGATCACAAAAAGCATCGACACTATGATCATATACACTGCCACAGGGCTTTTAATAAACCGGCACACTGTGTAGATTGGGAAATACCATATTACCATCAATGAGCCAAGAGATACATATCTTGTCAGTGCTACTACTGCTACAAAAAGTACGATACCTCCTGCGATCATCCACCACCCCAGTCTGGTCCCGGCCGAAGATGCCACGATCACCGCTGCTGACACAGCAATTCCTTTTCCTCCCTTGAAATGAAGTTCAAAAGGAAAATTGTGACCGATTACAACGCCCAGTCCCACAATCAAAGTAAACAGATATGTATACTCCAGATCCATGTCCATGCGGGGACACATAACAAAACGGACAACCAGAGTCGGAATAAACGCTTTCAAAAGGTCTCCTCCAAAAGTCAGTGCTCCGCCCTTGGCTCCCATGGTACGCAGAGCATTGGTCGTGCCTATATTGCCACTGCCCTCTGTCCGGATATCGTGGCCATTCATTTTGCCCACAATATAGCCGGTAGAAAAGCACCCGAAAAAATATCCTATCACTAATAAAATTATCGCAAGTAATCCATACACAGTATCTTTACTCCTTTTCTTTTCTTTCCCTGATAAAGATCCGGATCGGAGTTCCGGCAAAACCAAAAGTCTCCCGGATCCTGTTCTCTATATAACGCTGATAAGAAAAATGCATCAGTTCTTTGTTGTTCACAAACAGCACAAAAGTCGGCGGTTTGGTACTTACCTGGGTCATATAGAATAATTTCAGGCGTTTTCCTTTGTCTGAAGGCGGCTGCTGCATGGCTACCGCTTCCATCAAAATTTCATTCAGGACTCCTGTCTGGATCCGCAGTGCATGATTCTGGATCACTACATCCAGTACATCAAAAATCTTGTTGGTACGCTGGCCGGTCAGTGCCGAAATAAACATGATCTCAGCATACGGCACAAAGGACAGGATATCCCGTACCTTTTTGGTGAATTCTTTCACTGTGGAATTATCTTTTTCCAGTGCATCCCATTTATTGACCGCTATAATAAGGCCGCGGCCCCGGTCATGTGCCACACCTGCGATCTTGGCATCCTGCTCCGTAACACCTTCTGTGGCATCAATCACAAGGATCACCACATCCGCTCTTTCAATAGCCGCAATAGTACGGATGATACTGTATCTTTCAATGTCCTCTTTGATCTTGCTTTTACGGCGCAGTCCTGCCGTGTCAATAAATACATACTCTGTATCATTGTGAACGATCTCCGTGTCAATGGCATCTCTTGTAGTACCAGCCACATCTGAAACGATCACACGGTTTTCTCCTAACAGACGGTTGATCAGCGAAGATTTACCGGCATTCGGTTTTCCAACTACCGCAATCTTCGGTCTCTCATCTTCTTCCTGTTCGATCTTGTCCAGATCGATCACGTCCAGCACGGCATCCAGCATATCACCCAGCCCCAGTTTACTGCTGGCTGATACAGGGTGCGGATCCCCTATGCCAAGATTGTAAAACTCGTACACATCCGGCATATATTTCTGAAAATTATCTACTTTATTTACAACTAAAATAACCGGCTTGCCGGAACGACGAAGCATATCTGCCACTTTATAATCTGCATCTACCAGTCCCTGTCTCACATCTACAATAAACAAAATAACATCGGCTGTATCAATGGCTATGTTGGCCTGCTCTCTCATATGTTTAAGCATCTGGTCTTTGCTGTCCATCTCGATTCCGCCGGTATCGATCAGTGAAAAAGAGTGGTTCAGCCAGGTAACATCCGCATAGATACGATCCCTGGTCACACCAGGATAATCTTTCACGATGGAAATCTTTTCTCCTGCTAATGTATTAAACAGAGTTGATTTTCCCACATTCGGTCTACCTACAATGGCCAAAATTGGTTTTCCCATAATTATCTCCATTTCTTTATCTATCTTATCACAATCGTTATTACTATATCACAAAAAATTATTTTAGACAAGTTCTGTTACCTGCCTTCAAACGCATTCTCATAATGGATCAGTTTTTCTCCTATGATCATCACCACATCAAAACGCATGGGATGCCATTCACTGATACCATGTTCCATGCAATAAAAACGAGCTCCCAGACGGTTTTTGTTCATCTTCGCATTGGTCACAACACCTCTGGGAGCCTCATAGGCTGCATTTTTCCGATATTTTACTTCTACAAAGCAAAGACACTCTCCATCCAGTGCGATCAGATCTAACTCCGCCGCCCGGCAGTGATAATTTCTGTCCAGAATCTTATATCCTTTAGATTCCAGATATCTGGCTGCCATTTCTTCATAAAAAGTGCCTGTTTTTCTTTTATTTTCTCCCTGCATCCAAATATCCCCCCTGTTATCCTCTGTTATCTTTTGATTTTTTCCTGTATGCGGTCCATATTATCAACAAATACAAGAACTTCTGCTACCACAGAATACAGTTCCGGTGGTATGTACTCACCAATATCCAGTACAGACAGAGATCTTGCCAGTTTAGCATCTTTGTGCACCGGCACATCTGACTCTTTTGCCACTTCTACAATCTTGTCCGCCAGATATCCACGGCCGGATGCAACGACTTTTGGTGCTTTCTCGCCGGTCTCATACTCCAGTGCTACCGCTGTCTTCTTTTCCTGCATCCAATTCCTCCTTTATTGTTTCACCCAGTTATGGATAAAGGTGCGCCTGTGGATCGGACATGGACCATATTTCTGCAATGCCTCTCTGTGGTCCGCCGAACCGTATCCTTTATTTTTCTCAAAGCCATATTCCGGATATAACTGGGCATATTCTTCCATCAGGTGGTCCCTTGTTACTTTTGCCATAATACTGGCTGCTGCAATGGAAAGACTTCTGGCGTCCCCCTTTATGATCCCAATCTGTTTGACTGGTATCTGTGGGATCGTAACAGCATCATTTAACAAAAGATCCGGCACAACATTCAGATCCTTCACTGCCAGCGCCATCGCCTCATAAGTTGCCTGCAAGATATTAATCTCATCAATCCTTGCCGGAGAACTCATACCAATGCCATAAGAAACTGCTTTCTCCTTAATTATATCGAACAATTCTTCTCTTTTTTTAGCAGAAACCTGCTTGGAATCATTCAGCCCCGGTATTTTCAGTCCTTTGGGAAGGACCACAGCCCCGGCTACCACAGGGCCTGCAAAAGGTCCCCGTCCTGCTTCATCGATACCACAGATACATTCATATTCTTTTCCGTACTTTTTCTCAAAGGCAAGCATCATTTCCAGCCGCTCATTTTCTTTTTCACAGGCTTGCATCTTCTTCTGGCAGGAAAGCAGAAGTTTCTGCACTCCGCTTCTTGGATCGGATTCATATTTTTTCATAAGAGAAGTCCACTCTCCCATGTCTGTCATTTCAAATTCCTGCCGGATTTCTTTTATATTCATTTGAGTCTCCTTTTATTTCCTTATGTTTTTCCAAAGAAAACAGCCGGCCGGCAATGCGGCTGGCTGCTTTTTTTATGTTTACTGCAGATTAAACAAATCTCTGGCTGAGATGGTTATATCTGTATATACTTCTTCACCCTGCACCATAAGGTTTTTCTTAGTATTATAAACCCGTCCCTGAGTGTACACACGCAAAATCGTGTATCCATTCTGCCAGTCTTTCAGCTTGTAAGGAACATAGAATGTAACATCTGTGGATACCGGATATCCATCGGCCCACTGTGTACCTTTCTCATCGGCGACCTTCTGCTTGTGAAGGATTGTGGTATCTGAATCTGCATATTCTCTGTATAAAACTTTAGTCAGATCCGTCGTTCCCAGTGCTGTAAGCAGGGCCGGTTCATGACTTTCGCAAGCCGAACTGCTGTATTTGTCTTTGCCGGTATCTTCCGGTTTCATAAAGACGGTTCCAAGTATGGCTCCGGTCTGGTCGTTTACATTGGACACCTTCACTCTGAGATACAATGTATCATTTGTCTTGTACTTGCTGTCCTTATTATAATCAATCAAAACATTCACTTCATCCAGACGAGTATATAACTTCTTCTGTTTCAGAACCTGAACCGTCAGCGGTACTACTTTATCATTACTGTTATTCATGATCTTGTAAATAATATCCAGGGTCTTACTGATAATAGCTTCAGAACCGGATGGCGTGATCAGTGTAGAATGGTTTTCATTGGAATTAGAACCATCACTTACCAGTGTTACATTCTTCTCATCTTCACCGTCGGTACCGGAATGGTGGGTATATGAAACATCTTCCGCCGTAAAAGGCTGGTTCTGGTTATTGGTATCAAAGAAGTTGGCGGAATAACCATACTCCACATACTTATCTACCCCAAGATTTGTATTCTGATTTCCACCTAACTCAGCCGGATAGAATGTCAGGGCATTCCACAGATAATAACTCTTTTTCTTGTTAAAATCCGAGATACTGTCGGAAGTAGCCAGCGGCCTTACATAATAGCCGGTTGTCTTGGCTGAGTAGTCATTGATACCAGAGGTAGACTTCAATTTTACTGTCTAGATATACGGAAGAATGTCCTCCATAAAACTCCGCTTGACACCATCACTGTGTCTGGCCAGAAGGTCAAACTGGATACTGACAAGGTACAGTTTTGCCACATTATTCAAGGCACCATTCATCTGGTAGTTCTGACAGTCCTTTGACATATACATGGTAGTTTCTTTGGACGAGCTGTTTCCGTCTACACCATTTCGAAGCATACTTCCCACTTTCTGGGTCCACACAAGGGGAAGGTTTTTATTGGTACTGATACGCTTCATGATCTTCACGCACAGATCCCATTCCAGATCATTTGTCTCAAAGGTTGGAAAATCTGCTTCCTGATTAAAATCATAATCTTTTTCGCCCATCCAGAATTTATGATACAGCTCATACACATTTTTAATATTACTTGTATCTGTCTTGTGGAAGGATGAAATGTATACCATGTCCGCTCTCTCTACCATATCTACTGTAGCACTTGTATCGTCTTTGGACATTTTATTCAGTTCATCCGGCGTCACACATACTACCTGAAGATTAAAATTTTTGCAATCCTTCTCATTATTAAACTTAAACAAAGACCGTTTCAGTACTTCATTAGCTTTCAAGTTATAATAGCAGTAAGTATAATAGGACTTTTTGTCACCCTTGTCATAGTTAAACTCATATGTCTGAATGGATGCGTTGTATTTCACAGTATAAACTGTCGTAAATTTAGACTGCATGATCACACGACCATACTTGCTTTCATATACACTGACCGGGATATAATAACCGGTATCCTTATAATACTGCCAGAAATTATCATTGGACGTCAGTTCTTTTCTGTCTGCAGGAATCTGGGTCACATCCGTTACATATTTCCACTGATTCTGGCTGCTGTCAGAACTTACTGTCAGTTTGGAAATATTGGCATTTACTACCTGGGACCATTCATCCTGCAGGGCATAATCACCCTTGCCGGCTCCCACATAATAAACATAACCACCATAAATCTGGTCTAACACTTCCTTATTTGCTTCTTTGCTGATCTGCCAGTTTTTATCATCTGAAAGTCTGGCTGCCTCTACTGCTTTACCTGTGCTGTCTAAGCGAAATAAAGAAGGATATTTTACCGCCAGCTGTTCGATGGTCATTTTTTCGTCTTTGACAGACTGATAATCCTCGTCTGCAATGCTTGGCGTACTGATGGTATATGAATAATCTTTGGAATCAGTCTTATTTACGCTCCAGTTACCGTAATCTGCTTTTGCTTCATCTGTGATGGCATTTCCCTGATCGTCACTGCCGGCCAGCACACTCTGATTATCCTCCACCAGATTTGCCGACGAATAATTCCACTGGTTCTGGTTCTGTCTGAAGGTTAATTTATCCGATGTGACCGATTTCTCATAATGGACTTCCGAACCTACTGTCTTTTTCTTCTTGGTCCAGTTATATTTATCGGTAAGAGAAATGTCCCGGATGGCTTCTCCTTCTAAGTCTTTCTTAAAAAGATCCGGATACTTCTTGGCCAGCTGCGGAACGGTCAGATTGTTATAATCATCTTCCGTAATCTGATCACTGTTTAATTTCACAGTATAATATTTACCGGTGTAGATCATCTTGACAGATTTTTTTTCTTTATCATTTCCCTTGTCTACATCGTCTTCATAACTGTAAATGTCATAATTAAAATCTACCATCCAGTTGCCAAACAGATCCTTGATATTATAGTTGTCCATGTTCTGCTCTGTGATGGATGCATTTTTCGCCTTGCTGGCATCAATGCCGATCTGCATTACATCAAAGGGATATTTATTATTATCAGGATTCAGATAAATCATCTGCTGCATGGCCTTATCCGGCACAATCTCCAGGATAATAAATGGATTGGAATCGGTTCCCTTAGTTCCTACGCAGGTAGGTACTTTATCATTTAAAGGTGTGGCTCCGGTACCCTGTGAGCCTTTTTTATTACCACCTTCGTCTGTTACAAATACATCGTTGCTGTCCATTACTTTTACCGGCTCACTGTCTGTGTCTCCGGTATACTGCAGATAAATAGACTCTTCACTATACTTGCCGAATACATGTCCGGTCTTTAACAAAACCAGTCCCAGAGTACAAACCGCTGTAACCCCAAAGATCCATGCAACTTTACGAGACCATTTTCTTTTTTTCATGTTTTGTCGCCTCCTATTATTTTCTCAAACTGATATCCCTCTGACACTTATAACTTACATCATCTTTTTTCATTTCCAGTTCCACACTAAGCCGGTTTGTGTGGCTGGAAGATGTAACTGACTTTTTCTCACATTTAAGACTGGATACATTCTCAGCCATTAAATGCTTTTTATCGGCGGCAAAGGATGGGACAAAATGTTCCACATCACTTTCTTGTCCGGCCTCTTTGGCCAGATCATACTTGGATGCAAAATAAATGTTGCCATCTTTTTCCCAGTAAAAATAAGTATCCGTAGCCGAAACTTTTCTCTCTGCGGTTCCTACATTCTGCACCGTCTTTTTCACAATGGTAAGGAGTTTTGCTGAATCACTCCAAACGGCACTATCCGCTTCCATGGTATAAGCACTGATATGGTTCATGGCATCTTTTGCCTGTTCCTGCAGATCCACTCTCTGCTGTGTACGTCTCATAGTAGATGTACAAAATCCCATGATCATCATGATGGCCAACATCACGATGGAAGAAGCAGCAAGGGCGATCAGCATTTCAACCAGTGAAAAACCCTCTTTACTTTTTTGTTTCATGGTTTATCCCCCTTTTTCCTTCTTTAATCAATGAAATGTCTGCCGGTGTCCTTTACAACGGTAATGGAATACGTTCTGCCATTATCATCGGTAACCGCAATCTTTGACGGCGGTACATATGTGTTGCCACCGTCTGTAACGGTAGCAAAGGCACCATCCTTTTTGCGGATCGTAAAGGAATACACATCCCCGCTTCCAAGCTCTGTACTGTCTACCTGGATCTTCATATTATCTTTACCGATTTTATGTCCGGTGTCATCCGGCGTGCAGGAAGCACTTCCGTCGTACTTTATGTAGAAATCACCGTCATATCGGTAAAGATGCATATACGCAGTTGTATTCTTGGACATATTCAATGTTTTTAATTCTGAGAAAGCGCTGTTTATCTCCCCTGTCATCTTTCTGGCATCCGCCTGGCTGATATAATTCAGACTAAAGGCAGAAAGTCCCACAAGAATCCCCATGATGGCAATAGTGATAACCAGTTCTATCAGTGAAAATCCATCTTTCTCTCTCATTTTCTGTCCTCCTTCCCGCATCAATAAGCATTCTTAACCCAGTTCTGGTAGAATACACATTTATTCATTTCTGTTGTATCCTGTGACAAGCCTCCATTAAAGGCATAGAAATACTTGGCAAATTCATCATCATATTTGATTTCTTCCAGCAGATTGCCAACGGTGATCATATCATACTCCAGTTTATGGTTCCCTGTTACGGTGACTTTGCCGCTGGCTAAGATCAAACCTTTGAAATCTGCATCTACCGTCACATCTCCTTTGACGATCAAAAGCCCACTATCTGCCGAGGTAACATTCCGGTCGCCGTTTACCACCGTAACACGACCGATCGGGTTGCCGTCTTTGTCACTGTAATCTTTGAATACAGTGCTGCCCACTTTGGAAAAATCAATGATCCTTGATGATACTAACGGAAGATCCAGCGAATCATCCAGACGGATATTGGTATCTCTTCCTGTTCCTCCGGAAGAAAGCAAGGTTTTGCACTTACCAAGGTAATCCATGGCAATCTTTCTTCCATCCTGTAAAAGGTTTTCTCTCGGTGCTCCTGAACTATTGTAATAGTTGGAACTTTGAATACTACTGCCGGCTGACGCCTCGTAGTTATAAACAATATTGGCTGCGATCAGACACAGATTGCCGGAAAACTTCGTTTTTCCCATATCCGGCACACTAAGGAAGGACTGTGCCCTCTCTTTTAACTTACTCTGATTTTCTATAATATTGCCACTTTCATCTTTGATTTCCACTACGCCGGTATAGTAATCTTTAAAGTACTCGTTTGCCTTTGCCTCACTGGCAAAATTCAAAAATAAGTACACATAATCACCACTGGCACCATGAATGTAGTTGGCAATATATGGTTTTGCAGGATTCAGATAATCCTTCAGGGCTGCATTGCTTAGCAAATTGGCTTTTACATCACTTTCTACCGTAGCTGTCAATTCCGGGATCGCCATGGGATTGTGGTCCACCGATTCCGGAATACAGGAATCCGGAACCAGATATGCCAGCTGGTTACTCTTGATTGAAAGAGATTCACCGGTAAGGATATTGGTGGTGGTAGAAGTATAATCCGATTTGTTCTGGGATACAAACGCTCTTCCTGCCAGAATCATCTTGTCCAGCGAATTGGCATTGAGAGTCGTATTCAGGCCATTTACAAGAATAGCACTGCTATACTCAGAATTTAAGCCCTCTCCTCTTGAAGAGTCATTTTGTTCATTGTAACTATATCCATAATACTTGCCGCCAAGATTTACGGTAGCATTGTTATCCTGGATATCCAGATCATTACTGATATAGGCATTTTCATTCAATGTAACTTTTGTCTCCAGAGAAGAATCCGATCCATATTTTAAAAGGCGGATATTCTGAAGCCACAGATCACCAATGCCGCTTTCGCCATTCAGATTCAATACAGATCCGGTGTAAGCATCAAGATTTCCTCTGGAAATAATGGTCTTACTGTTAAAATTCACCAGACTCTGTGTGCCAATGTCAATACCGGTATCTTTGTTTCCGGTGTAAACATTTCCAATAAACTGTGTCCCGATATTGGCATTCTGAACCTTTAACTGATCGTCATTGATGACAATGTAATTTTTTATCTCGTTCAGGGTTGAATCACCCTCAAATTTATAATCCGGTACCTGGAATACAATATCTGACTGGATGGATGAACGATAATCTGTATCATCTGTATAATCTACCAGAAGATTTTTGATGGTCAGAGTATACCCTGTCTTGTCATCATAGTTGGTTACAAAGCAAAGATTGGTACCCGGTACCGTCTGTACGGCATCCGGTTTCTTTGTCAGTTTCTTTACTACATCCAGGCTGCATGTAACCGCTGTTCCCAGGTTATTCTTAATATCGTCTTCTGAATATGTCATACCTCCGCGAAGCACTGTTGCCAGTCCGCTTAAATATTTCTTTGAATATACATCTTTCATATTCTCAGACTCTTTTGTATAATTCTCCAGTACATCCGTATAAGCCGTTTCACTGGCTGTATCTGCATACTCAAGTAATCCGGTACGGACTTCTTCCAAAATTCCCTCTGTCTGATAGAAATTATCGGAAGAATACTTCTCTACAATGACCGTTGACATATAGCGTGTGGCAATGGTCAAAATCGTAATTCCCAGAGTTGCCAGAAAAGTAACGCCGATAATAACAGAAATAAAGGAAGCACCTTCTTTCCCCTCAAAAAGGTTCTTATAAAATTTTCTGTTCTTCAGCCATTTAATCATACTATCGTTCTCCTTTCGATGTATCCAGATGAACTACTCTTGTATCATCATTAAACACCGTTGCTGATTCAGGATAAACATCCACTGAAACAGCGGCAATTCTCTTGCCAGAAGCCTGTTTCTCAATGAAATCTGTCTTTGCCGTGATACCGGTACAGTTGATTCCATTGGTATAATAATTCATCCGCTGGGCTGTCCCTGTTACAGATATACTGAGGGAATAGCCACTGGTGGGAGCCATTACCTTCTTCTGACAGATCATATATACATTTACCTTTTCTGCTTCTGTGGCAAGGATGGATGGATCACAATCCACTTTCACCTCTTCTGCCCCTGTGTCCTTGGTAATGTTGTAGAAAAGGTATATATTTTCTAATTTACTTTTTTCTATCTTTGTGTCGTTTAACACACTGTCAAAATCTGCACCCTCATAACTGTAACGGTAAAAACATTTTACTGTATATACATCACTGTTAGAAGGATCTACCCCTAACTGGATCCAGATCACTCTGGTCATATTAGTTTTAATTTCAGACTGAGTCTTGTCCGGATGATCCGCGAGAAAATGA
>HF998353.1:72946-92906 GCA_000433735.1 Clostridium sp. CAG:167
GAAAGGACCACATTTTTAGGTGAATAAATTTCTTTTAACTGCGGAGTCTCAAATTCATTGAATTTTGAATCGGTGGTATCACCTGCCGAATTCACCCGGCTGTATTCATAATCCACGGTCACCTTTACCTTAAACTTCTCACCATCTTCCGTCACTTCTTTGGTAAGATGGGATTTGTGATCGGATCCGGCTGCCTTTGAATCCAATGTCCAGCCCGCCTGAGTGGATAAAACATCCTCCACCTCTTCAAAATCATCACAGTTATTTACTTCTTCCGCTACTGCCTGTCCTGCCGTTGTGGCCTTCTGGGTATGCTTTCCTCTGGAAGTAAATACCGATGCGTCTGAAAAGTAAGCCAGGATCGGCAGGGACAATAACGCCAGCACAGCAATGGCGACGATCACTTCCACTAAGGAAAAACCTTCCTTCATGCTTTTCATATATCCCTACCTCCTTGACTTATTTCTGTAATGCACCGAAGATGCTGTCTGTTCCAATGACAATACCGTCGATCTTCGGTTCTATATATGGATTTCCGTTTCCATTGATCTCATAATAGTTAATGGTAGCCGTTCCTGTCAGTTTACCGCTGGTAGCATCAAAGGTATAACTCAGATTAGAAATCGACATATGTTCCTTGTTGTCACGGACCCAGTCCACCATGTCCATGATCTGGCTCATGTTGCCGGTCATATCCACCTCATACTTGGTGTACTTTCCTACCATCTGGCTCAATGTATCTACCTGCTGTTCCGGTGCTTCTTCCACCGCACTTGGTGAAACCGCTTTCTGGCCGGAACCGTTGTTTTCTGTCTGCTCAGTAGAAACAAATTGTCCTTTTTCAATAAACTTCTGGGATTCAGAAGGCCGGATCGCTGTAACACGCACACCGCTGTCAACCATCATCTGGTAAACATTGAAGATTGCCTTCTGCTGAGTCACAGTTGATGGATATTCTTTAACATAATTTTCTGTATCCGCCTTGTGCTGTTCGGAAGTCTGCTTCATCTGATTTACCTGCAACTGCAGGTCGCTTAGATACTCTACCTGTCTTTTCAGTTTCTGTGACTGGGTATCCAGTTCTGTTGCCTGATCCTGATTTCTCTGGAATACGAGGAAAAAGGAACAGATCAAGATCAAAAGGCCCAGGCCGATCAAAATGATTTTTTTCTGCATTACTGTCAACTTATCCATTTACTGCACCCCCTGACTGGCATTTGTATCTGTGATCGCATTGACATTTTTATACTTAAAGGTCAATGTGTAGTTATACTGTCTTCTGCCTGTATTTTCATCCTCTGTTTCTGCCACTTCTTTGATGGTAACATCTTTAATATTGTCTACCTTGTTCATCTGTATCTGTGTCAGAGACAAAGAAGAAAGTCTGTCGTTGCAAGAAGCACTCATGGTAACCGCATCTTCATCGGACTGAATACTCTGGATCTTGAAACTCTTTGGCACCATTTCAGAAAGTTTGTCGATCAACTCATGGAAATGATTATTGTTTGAGTTTGTATATGTTTTGATGTTGCTCATAATATTGTACTGGTTTTCCACATCCGTCAACTCATTGTACTGATCTTCTACCGGTGCCAGTGCATTCTTTCTGGCCTGCAGTTCATCGTGGTTACTGGATGCAGTCATCAGTTCGATAATGGAAAATCCGCTAAGCACAAGACTTACCAGTACCAGACCGGCAAAGATTGCCAGTGCGCCGGTAAGGCTTCCTTTTCTGGCATTTCTGAGAGCCATGGATTTCGGGATAAAGTTCAGTGGTGAAAATACGGAGCCAAAGCAGTTCAAATACTGCAAAATAGCCGCATCAATCACGATCTTTTTGTTAAACCGTACGCCTTCCAATTCTGTTGGTGTCGTCACTTCCACACTCAACTCGTTGGATAAGAGTTCATGGATACCGGCAATGCTGCATCCCACACCCACACAGATTACATTCTGAATCTCTCTGTCTTTGTACTTGGAGTTATAATACTCGATGACACGGGCGATGTTGCTGACCAGATATTCTCCATTATTGGTAATCTCAATTCTTTTGGCTGTAGAGAAATCTCCGGAAGGATTGGCCGCATTCATGCTGTGGACCAGAACTCTCTGAGAAGAAAGGACTTTGTATGCTTTTTCATAATCGTCTACACCAAAAACCGGTTCCTGGATCATGGCATCTGTAAATACCGACACACCATATGGGATAACTCGCTGCAGAAGCATTTCATTGGAGGTAACCACATTGACCAGTGTAGAATCACGGTTGATCTGAATACACATGGTAACAGAATTCTTTACCTGGCGGCTCATGATCTGGAAGATACTATTTCCATCTCCCTCCACGGAGATCACATTCATCTCAGCTTCTTCTGCCAGTTTGTAATAGGATTCGATCAGATCGGATGGTGCCGCAAAAATACGGACATTACGGACCTTTCCCTGATCTTTGTCCTGATAGTCGCTTCCCTGTACTTTATAAGTAAATATGTACTTATCTACATCTACCGGGAAAAGATCTGCTACTTTTGCCATTACCACTGCATCCATCTTGTTCTTAGCCACAGCCGGGATCACGGTCTCACGGCTGGCGATCTTGGCAGATGCCACGGTAAAGATCACATCCTTCGTATGGATTCCTTTCTCCAGACATGCTTTTTCAATTCTTTTGGCAATCTCTACTTCATTGATGATCATACCTTCACTGACAGATCCTTCCGGTGTCGGTACACGGACACATCCAAATACGGTAGGATTGTTTGCCACATTTTCCATATGTACAATCTGTGTTATTTTTTCGCCCACACGGACAACTACAACCTTCTTAGCCATGGTTCATTCCTCCCCTAGAGTTATTCTTTGTAGTTTTCACAGTTTTCAAGAATCTAAAAACTCTAAAAACTGCAAAGCTCTTTTCGTTAATTGATCATAAGGTTTAAATACCAGTTATATATTTTATCGCCCCAAAGTGCGGCAATCATTATACCTGCTGATAAATAAGGACCGAAGGGAAACTTTCCCCTTTTTCCGGTCCACAATATTTTGAAACATTCAATCAAAGCTCCTGCTACGGATCCGATGATAATAGCAAACAGGGCATGTCCCCAGCCGATACAAAGTCCGGCACAGCCCATCAACTCCACATCTCCCAGACCAAGACCGCTCTTTCCGGTAATTCCCCTGAATAACAGAGCAATCACCAGCAAAAAAATACTGGCAAAAAAGAGACCACCTACATAGTACAGCCAGTTATCCAGATGGAACACAAGGTGGATCACACCCAGGATCAAAATGGTTATATCTACTGCTGTAGGAATCATCATAGTCCGGTAATCGATCACACTTAATACCAATAACGCCGAAAAAAGCAGGCAATACAGCACACTGTCTGCATTCCAGCCATTGATATAAAGGATACCGCAGTACGCAAGTCCGTTGACTGCTTCTACCATTGGATATTGAGAGGAAATGCCGGCGTTACAATACCGGCATTTACCTTTCAGAAAAATCCAGCTGAACAGTGGGAACAAATCATACCATTTCAACTTGTGTCCACAGTTCATACAATGAGAACCCACCGTCACCAGGCTCTCCTTTTTCGGCATTCTGTAAATGCACACATTCAGGAAACTTCCTATCACAATGCCATACAAGAATGTTACGATATAAAGGATAATAGATTCCGGTGTCATAATGGGTTCTCCTTGGTTTTGTTAGGTTAAATTACTTGTTAGAAGATTTGATATTGTCTCCACCTTCTGCGTTTGTAACCTCAGCTTTAATTTCTTTTGTACCTGAATCAAAGCTACATACGATATCCTGATCCTTAATTCCTGAGGAAGATAATTTCTTCTCAAGAGCAGCCAACCCAGCAGCATCTGTGCAATCAAGAGCTTCTGCAAGCTTATCTACATTAAATACAGATCCCGTTGTCAAAGTACCGCCTGTAGAAGAAATAGTAACTTCTGTGGTCTCAGTAATCTGCTGAGATGCAATCTCGTTCTTAAATGCTGAATAAACAGTGTCAACTGTCTGCTGGTCTTTACCTACTCTTGATTTCTCAAGGTAAGGGATAACTGCCAATGCAACGATACCGATCAGGATTGCCATAATAGCAATAACGATGATCAACTCCACGAGAGAGAAGCCTTCTCTCTCACCACTTAAATACTTCTGAATTTTGTTCCTCATAGTTTTCTCTCCTTTTTTTATGTATTCCCTGTTGGGGAGCCTTGTGTGTCTCACAAGCGCTTTTTCTAATTATACAACAAACCCTTACATATTTCAAGAAAAATATTCAAGTAATTTATCCTTTTTATATTTTATTTATACATAATGACTTATTTTCGCCTTAAATTACCTTTTTTTACCAGTAATTTCATCAGGCATTTCCGGCATTTTCGTAGATACCAAGCATTGGCATCAGAACCGCTCCCAGAATACCGCCTACCAGTACAGCCAGAAGGATAATGACCATTGGCTCCATAATGGTGGTAAGGTTTTTGGTGGCCTCTTCCACTTCTGCTTCGTAATACTCTGCTACTTTATCCAGCATGGATTCTGTGGTACCGGTTTCCTCACCGATCTTGATCATATGAGTTACCATAGGCGGGAACACACCGGATGCCTCCAGCGGCTCTGACATAGGGATACCTTCCATGACTTCCGATTTGCAGTTTTTTATTGCCTTCCGGATCACTCTGTTGGATATAACATCTGCCACAATATCCAAAGAATCTACTATCGATACACCGGACATGATCAGCGTAGACATGGTTACAGAGAACTTGGCTGCCGCATTTTTTACGGAAAAATTTCTGAACATCGGTATTTTCAATACCAGTTTACTGGTACACATTTTTCCTGTCTCTGTACTCTTCAGGTAAAGGATCAGCGCAATAAACAAGATAATGCTGCCCATCAATGGTAAGAAGTTATTGGTAACAAACTGACTGGCTGCCACAACTGCCTTGGTCAAAGCCGGCAATTCCGCTCCCATGGAATCAAAGGCATCCTGGAAGTTAGGGATCACAGTCTTCAGCAAAATGATCACAACGGCTACTGCTACCACCAGGACCACGATCGGATAAATCATGGCAGAACGGACCATGGACACCAGTTTCATGTCCTTGTCAAACTGCTTACAGATACGCTCAAAGGACACTTCCAGATTACCGGTTACTTCGCCGGCTGCCACCATGTGGATCAGAATCTCAGGGAACACTTTCCCCTCTGCTTTCATGGCATTGGCAAGGGAATCACCTTTTTCAACAGAAGTTGTCACATTGCTGAGGGACTTTTTCAACGTCTTATTCTCTGTCTGGTCGGTAACCATGTGTAGACCATCGATGAGGGTTACACCTGCATTTAAAATACTATGGAACTGTTTACAAAAAATCGTAATATCCTTCTTCTTTACCGGATTACCGATGGTAATATTCCATTTTGCATCATCAATGGAGGCAGATTCATGGATCTCCATGACTACGCCGCCTTCCGCCGTCAGTTTAGCAACAGCCTGTTCCTGGCTTGGCGATTCTACCACACCTCTTTTCTGTTTACCATATTTATCCGTCAGGACATATTTAAATCGAGCCATTTGGTAAGTCCCCCTTTCTAAAACAACTTACGAAGCAAACTTGTTTTATCCTGTGCAAAGGAAATTGCTTCTTCTTTGGTTATCTTTCTTGCCCGGTACAGATCAAACAACGCATCATCCATAGTGATCATACCGTCAGCACGGCTGGTCTGGATAATAGATGGAATCTGGTGAGCCTTGGATTCTCGGATCAGGTTGCGGATGGCACTGTTTGGAAACATGATCTCAAAAGCTGCCACACGGCCTTTTTTATCCGCTGTAGGTAAAAGCTGCTGGGATACAACAGCTTCCAGCAAAGTAGCCAGCTGAATACGGATCTGAGGCTGCTGAGATGTAGGAAATACATCGATGATACGCTCAATGGTAGGAACCGCACCGATGGTATGCAGTGTCGAAAATACAAGGTGGCCTGTCTCTGCCGCTGTGATAGCTGTAGAAATCGTATCCAGGTCTCGCATCTCTCCTACCAGGATCACATCCGGATCCTCACGCAGTGCCGCTCGCAGTGCCGGTGCATATCCCTGGGTATCAAAACCGATCTCTCTCTGGTTTACCACAGATTTGGCGTGGTTATGCAAATACTCGATAGGATCCTCCAGCGTAATGATATGTTTGTTATAATTCTGGTTGATCACATCAATCATAGAAGCCAGCGTTGTAGATTTACCACTTCCGGTTGGTCCTGTTACCAGCACCAGTCCTCTCTTTTTCTTCGTAAGATCCACAATCTCCTTGGAAAGTCCTAACTGCTCCGGTGATGGGATCTTGCTGTTAACCAGACGGATTACAAAGGACAATGCCCCACGCTGTTTAAATACATTCACACGGAATCGCCCCAGATTTCTGGCTGCATAAGAAAAGTCAATCTCCCCGTCTTCGTTAAATTTTTCTATCATTCTCGGCGGTATCATCTGTTCTACCAGTGCTTTGGAATCATTGGGCATGATAATGCCACATGGCAGTGCCACCAACTCTCCGTTTACACGGCATTTAGGCGGGATACCAACCGAAACATGAAGGTCCGATGCCTTCATTTCTCTTGCCTGTCTTAAAAGTTCATCAATTCTCATTTTTTTACCCCTTTTTATAATCATTTATCCCTGTTTATTCTGTGGCGATACGCTCCACTTCAGATATCGATGTAACGCCTTGCAAAACCAGTTTGGCAGCACCACGGCGCAGTGTTGTCATCCCCTGCTGCAATGCCACTTTCTGGATTTCTTCTGCACCGCCGCCGGCTGCTACCACCCGTCGTATCTCCGGTGTCAGCGGCATGATCTCGTAAACGCCAATTCGTCCGCGGAATCCGGTACCGTTGCAGAATGCACAGTTGGTTCCACCCGGTTCATAAATCGTCGGCGTACCTTTTCCCTGCATACGGAGTCTCTGTTTATCCATATCATTCATCGGATGAGGCTTCTTGCATTTTGGACAAAGTCTTCTCACCAGTCGCTGTGCAATGATACCTACCGTAGAGTCTGCGATCAGATACGGTTCAATTCCCATATCCTCCATACGGGTAATCGTACTGGCCGCACTGTTTGTATGCAGTGTGCTGACAACCAAGTGTCCGGTAATAGCAGCCTTTACCGCAATTCCCGCTGTCTCCTCGTCTCGGATCTCTCCGATCATGATAATGTCCGGGTCCTGACGCAGAATAGAACGAAGTGCCGAAGCAAAGGTCAGTCCCGCTTTTTCATTTACCTGAACCTGGTTGATTCCATCTACATCGGCCTCTACCGGGTCCTCAACGGTGATGATATTTACATCACCGGAATTTAACTCACTTAAAACAGTATACAGTGTGGTAGATTTACCACTTCCGGTTGGTCCTGTTACCAGAATGATGCCGTGAGGATTTTTTACCAGTGCTTCAAAACGGCGCAATTCCTCTTCCGGGAAGCCCAGGTCTTTTTTATCCCTTGTCAGTGCCGACTTGGAAGCCAGACGCATAACGATCTTCTCTCCAAACACGGTAGGAAGACTGGATACACGGATATCGTATTCGACACGGTCAAACCGCTGTGTCATACGGCCGTCCTGTGGTGCTCTTTTTTCAGAAATATTCATTCCACTGATAATCTTGATACGGGCAACGATAGCCGGAAGAAGTTCTTTCTCATAGCGCATCATTTCCTGCATGACACCATCGATACGGAATCTGACGCGGACACTGTCCTCCAGTGCCTCAATATGTATATCACTGGCACGCTCGTTTACGGCCTGCTCAATGATCTTGTTTACCAGCACTACGATCGGTGCTGTATCTACTTCCTCATTGTCTGCTTCCTGGCTTTCTCTGGCACTGATCTGCTCTTTACGCTCTTTACTGTAGGCATCTGCCATCTTGGCAACCTGCTCATTACCGTAGTATCTCTCAATACCAAAGCGGATATCCGACGGCGATGCCACCATTGGCTCGATCTGCATATTGGTAACGATAGACAAGTCGTCAATAGCGATGATGTTCAGCGGATCTTCCATGGCAACCCGGAGAATATTCGGATTATTCTCATCTACCTCAAAAGGAAGTACCCTGTGTTTGCGGACAATGGATTCCGACAAAAGTGCAATGACCTCCGGCTGTAATTTTGCCTCACGAACCCTGGCGATGGGAAATCCCATCTGCTTGTGGATTGCTTCTACGATTTCATTTTCATCGGTATAATTCAACTCGATCAGCGTCTCACCAAGACGAAGTCCCAGTTCTTTCTGTTTTTTCAGAGCTTCACCTAACTGCTCAATGGAAATGACCCCTGCCCCGACCAGCAGGTCTCCCAATCTCTTTCTTTTTCTACCAACCATATAATCACCTTACTCAGCTTGTTTTTTATCCTTGTTCCGGCGAAGTTTGATGCCGGCCCATATACCTAATGCTGCCACCGCTGTAAATACTACAAGACGGATTCCATAATAAATAAACGCTTCACCTACTGTATTTGCGTACATACAATACACCTTCCTTTTCTATCTTCGATTTGCCAGTTCCTTTGTTACATCATCCCAGGACAGACCGCACTCTGCCATTAATACCATCATATGATAAAGGAAGTCAGCAATTTCATATTTCAACTCTTCTGCATCCGGATTTTTAGCTGCAATAATAATCTCTGATGCCTCTTCTCCGCATTTTTTCAGGATCTTATCAATCCCTTTGTCAAACAGATAATTCGTATAAGAGCCTTCTTTAGGGTTCTTTTTCCGCTCCAGGATTGTTTCCATATCCTCTTGTAAAATCGTCATCGGATTCACATCATTATATTCGGTCTTTGCCAGGTCTTTAAAAAAGCAGCTATAAGAACCTGTATGGCAGGCGGCTCCGATCTGGTGCACCTTGGCTAAGATCGTGTCGTTATCGCAGTCTAAGGAAAGTTCCTTTACATACTGATAATGTCCGGATGTATCTCCTTTGCACCAGAGTTCCTGGCGGCTGCGGCTGTAATAAGTCATCCTGCCGGTCTCACAGGTAGCCTGATAAGACTCTTCATTCATATAAGCCAGCATCAGAACCTGGCCTGTTTTATAATCCTGTACTACACAGGGGATCAGCCCCTGGTCATTTAATTTAAATTCTGAAAATGGAATAGCGCTTTCAAACACATTGGTCTCCACACCTGCTTCTTTTAATCTTCTCTTGACTTTCTGAAGATTTTTATTTTCATAGTAGTTGGTGGAGACTCCCAACACTCCCGGCAGTTTCATCAGATCCTCCAGGTCGTTCCTCAACAGGCTGTCCCGGATCAGTACATTCTTGCCGGAAGCCAGTATCTTTTCACCCAATACTTTTCCTGCGTCTACATGTTTCAAAAGCAGTGTGTCTACCGGCAGGTCCATTTTTTCAAAAGCAAGTTCCTCTGCGATTTCTACCAAGATCTTATCCTTTCCAAAACGGTCTACTGCTTCTTTGACCAGTCTTTCGTCCGGACAGATATCATACTTGATCACCACTTTATCCGCTCCGGTATAAAATGCTTTTTTAATATCTTCAAACCGCTCTGCATACATTCCTGCTATAAACGGAATATCAATACTTTTTCCTACTTTTTTCAGTGTGCCCAAAAACTCTTCCCGTTCCTGGTCTATCTTGGAATAATTGTACAAAAAAAGCTGGTCTGCTCCCTGGAAACAGTATTGCTGTGCCATGTGTACAATATTCGACGCCAGTTCATTCTCTCCATTGATAAATGGAATAATCTTTTTGTAAGCCATAGTTTTCTCCTCCCTGTGAGTGTTACAGTACACCTTTGGTTGATAATACTCCCTGGATCCTTTCGTCTACTTTGGATGCCATATCCATCGCCTTGGCTACAGCCTTAAACATAGCCTCGACTACATGATGGGTGTTTTCTCCTGCCATCTGGCGGATGTGCAGATTCATGCCAACACCGCCTGCCAGTCCCATAAAGAACTCACGGACTACTTCTGTCTCCATGGTTCCCAGTCTCTCAGCCTTCAGATCGGCCTCAAAGTCAAAATACATTCTGCCGGAAAAATCCAGACTGGCAAGTACCAGCGCATCATCCATAGGAAGAATGAAATAACCAAAACGGGCAATGCCTGCCTTGTCTCCCAGCGCACTGAGAAATGCCTTACCCAGTACAATGCCGGTATCTTCCACGGTATGGTGTGCATCTACCTGTGTGTCACCTTTTACCTTAACTGTCAGATCAAATAATCCATGTCGGGCAAATCCCTCCAGCATATGATCGAAAAATCCCACCCCGGTATCAATGTTGTATTGACCGGTTCCATCTATGTTTAATTCAATATGGATCTGGGTTTCCTTGGTGTTTCTGTCACATGTTGCTGTTCGGCTCATTGTTTTGCCCCCTTTTTTTATTCTACATACATAGTTTGATTATACCTTTTTAATAAACAAAAAGCAAGCCTATATTTGCTTGGTTTTGTCTTGGATTAGATTATTTACTTCCAGACACAACAAATAAATATAGGCTGTTCTCTTGTTCTTTCTCTGTGATTTCAGGGACTGTTTTTTCGTGTCCTCCCCTGTCTGAAAAGTTTTGCCACGAGTGGGTATAAGCCCGTTGGTATGAGATGTCATGATCCATCATGACTTCCATACCGCTACGGGCTTATCGTAGCGAAAGCGCCCACGAGGAGCAAACTTTTCAGACAGGGGACACACCCCGAAAAAACCACCCCTAAATCACTGCCGCCGCTCCCACTCTTCATAGAGATCGGGCCGTCTTTCTTTAGTCCGGCGCAGGCTTTCTTCCTGGCGCCATTTGGCTATGTTCTCATGGTGGCCGCTAAGGACCCCATCCGGTACTTTCCGCCCCAGGATCTCAGCCGGTCTTGTATACTGAGGGTGCTCCAGGAGACCGTCGGAAAAACTTTCAGTCTCTGCAGATTCCTCATTATTTAAAACTCCCGGCACCAGCCTTGCTATGGCATCCATCATAACCATAGCCGGTAGTTCGCCTCCTGTCAGCACATAATCCCCAATAGACAGATAATCCGTAACAATCTCTTCCAGCACCCGCTCATCCACTCCTTCATAGTGGCCGCACAAAAAAACCACCTCGTCCTTTGTGCTGAGACTCTCTGCTTTTCTCTGGGAAAAAACTTCTCCCTGAGGAGTCATATAAACAACAGCCGGGCGTTTTCCTGCCCGGGAACAGATTTCTTCATAACAGCGGTAGATCGGCTCTGCTTCCATTACCATGCCGGCTCCGCCACCGTAGGGATAATCATCCACTTTGTTATGTTTATCCAGTGTGAAGTCCCGGATATTGAAAATTTCCAATTCAATCAGTCCCTGGTCAATGGCCTTTCCCATAATGCTGGAACCCATTACCTGTTCAAACATTTCAGGAAATAATGTCATAACATAATATTTCATTCATCCATTAATCCTTTCATTACATGTGCCACGACCCGGCCTTCTTCCGTATTTACTTCTTTGATACAGTCGTCGATCACCGGAAACAGCACCTCTCTGCCATCCGGAAGACCAATAGCAAACACATTATTGGCCCCTGTCTCGATCACATCCTTTACTTCACCGATCACCGAATCATCTTCTTCGTTGTACACGGTGGCACCGATCACATCACAGAGATAATACTGCCCCTCTTCCAGAGGCAGTGCATTTTCTCTTGTAACCATAAGATCGCATTTCCGGAACCCTTCTACCTCATTGATATTATTAAATTCCTTGAATTTAACAATCACCAGATTTTTGAAAAATCTGGCCCGCTCTATATGTAACAACAGATTGCCGTTTTTCGTTACAAGAACTACTTCATCTGTTTTTTTATACCGTTTTACATCATCTGTAGTAGGAAATACTTTTACCTCTCCTGCAATTCCGTGGGTAGTAGTCACTACTCCGATGCGGAGCAGATCATCTTTCTTTTCCATTGAACCGTTTCCTTTCTTTTACTTAGTAGAAAACCCTGTAAGAAAATCTCACAGGGTCTTTATGGTATTTCATTGTATTACTGAATATCTACCATGATCTTTTTGTCTCCTTTAGATCCGGCAGCACGGACTACAGTACGGATCGCTTTGGCGATGCGTCCCTGTTTTCCAATCACTTTACCCATATCGTCAGGAGCTACTGTCAGGCTGAGTACAATCCCTTCCTCCGTCTCTGTCTCTGTGACAACAACTTCACTTGGATTGTCTACCAGTGCGCTAGCAATCACTTCTACTAACTCTTTCATACTAGCCTCCAATCTTACATAGTCTTAGCACTATGCATCTTACTTTTCAATTCCTGCCTGTTTGAACAAACGAGCAACAACATCTGTAGGCTGAGCACCATTAGCTAACCATTTCTTAGCTGCTTCCTCATCTACCTTAACAACGCAAGGTTCCTGATTTGGATCATAAGTACCAATCTCAGCGATGTTCTTTCCATCTCTTGGAGATCTTTCGTCAGCGACAACAATTCTATAAAATGGAGCCTTTTTCTGACCTAATCTTTTCAATCTGATTTTTACTGCCATGATTTCACCTCCTTCAAGTGAACTAAAATGATATATCCAAACGCTAAAAGCGGTTTTGGTGTGATTTGTATTTTACATACCGAATGGGAAATTGAATCCACCCTTGCCTCCACGGCGCCGCCCCTTGCCAGACATCATACCAGACATCTGCTTCATCATCTTGCGGCTCTGCTCAAACTGCTTGATCAGACGGTTTACCGCACTGATATCTACACCGGCTCCGGCTGCAATACGCCTTTTTCTGGACGGATTGATAATGGATGGATTCGTACGCTCTTCAATGGTCATAGAGTATATAATAGCCTCTGTTCCCTTCAAAGCATCATCATCTATATTCAAATTATCCGGAAGCCCCATGCCCGGCAACATGCTGAGAATGCTTGACAAGCCTCCCATTTTCTTCATCTGCTGCATCTGCTCCAGAAAATCGTTAAAATCGAATTCAGCTTTTTTGATTTTTTTGGCAAGTTTGGCTGCCTGCTCTTCATCGATCTGCTCTTCTGCTTTTTCAATCAGTGATAACACATCACCCATGCCAAGAATACGGGATGCCATACGATCCGGATAAAACTGCTCCAGATCTGACAATTTTTCTCCCATACCAACATAATAAATCGGTCTTCCGGTCACCGCCCGGATAGACAGGGCCGCACCACCTCTGGTGTCACCGTCTAACTTGGTCAGCACCACACCGTCTACGGAAAGTTTTTCATCAAAAGTCTTAGCTACATTTACTGCATCCTGACCTGTCATGGAATCCACAACCAGGATCGTCTGGTGTACGGTAACTGCTTTTTTGATATTCTGCAGTTCTTCCATCATTTCTTCATCTACATGCAAGCGGCCGGCTGTGTCCAGGATCAGGACATTGTTTCCATTGCTCTTTGCATGTTCCAGAGCTGCTTTTGTAATATCCACAGGGCTGTGGCCTGTACCCATAGAAAACACAGGTACTCCCTGTTTTTCACCGTTAATCTTCAATTGTTCAATGGCAGCCGGACGGTAAATATCACAGGCTGCTAACAACGGCCGGCGCCCTTTCTGCTTTAACTTGCCGGCAATCTTAGCCGTGGTAGTAGTTTTACCGGCACCCTGAAGACCGCACATCATGATCACTGTGATCTCATTGGAGGGCTGAAGGGCAATCTCTGTCGTGGTCTCACCCATCATACGGACCAATTCTTCATTTACATACTTAATCACCGTCTGGCCCGGTGTCAAACTGTTCAGTACATCTTCTCCAGTAGCCTTTTCCTGAACGGCTTTCACAAACTCTTTTACTACTTTGAAGTTTACATCCGCCTCAAGAAGAGCCATCTTAACTTCTTTCAGTGCTGCCTTAACATCCGCCTCGGTCAGTCTTCCTTTGCCCCGGAGGCCTTTGAATACATTCTGAAGTTTTGCTGTTAAACTATCAAATGCCATAGTTTACCGCCTTTCTTCTGAAATAAAATACTAAATCATCTCATAAATCTGCTCAGCCAATGCCGAAATCGCCTGAGCCCCTTCTACATCCTGGCTCTCACCGGCAATCTCTTCAATCTGCTGTAACTTGTCTTTTGTCCGCTGGAACTTATCCACCAGACATAATTTATCTTCATATTCTTTCAAACGCTTCTTACACCGTTTTACAATGTCATATACACCCTGGCGGGTAATACCGCGCTCTGCCGCAATCTCTCCCAGGGACAGATTGTTCAAAACATAATCTTCAAAAATCATTCTGTGGTTCTCTTTTAACAGATTTCCGTAAAAATCATACAAATATGAGAACTCCAACAATTCATCTACTTCTGAAGAGGAAGTTGTCTTTTCCATATTACAACACCACCTGTAAAGTTTTTTTCTTTACAGGTGGTAGTATACTGGATATTCCAACATATGTCAAGAATTTTTTTTATCTTTTTTTGTGCCGGAAACATCCTTTATGTCGTATTCGATTTTCAACCCTTCTTCGCCTGCCAATCCATCATAGCACTGAACCATACGGTCTACTACATGCATTCCGTTCTCTTTGTTAGCCCCCATAAGGATCACGATCTGCTGGGTCAGACTTATGCGGGATGTTACATCCCCTCTTCGCAGTGACTGGGCGATTGCCTTTTCCAACAGTGCCAGACTGTTCTGAATTTTCATCACTTCTTCCTCGCTTTTCTCCTTGAGAGGGAACGTAAACAAAGCAATCTGTACCGGCTGTTTGGTCCGCTCCACATTCCTTGCAATAAAGCGGTATATATAGGAAAAGCTGTCATACTCAACACGATATGCTCCCATATATTCCTTTCTTTCTGCCACCCTTTGGATCAGCTGCTGCACATCAAGCTGTTCCTGCTCCAGGCTGTCCATACCACCATCCATTATGGCACTGGCATAAATATGGAAATCGTCTTTTCCATTATTTTTTACATAATACAGCGCATTATCCGCACATTTATACAGCTTGTCATAATCCATGTTGTTACTTTTTGCGTACTTCGTCATGATTCCAATGGACACGGAACAATTGGAATATCCCAATCGTTCCCTTTCTTTGGCAAAGCAGCTCATGATCTCATCTGCCCGCTTACGGATTACTTTCTCTTTGTCCAGATACGGGAAAAAGATAGCAATCTCATCTCCGCCCACGCGGCACACAAAGTCCTGTTCTCTCACACAGTTTTTAATAATATCTGCAAATATAAGGATCAGTTCATCGCCTGCCAGATGTCCGTAAGTGTCATTGACGGATTTGAAATTATCCATATCCATCATAAAGAAAGTTCCATATGACATAGGTTTGCGCAGGAATTTTTCTATTTTTTCTTCAAAGGAACGACGGTTCAAAAAACCGGTCAGAGAATCCTTCTCCAGTTCACTTTTTGTCTCCTGGGTAGAGGTGGTTACAACCTGGCGCATCAGTTCACCGGTTTCACTGACATCCCCTGGTATCTGTTTCATCATCTGTGCCAGTTTTTCATCTACATCATACCCTTCGTGAAGCATTTCCACTGCCACATTCACAATATCCGGATCAAACTGCTTGCCTTTGTTGCTGATCAGTTCTTTCTCCAGTTCCATAGAGGATAAACGCCTGCGGAACGGCCGGTCTTCCTCCATGGCAGTTACCGCATCAGCCACTGCCAGGATCCGGGCGATCAGCGGAATATCCTTTCCTTTTAGTCCTACATATCCAGTTCCATCATACCGCTCATGATGATAACTGATACCCTCTTTGATTCCCGGGATAAAGGTGGTATTTTTTACAATATCGGCTCCTACTTTTGTGTGACGTTTGACACTTTCATATTCCTGTTCTGTCAAGGTTCCCATTTTATTCAAAATGCTGTCCTCAATGGCGATCTTTCCAATATCATGAAGCAATGCCACATTATACAGATTCTCCAATTCTTCCACTGTCCATCCAAGTCTCCTTGCAATCTCTCTGGAATACAGTGCCACCCGGAGGGAATGTCCCTCACCGTAACGGTCTTTCAAGTCTATTGTGTGGGCGATGGTGATCATAGCCTGAAAAGAAAGATCACTTACCTTTTTCTTCTGCTTTTTGATCTCCGATTCCAGTTCTTTGCGGTAATAATGAAGTTCTACCAGATGATCCACCCGGAGTTTCAGAATTTCCGGCACAAAGGGCATGCTGATATAATCAGCCGCCCCTTTCTGTAACGCCTCAACTTCCTGTTGCTTGTTTCTCTCATCTCCGGCTATTACAACCGAAATATCATCAGTCAGCCTCTCTTTGTGCCACTTTTCCAGCAGGTCAAAGCCATCCATATCCGGCAGATTCCGGTTCATAATAATAATATCAATGGGCTTTATTTCCACTACATCCATTGCTTCAATACCGGTTCGAGCCAGATGTATCTGGCAATAACCACCAAAAATACTGTCAATATAGCGCATCGTCGTTCTGGATCCGTCCACCACTAAAAGATTTGTTTTCCTATTCATGGGTTTATTTCACCTATCTTCTAATAATTTTTCCAATGTTGTATGAATGTGCAGTGCGTCACACAAACCGGCATACGCCTCTTTTTCCTTTGCTGACTCTTTCTTCCCCCGCTTCACTCCGCGGATCAAGAGATTCTTAGGGGTATGCTCCATATCTATAAACTCCAGAATCTGCACCTCATACCCTTCCTGTTCCAGAATACTTGCTCTCAGGCCATCTGTAATAAGTGCAGACATTCTTTCTTTTAAAATACCATATTTGAGCAACGGCTGCAACAACTGGCTTTGTATCTGTTTATTTACCTCATGCTGGCAGCAGGGAACAGATAATATAACTTTAGCATTCCACAACACCGCTTTATGAAGGGCATAATCCGTAGCTACATCACAGGCATGAAGCGTCATAACCATGTCTACCTGATCTACTCCTTCGTAGTCGCTGATGTCTCCGTGATAAAATTTCAAGTGTTCCTGATAACCAAATTTCTCAGCCAGTTCATTGCAGTGACGAATCACCGTTTCTTTCAGATCCAGTCCAATAATATTTACCTCTTTTTTCTGCATCTCATGGAGGTAATAATAGACCGCAAAGGTCAGATAGGACTTACCGCATCCAAAATCAATGATGGTTACCGGCTTATCTTCCGGCAGTTCTTTCTCCACATCTTTGATAAACTCCAGAAAACGATTGATCTGTTTAAATTTCTTTATTTTTTTATCTACTAATTTCCCCTGAGAAGTCTGGATCCCCAGTTCCACCAGAAAAGAAACCGGCTTATCTTCCGGCAGAATATACTGTTTTTTTCGATTATGCTGCAAGGATAATTCTTTTACAGCTGTATTTTTTTGTCTTTTTATCGTAACTTTCCCTTTTTTGCTGATCAGAACCGAAATCTGCTCTGTAGGACAGAATATGTTGATCTGTTTATACTCTGTCGTACACTCTTTCACAAACCAGATCAGTTCCTCTCTTGTTCTGTTTTTATGATATACCTGATTATTATTATAGGATGCAGTCTGATAAAGAATGACCCCTTTTTGTTCAAAAGGCCTGATCTCAATCCGGGTCTTTTTCTCTCCCTTACGTGGATTACTGACAACAATCTTTATGATTCCTTTTTGTGTACATTCTTCCAATAAGTTCTGTAATTTATTCATCTTTGCTCCCCTGTGTGATTTTCTTTTGATTCAAAAGAAGGCTTGCTGTTACTGCAAGCCTTCCTCATTTTTTTAATCAAATTTTATACTGGATAAACCTGGTTTTCTTTATCCGCCAGAGTTGCATCCATTTTTGTTTTCTGGGCTTCACGATACTTGAAGAAATCTGTAGCAACCTGTGGGAACAATGCATAAGAAAGTACATCCTCGTCCTGTTCCTTCCACTGAGACATCTCTGCCTCAATCTTTTCAAGCTGTGGCTCGATCAGATCTGCCGGTCTGCATGTAATCGGCTTTGTATCACCAATACATTTTTTCTGTACTTCCGGATCAAACGGCTTAACCGTTTTACCAAACTCACCGGAAAGAAGTTTCTTGGATTCCTTTGTAACCATCTTATAACGCTCGCCGGAAACCACGTTCAGAACCGCCTGTGTTCCTACGATCTGAGAGGATGGTGTAACCAGCGGTGGCTCACCAAAGTCTTTACGAACGCGTGGTACTTCTTCCAGCACCTGCTCAAACTTATCTTCCTGTCCCATTTCTTTCAACTGGGAAACCAGGTTAGAAAGCATTCCGCCCGGTACCTGGTAACGGAGTGTATTGATATTAACACCCAGCACTTTTGTATTCATCAGGCCACTTGCAAGAGCATCCTCACGGATCGGACGGAAGTACTCTGCGATCTCAGCCAAAAGATTCTGATCCAGTCCAGTGTCGTATGGTGTACCTTTGAAAGTCTCAACCATAACTTCTGTTGCAGGCTGGCTGGTTCCCAGTGCAAATGGGCTGATGGCTGTATCAATAATATCGCATCCGGCTTCTACCGCTTTCAAGTAAGTCATAGAAGCGACGCCTGATGTGTAATGTGTATGAAGATCGATCGGAATATCTACGGAATCCTTCAAAGATTCTACCAACTCAGTGGCTTTGTATGGGGTCAAAAGTCCTGCCATATCTTTGATGCAGAGAGATTTTGCACCCATATCTTCGATTTCCTTGGCGATTTCCTTCCAGTAGTCCAATGTATATGCATCACCTAATGTATAAGAAAGCGCGATCTGGGCATGACCGTTTTCTTTGTTGGCAGCATTTACAGCTGTCTTTAAGTTACGCATATCATTCAAGCAGTCAAAGATACGAATAATATCAATACCGTTTGCAATGGATTTCTGTACAAAATACTCAACTACATCATCTGCGTAATGATTGTATCCAAGGATGTTCTGTCCACGAAACAGCATCTGAAGTTTTGTATTTTTAAATCCGTCTCTTAATTTACGAAGTCTTTCCCATGGATCTTCCTTCAGGAAACGAAGAGATGCATCGAAGGTAGCTCCTCCCCAGCACTCTACTGCATGGTATCCGACTTTATCCATTTTATCTATGATAGGCAACATCTGCTCTGTTGTCATTCTTGTAGCGATCAAAGACTGATGAGCATCACGAAGGACGGTCTCTGTAATCTTGATCGGCTTTTTCTGAATTTCTGCCATTTGTTTATTCCTCCTTATATTGTTGAATCAATTATACTCCAAAGATAGCCATAAACACACCGGCTGCTACTGCTGTTCCGATAACACCGGCTACATTTGGTCCCATGGCATGCATCAAAAGGAAGTTTGTAGGATCTGCTTCGGAACCAACTTTCTGTGATACACGGGCTGCCATTGGCACCGCTGATACACCGGCTGAACCGATCAAAGGATTTACTTTTCCCTTGGTTGCCCAGCACATGATCTTACCGAACAATACGCCGGCTGCTGTTCCGATGGCGAAAGCTACCAGACCCAGAACTACGATTTTTAATGTAGTTGGTACCAGGAAGTTTGCTCCACTTGTCTTAGCTCCTACGGATGTACCAAGCAGGATAACTACAATATACATCAATGCGTTGGATGCTGTCTCAGCCAGCTGTTTTACCACACCTGACTCTTTGAACAGGTTACCAAGCATCAGCATACCTACCAATGGTGCTGTACTAGGAAGCAAGAGACATACTACAACCGTTACAACGATCGGGAACAAAATTCTCTCCAGTTTGGAAACCGGACGAAGCTGTTCCATCTTGATCTCTCTCTCTTTTTTTGTTGTAAGAAGTCTCATGATAGGTGGTTGAATGATCGGAACCAGAGACATATAGGAATATGCCGCTACTGCGATCGGTCCCATCAGATCTGTCTGTCCCAGTTTACCAGCCAGGAAAATAGATGTAGGACCATCTGCTCCACCGATAATAGAGATAGCGGCTGCCGCCTCTCCATTGAATCCCCTGACAATAGCC
>HF998353.1:92918-118694 GCA_000433735.1 Clostridium sp. CAG:167
AATAGCCAGAATATATGCCGCAAAAATACCAAACTGTGCAGCTGCTCCCAGCAAGAAACTCTTCGGGTTTGCAATCAACGGAGCGAAGTCTGTCATGGCACCTACTCCCAAGAAAATCAGAGAAGGCAGAACACTCCACTCATCCAGTTTAAAGAAATAACTTAACAATCCGCCTTCTTCCATAATCTGCGGATAAATATTTACCAGAAGCATTCCCATGGCGATCGGTACAAGAAGTAATGGCTCGTAGCCTTTTTTAATTGCCAGATACAGGAACAAAAAAGCTACTAAGATCATTACATAACTGCGCCAATCCATAGTTCCGTTAAAAAACGCTGTCTGGTGAATAAGATTTTGTAAAACATCCATCTTAATTACCTCCGGTCATTTGTTTGATATGATTAGTTCATGGTAGCCAATACATTACCTGCCTCAACCATATCTCCGGCGGCTACATTGATTGTTGCAATGGTACCATCCTGTGGTGCCACAACTTCATTCTCCATTTTCATAGCCTCAAGAAGAAGAACAACTTCTCCTTTCTTTACTGCCTGTCCGGCTGATGCTTTTACATCCAGAATCTTACCTGGCATTGGAGATGTAATCTCTACGGAACCTGCTGCTCCTGCCGGAGCGGCTGGTGCTGCCTGTGGTGCTGGTGCAGCTTTTGGTGCAGGAGCGGCTGCTTTTGCTGCTGGTGCAGCTGCCGGTGCTCCGTTTACATTTTCTTCTACTGTTACATCGTAAGCAGTACCATTAACTGTGATTGTATATGTTTTCATGTCTTTTTCCTCCTAAATAATTATGAAAATACTCTTTTTTTGATTGAACGGATAACCAGACCATCCGGTGCTACTGCAATACCTGTCTCCTCTGACATCTGTGCTGCTACCGCCGCTGCGATAACAGCAATTAATTCACTGTTATCTGTATTCTGAACGGGTACAGTCTCCTGCTGTACAGGCTTTTGTACCTGTACCTTTTCTTCTGCCACTTCCTCTTTGCCTTTTCTCTCCAGGAGAGCCGGAACAAATTTCAGCAGATAGATAATAAAGGAAATCAGTATCAACACCGCAAATACGGTTCCCATTCCTAAAGCAGTATTGGCAAGTCCTTCCGGAATTGTCGTTACCTGTTCTGTCGCTTCAAGAACTGTTATCACTCAAATCACCTCATTCCAAACATCTGTAAAGCATAGATCAAATGCTTGCGTACAGAAGTTCCCTCTATCACATTGTCCACATAACCTCTGCGTGCGGCACCTTCGGCACCATTCTGCAAAGCCTCAAACTCCTTGGCTTTCTCTTCCAATGCACTCTTTGTATCAGCCTCTTTCGCAATCTCATCCTGACACATTACCTGTGCTGCTACAGTGGCATCCATTACACCGACTTTAGCTGAATCCAGAGCCAGTACCAAATCCGCACCAACATGCTTGGAGTTCATTGCTACATAAGCACTTCCATATGCTTCTCCGGTGATCACATTGATCTTTGGAATATCTGCGCTGGCAAAAGCATACATCATATCCGCTACTGCCTGTGAAATAGTCTTCTCTTCTTCCATGGAAGAGGCATATTCTTTCACATTTGTCAATGTAATAACCGGGATACCAAAGGAATCACAGAAATATACAAACTGCTCTGCTTTTTTACATCCAGCTGTTGACAAAACGCCTTCTTTACTGTTAGCAATGGCTCCTACGGTTGCTCCGTCCAGTTTCATAAGTCCTACTACCATTTCCGGTCCATAAGTTTCTTTCAGCTGGATGAAACGGTTCTCATCGGCGATCTGTGTCAAAGCCTCAGCCGCATCGGTCTTATACGCATCAAATCCGTCTAACATGCGGTTCATATCATCCGCTGTTTCCTCCTCTGCCGATGCACCTGCATTGGCTGGAAGAAGTCCGATAAGCTCACGGATCTTAGAAAGCACTTCGCCTTCACTGTCACATACAATATCTGCATTTCCCGCCTCTGCCTGGAACTTAGCAGATGCCGTATCACATTTTTCTTCCCGGTTGCCAAGTACCGCATTCGGAGAATTCACAAATAATTTTCCATTCTCTGCATCCATCAGTGTGATATCAGACAGCTTAGATGCCACTGCCACACCGCCGCCACAAGAACCAAGCACAGCACTGATCTGTGGAATAATACCGGATGCTTTTACTTTGGCCATGTAAATCTCTCCAAAGCCTGCCAGCGCGTCAAACGCTTCCTGGACACGGATTCCTGCGCAATCGATCAACTCGATCACAGGTGCTCCTGCTTTCACTGCCATCTCATAGAGACCGGCAATCTTCTTTGCGTGCATCTCTCCAACCGATCCGCCCATTGCTGTCACATCCTGGCTGTATACATAAACCAAATTGGAATCAATGACACCATAACCGGTAATAACACCATCGGCTGGCACTGCTTTTTGTTGCATATTGAAATCAGTATTTCTCTTTGTGATCAAACCACCGATCTCAACAAAACTGTTTTCGTCAACAAGTGCTTCAATGCGCTGTTTTGCTGACATTTTTGCTGAATTACTCATTTGCAGCCCTCCACTTTGTTTTTATATAAAATTCAAATTTTATCCAAGTGTAATTGTAACGCTTTTGAACAATTTAATCAACAATTTTTTTCAAAAATCGTACAGCATTTTGTTATGGTTTTCTTTCTTTTTGATAAAAAAATAATATCTCTTTTTCTTCTTACATATTATTAATAAAAAATTGTTTTTGGTATCCCTATGAAATATATGAAAAGATTCCTTCTTGTGCTGTGTGTCCTGCTTATGACAGTGGGCTGTTATGGTGCGTATCTCTGGAAAACAAAGCCAGTGCAGAAGGCAGTTCTGCCTCAGGAATGGACCACTCTTTCCGGCTCTGCTTCCCCTTCCGCCATCTCCCTTCACAGCCAATACTCCTGTCTGATGGACGCTGATTCAGGCCGGGTCCTATACGGAACGAAAGAAAACGAAAAAAAACCTATGGCCAGCACCACCAAAATTATGACAGCCCTGCTGATCCTGGAAGATAACAATCCAGCCTCCTCTGTATCTTTTTCTTCCTACGCCTGTTCCATGCCCAAAGTACACCTGGGAGTCCGTCCCGGAGAGACTTTTAAGACTAAAGATCTTTTATACTCTCTTCTTCTTGAATCCCACAATGACACCGCCGTGGCTCTGGCTGAATCCTGCGCCGGATCAGTTTCTGCTTTCGCCAGAAAAATGAACGAAAAAGCGGCCTCCCTGGGTATGAAACAGACGCATTTTGTCACTCCCAACGGACTGGATGCCAAGGGTCATTACAGCAGTTCCAAAGATATGTGTATCCTGGCATCCTATGCCTTAAAAAACAAAGAATTCTGCCAGATCATAAAAACACAGTCTCACTCTTTTTCTTCTATAAAAACAGACAACTGCTCATCCCGGATTTTTTCTGTTTCCAATAAAGATCTGTTTCTTTCCAGTTACGACGGCGCTCTTGGAATTAAAACAGGGTTCACTTCCAAAGCAGGATACTGTTTTGTCGGTGCTGCCAGAAGGCAGGATAAAACTCTGGTTTCCTGTGTTTTAGCCAGCGGCTGGCCCCCTAATAAAAGTTTCAAATGGGCTGACACCAAAACTCTCATGGATTACGGCATGAATAATTATGAACATTCATCTCTGCCTCTGCCGGATCTTGGCAGCTGTCGGATTCCTGTTACAGACGGGAAGGAAGATTTTGTCTGTCTCTCCACCCCCGATCCCGGCCAGGCTCTCCTTGGCCGGCATGATGAAATAAAAATACACTGCTCCTTTTCCCAAAGCCTCTGCGCCCCGATCCGCAGTAACATAGCCGTAGGAACCATTGAATATTATATAAACGGGAAACTTTTTCTCAAAAAGGATGTTTTTCCTCAAAAGAGCATTGAAAAATCCAGTATTTCTGATAAAATATGGGATGTATTGCAATGCATTACAGATTCCCTTTGTCCTTAAAACAAAGTAGTTTTTATGCATTTTGAAAAAAAATGCTTTACTTTTTAATCAATTAGTGCTATTGTATGTACATGGTACGTTAGACAGGACGAAGGTGTTCTCATTGAGAGGACACCTTTTTCTATTTTTTTAACGGATTACAAAAGAAATAAAAAAAATGGGAAGGATGGATTTTAACTATGCAGAAAAATGTAATTGAGAATGTTTTTGGAACGAAAGTTTTCAATGACGATGTTATGCAGCAGTATTTACCTAAGAAAACTTATGCGGCTCTTAGAAGCACGATTGAAAACGGAGAAGAATTAGTTCCGGAAGTAGCAAATGTAGTAGCTCATGCAATGAAGGAGTGGGCTTTGGAAAATGGTGCTACCCATTACACTCACTGGTTCCAGCCAATGACAGGAATCACCGCTGAGAAACACGACTCTTTCTTAAGTGCTGAATCCGATGCTCACGCAGTATTGGAATTTTCAGGAAAAGAGTTGATCAAGGGCGAGCCGGATGCTTCCTCTTTCCCATCAGGTGGTCTTCGTGCTACTTTTGAGGCCAGAGGATATACAGCATGGGATTGTACCTCACCGGCATTTTTGAAAGAAGATGCCATCGGTACAGTTCTCTGCATTCCTACCGCTTTCTGTTCTTACACAGGCGAGGCACTGGATAAGAAAACTCCTCTTCTTCGTTCTATGGAGGCCATCAGTACACAGGCTATCCGTATTTTGAAATTATTCGGAAAAGAGGATGTTACCAATGTAAAATGTTCTGTAGGTCCGGAGCAGGAATATTTTCTTATTGACCGTGACCAGTTTTTACAGCGTGATGACCTGATCTTTACCGGCCGTACATTGTTCGGTTCTATGCCTCCGAAAGGACAGGAACTGGATGACCATTACTTTGGTACCATCCGCGAGCGTCAGGCTTCTTTCATGAACGAATTAAATATGGAACTCTGGAAATTAGGTATTTTGTCCAAGACACAGCATAACGAAGTTGCTCCGGCACAGCACGAAATGGCTCCTATTTACAGCACAGCCAACATTGCTACCGACCACAACCAGTTGGTTATGGAGACTATGAAAAAGGTAGCCCGCCGTCACAACCTGGAGTGTCTGCTTCATGAAAAACCTTTTGCCGGTGTAAACGGTTCCGGTAAACATGATAACTGGTCTCTTGTTACCAACACAGGTGAGAACCTCTTGAGCCCGGGTAAAGTTCCTTATGATAACAAACAGTTCTTACTGTTCTTAGCTGCTGTTATTGCAGCCGTAGATGACAACGCAGCATTGCTTCGTCTCTCCGCTTCCAACCCTGGAAACGATCACCGTCTTGGTGCTAACGAGGCACCTCCGGCAATCATCTCTATCTTCCTTGGCGAGCAGCTGGAAGACATTGTAGAGCAGATCCTTGAAAACGGTACGGCATCACACAGCAATAAAGGTGAAAAAATGGATATCGGTGTCCACACCATCCTTCCGATCAAAAAGGATGCTACAGACCGTAACCGTACATCACCGTTCGCTTTTACAGGCAACAAGTTCGAGTTCCGTATGGTAGCTTCTTCTATGTCTATCGCCGGTGCCAACACTGTATTGAACGCTACAGTAGCAGATGTATTGAAGACAATGGCAGATAAACTTGAAAAAGCAGATGACTTTGATAAGGCTGTCGATGAAGTAATCTACGAGACATTGAAAGCTCACCGCAAAGTAATCTTTAACGGAAACGGATATTCTGATGAGTGGATCGCTGAAGCTGAACGCAGAGGTCTTCCAAATGTTAAGACAATGGTTGATGCTACCGCTTCTCTCTATGACCCTAAAACAATCGAAATGTTTGAGAGACAGCATGTATTTAACAAGACCGAACTTGAGTCCCGTGCTGAGATCAATTATGAGGCATATGCTAAGGCAATCAACATCGAAGCTAAGACTATGATCGAGATGGCTTCCAAACAGTATATTCCGGCAGTTATCAGCTATGTTACAAGTCTGGCTGATTCCATCAACAGCATCAGCGCTGCCTGTGCTGAAGCAGATCTGTCCGTACAGAAGGATCTTTTAACAAAATGCTCTTCTCTCCTTGCAGAAGCTCAGAAGGCATTGAACGATCTGGTTGCTGCCGATGCTAAGGCTAACAGCATGGAAGAAGGAAAAGAGCAGGCTGAGTTCTTCAAAGACACTGTCTTTACAACGATGGCCAGCCTCCGTGCTCCAATTGACAAACTGGAAATGTTAGTTGACAAAGAATATTGGCCGGTACCATCTTATGGAGATATGCTTTTCGAAGTTTAATTTCAAAAAAAATAAATAAAAATCAAAATGATCTGCTGACGATCTTTAAGACCGCCAGCAGATTTTTTCAGAAATGAGGTTTTTATGATCACAATTTCCCTAAAGACAGATTCCGATATACCTATGTATATCCAGATTTATGAATATATCAAAAAAGAAATCCTGGCAGGGCGTCTCAGTGCTCCGGAAAAACTCCCTTCCGCCCGTTCTCTGGCGGCTCATCTGCAAGTAAGCCGCAGTACTGTAGATACCGCTTACGAACAACTAGTAGCAGAAGGCTATGTAGATGCCAGAGAAAAACGAGGCTATTTTGTAAATTCCATTACTCATATGACCGGTTTTACAGATTCTGTTGTTCCGGACTTTTCAACCGAATCCCATATACCTTCTGCACCGGAATTTTTTGAGTTTAATCCGGATGCCATTGATACCACTCATTTTCCTTATACCGTATGGAAATCCATTGGCAAAAACCAGTTAGACAATCCTCGCAATTTTACCGCCGGCGACAACCTGGGCGAACCATCTCTCAGACACGCTGTGGCAACCTATCTTCACGGTTCCAGAGGCGTATCCTGTGAACCGGACCAGGTGGTTGTAGGAGCCGGTCTTGCCCATCTTCTCCAGATGTTAAGCATTTTATTTGACCGAAAACCGACTGTGGCTTTTGAGAAGCCAGGCTATCAAAATGCCCGCCGCGTTCTTCTCCACAACGGATGCTCTATTGTAGACATTCCTTTAAAAAATTCTGTCATGGATGTGGAGGCTCTTGCTGATTCCTCTGCTTCCCTTTGTTATGTTACACCCAGTCACCAGTTTCCTATGGGCAGCGTCATGCCTGCCAGCACCAGGGATCAGCTTTTAAAATGGGCTTCCGAAAAGGAGGGACGCTATATTCTGGAAGATGACCACGACAGTGAATTTCGCTATACGGGCCGCCCGATTCCCGCCCTGCAGAGTTTTTACAAACAGGATACCGTTATCTATATCGGTACTTTTTCAAAGGCAATCTCTCCGGCACTCCGTGTGGGTTATATGATCCTTCCGAAAGCGCTGATGAAACAGTATAAAAAAATATGCGGTACTTTTCCCTGTCCTGTATCCAAAACAACCCAGGCCATTTTAGCAGATTTTATTCATAAGGGCTATTTTGAAAAACACTTGAACCGTATGCGTAAAATCTATAAGGGAAAACATGATTTTTTGCTGACACAGATCCAAAAATATCTGCCTGCCCCCCTGTTTTCTGTTTCCGGAGACAATGCAGGTCTGTATGTTTTACTGCACTACCAGGGATCACGCTCCGATGATGAGATCCTGGAAAATGCGCAAAAAAACAACATCCGGCTTTGCTCTCTGAATGATTATTATCCAGATCCGGATGTTGTTTCCAGTCACACATATTTAATTGGATTTGCCGATCTCAGTCCGGAAGAGATAACAAAAGGGATTCTGCTTCTGGCTGAGAAAGTATTTCTTTCGCCCGGATCGTATCCTGGCTGATCTGCTCTTTTAACTGATCCATAGAATCGAATTTTCTCTCCGGGCGCAGATAAGAAACCAAATGTGCCCGGATTTTTTTTCCATAAATATCTTCATGGAAATCAAAGATCCATACTTCCAGTCCCATAGGATTATTACCGGATACGGTAGGCTTCACTCCCAGATTTCCTACTCCTTTTCTTATTTTTCCATCTACTGTCAGCATGATAGCGTATACACCTTTCGGGGGCAGTATCTTCCCCGGTGCCGGTATCAGGTTGGCTGTGGGAATCTCCATGGTCCTTCCCAGATGCCTGCCGGAAACCACTTCTCCCTGTATAAAATACGGCATACCAAGCAGGGAAGCCACCTCTCCCATTTCTCCTTTTTCCAGCTGGCTGCGGATCCTTGTACTACTGACTTCGCTGCCTCCTAAAGACAGTTTTTCCAGAATATGTACATGAAAAGAATAGGTACTCTCCCATTCTTTCAGCATCCTGGCATTTCCGGAACGGTTATGGCCGAAGCAAAAATCTGTTCCAATAAATATTTCCTTTGCATGACACCTCTGTACCAGCACTTGCTCCACAAATTCCACCGGTGCCATATGCCGGAAGGCCTCTGTCACAGGAACAGAGACAAAAATATCCACACCGGTTTTCTCTGCCAGGTCTTCTTTTTCCGCCTGACTGTATATACCATTCTGGCGAGTACTTTCAAAGGTAAACATAACCACCGGCAATTTTGTCTTTTTTGCCGCCTGGATCAACAAACGATGGCCCCGGTGTATCCCATCAAACTTGCCAATACATACTGCCGATGGCTCTAATTCAAAATCCAATGACCGGATCCGTCTCATTTTTTTCCTCACTTCCATCTCATTTACGGATGAAACATTTTTACAATGCTAAATTTATTAGTGGCTGCATTTCTTTGATACAGCGCATAAAATTCCCGGTTTGTATCATACATCCGCACTGTTTTACGGAAGGCAATCTTGTCTCCATCCTGACAGCTATTTACCGGAATCTCATTTCCATTCTGCAAATATTTCATTCCTGTTTCCAGAACCTGAACAGCCGGATACTCCATAAACAGGGAATCAATACTCAAAAGTACTTCATCCAGCCGGTCCTCTTTTACTTTTTGTTCTATCTCATCCAGCGTGTATGCCTCATCCAGAGAAAATCTGCCTACCTGGGTCCGCACAAGGCTGTCCATGGCTGCCAGGCATCCCAGTTTTTCTCCTATATCATCACATAAAGAGCGGATATACGTTCCCTTAGAGCAGTGAACTTCTATTTCAAACCAGTTCTTCTCCAGATCTGCCTGGAGAAGCTTCAAACTATAAATCGTCACTTTCCTTGGTTTCCGTTCTACGGTTTTCCCCTGCCTTGCCATTTCATACAAGCGTTTTCCCTGGATTTTGATGGCTGAATACATAGGCGGCACCTGCTCTATGTCCCCTTCAAAGGACTTCAGACACTGTTCCAGTTCTTCTCCTGTGCAGGTTACCGGTCTGGTTTCCAATACAGTTCCTGTCATATCCAGGGTATCCGTTTTTACTCCCAGTTTCACACCGGCTATGTAGGTTTTATCCTTCTCAGTCAAAAGGTCAACTACTTTCGTCGCCTTTCCTATACACACCGGAAGTACACCCGTTGCATCCGGATCCAGTGTTCCTGTATGGCCTATTTTCTTGAAATGCAGGATCCCCCGGAGTTTTGCTACCACATCATGGGAGGTAAATCCTTTTTCCTTTTTTACATTTATGATTCCATTCATTCTGCCTGCCTCTTTGCCAATTCTAACTGCTTTTCAATGTGAAAAGTCAAACTGTTGATCACATCAAAAGCAGTTCCTTTTAAAGAACATCCGGCTGCACGGATATGTCCACCGCCGCCATACACTTTGCACACCTGGCTCACATCTACAATATCGTTAGAGCGCATGCTGACTTTAAACTCTCCCTGCGCCCTCTCACTAAGCAAAATAGCCACTTCCACACCTTCTGTTGTGCGGAGTTCATCGATGACACCATCCAGATCCGATGGTGCCGCCTCGTAAAGGTCCATGATATTTTTCTTTACAACGGAAAAAATACACCGTCCATCCATCATGCGGATGCTTTCCATCAGGCATCTTCCCATGATCTGAAGCTGTTTGTAACTTTTCATATAAAAACTTCCATCGATAATCTTGCCAAATGGGATTCCTTTATTCATCAAAGCCCCAGCGATCTCCATGGTACGGCAGGATGTGTTGGAGTGTTTAAACACCCCTGTATCATGGATAATGCCTGTATACAGACAGCATGCTGTGGCATAAGAAATCTTCTCATCTTCCATCAGCGTGTACAAAATCTGGCTGGTAGAACTGGCGTCTGCCTCTACCTGTTCTTTCTGACAAAAATGAGTATTGGTAATATGATGATCTACACAATAAGTAGCTTTCGCCTTTTCCAAAATTCCGGCCGCTTCCCCCAGTCTCTCTTTGTCACCACAGTCCAGTGCTACAAACAGATCATATACCTGGTCTGCCCCGCACTGTTCTGTCATTGCCTCTTCCTTGGACAGATAATCAAATGCAGATGGAATCTCCTCCACATACACCGTTACTTTTTTCCCCGGAAAATTGTCCTGAATATAACTGTACAACCCCATACAGGATCCGATACAGTCTCCATCCGGACGGACATGACCACCTATGGCAATCGTTTCAGCCTGGCTGACAGCCTGCATCAATTCATTCATGCTTCTTCCTCATTTCTATGTTTTGACTCTTCTTTTTCTTTTAACTCGTCAATCTTCTTTGACATAGTCACACCATATTCAATGGAAGTGTCCAGAACAAAAGTAAGTTCTGGCGTATTGCGCAGATTCATGCGCTTTGCCAGCTGGTGGCGGGCAAAAGACGCACTTTTTTTCAGGCCTTCCATTGTTTTTTCTTTTTCTTCGTCATTGCCAAGAACACTTACAAAAATCTTGGCAAATTTGAGATCCGGTGTTACCTCCACCGCCATGACCGAAGTCATGGGATGGATACGCGGATCTTTCAGATCTTCCCGGATGATGCTGCTCATTTCCCGCTGCACCTCACTGTTGATCCGTATATTTTTTACACTGTTCTTTCTCATTGTCCTTACCTCAACTGTTTCCTATCTTGGAACCTCGACCATCTTGTAACATTCTACCTGGTCGCCTTCCATTACATCATTAAATCCAGCGAACACAAGACCACATTCATAACCGGCAGCCACTTCTTTTACATCATCTTTGAATCGTTTCAAGCTGGCTACATCGCCTTCAAAGATCTGCTCACCTTCTCTGGTGATACGGGCACGACAGCCACGCTCTACTTTACCATCCAGTACATAAGAACCGGCAATTGTTCCCACGCCGGATGCTTTAAATGTCTGGCGCACTTCTACATGAGCGATGACTTTTTCCTCATAGATCGGCTCTAACATTCCCTTCATAGCTGATTCAATGTCCTCAATGGCATCATAGATTACTCTGTAAAGTCTTACATCTACATTCTCGCGGTCTGCTGTTTCTTTGGCCGCATTATCAAGACGGATGTTAAATCCGATAATGATGGCATTGGATGCACTGGCCAGAGTTACATCTGACTCATTGATGGCACCTACACCACCATGGATCACACGGACTGCCACTTCTTCATTGCTGAGTTTCACAAGACTCTGTTTTACTGCTTCTACAGATCCCTGTACATCGGCTTTGATAATCAGGTTCAGTTCTTTTACATTACCTGCCTGGATCTGGCTGAAGAGACCATCCAGTGTTACTTTCTTGGCTCTTGTCTCCTCTAATAATTTATCCTTACTCTGGTCAATGTATGCCTGTGAAATCTGTTTTGCTTCTTTATCACTGTCTGTTGCCACAAATACCTCACCGGCATCCGGCACTCCATTCAAACCAAGGATCTCTACCGGCGTAGATGGGGTAGCCTGTTTTACACGTTCACCTCTATGGTCTAACATGGCACGGACTTTACCGTAGGCAGTTCCGATAGCAATATGATCTCCAATATTTAAGGTACCTTTCTGTACCAGTACCGTAGCGACCGGACCTCTTCCCTTGTCCAGACGGGCCTCGATTACGATACCTCTTGCACGACGCTTTGGATTGGCTTTCAATTCCAACACTTCTGCTGTCAGAACGATCATCTCCAGAAGGTTTTCGATACCTTCTTTTGTGTGTGCAGATACCGGACAGAAAATGGTGCTGCCGCCCCAGTCTTCCGGAATCAGCTCATACTCAGACAATTCCTGTTTTACTCTTTCAATGTTGGCGCCTTCTTTATCAATCTTATTCACTGCCACGATAATTTCAACACCGGCTGCTTTGGCATGGTTGATCGCCTCTACAGTCTGTGGCATAACACCATCATCAGCCGCAACCACCAGTACTGCTATATCTGTAGACTGGGCACCGCGCATACGCATAGATGTAAACGCCTCATGTCCCGGTGTATCTAAGAATGTGATCTTTTCACCATTGATACGAACTACATAAGCACCGATATGCTGTGTGATACCACCTGCTTCATGCTCTGTTACATCCGACTGGCGGATTGCATCCAGAAGAGATGTTTTACCATGGTCTACATGACCCATTACACAGACAACCGGCGGGCGCTTCTTCATCTTGGATTCATCCTCTTCTTCCTCTTTCAGAAGTTCTGCCACCATGTCGATCTTTTCTTCTTTTTCAGCTATAATATCAAAGCTTAATGCGATTTCCTCAGCCTCTTCAAAACTGATATCCTGATTCAAAGATACCATCTGGCCCCGCAGGAACAACTGTTTTACCAGAGCAGCTGCCGGCATTTTCATCTTTTCAGCCAACGCACGGATAGTCAGTGTCTCTGGGATCACAATCTGCTTAATATCTTCTTCCGGCTCCTGTTTTACCGGTTCCGGTTTAATAAAGGCACCCTTTCTGTTTGGATCTTTCTTGGAACGGATACGGCTCATTTCCTCTTTACTGCTCTTACGGTAGCCGCCCTGCTTTGCTTTATCATCCCTCTTATTATTGCGTTTACGGGAGTTTTTCTGCTCCTGCTTGATTCCATCAAATCCATTCTGGGCTTTCTCAAAGCGCTCCAATACCCGCTCGCCACCACGATTGTTTCCGTTGCCGCCACGGTTATTGCCATTTCCTCCGCGGTTGCTGCCACGATTATTTCCATTACCGCCGTTTCCATTGCGGTTATTTCCAGCATTACCACCACGGTTGTTGCCATTTCCTCCGTTGTTCCGGCGTTCACCGTTGTTTGGCTTCTTGCCGCGGGCAGGCTGTGAATCTCTTCCTCCACGATTATTGCGGTTATCTCTTCTTTCCTGTTTTTGTGCTGTTTTTTTCTCTTCGTTCTGCTTTTTCTCCGGCACTACCGTTTTCTCCTCTGTCTTTTCTTTGTTTTCCTTTACAGGCTCTTTCACCGGCTCTTTTTTCTCTTCTTTCTCCGGCTGGTTTTTCTTAGGCTCCTCTTTTTTCTCAGGTGCCTCTTTTTTCTTAGGCTCTTCTTTTTTCTCAGGTTCCTCTTTTTTCTCAGGCGCCTTCTCCGTTGTTTTTGAGACTGGCTCTGAAATCGTTTTTGCTTTTTCTTCTTTTTCAGTCTTTTCAGCCGTTACCTGTTTTTTACTGAAACCTTTCATCAAAAAAGCAATGGCATCATCTTCGATGTTGCTGTTAGGACCTTTTACATCAAATCCATTATCATTGAGGAATTTAATCAGATCTCCACTCTTTATGTTCTTATCCTGATGCTGCATACTGCGAGCAATTTCAAATATTTTCATTTTTGCCATACTTTGTTACCTCCAGATCTAAATTTTTGCCGATTGACTTAGCAAATCCCTTATTCAACACTGCAAGAGACGCACGGAATTCTTTTCCGATCGCCTTTCCCAGCGTATCTTTGTCTCCAAATTCAGCATAGGCAACTTGATAAAACTTACACGAATCTGAAAACTTCTTTTTCGTATTGGCAGAAGCATCTTCTGCTACAATGACCAGATATGCTTCTCCATCGCGGATCGCTTTCTCTGTCAGAAATTCTCCGCTGGCTACTTCTCCTGCTTTCATTGCCAGTCCCAGCGTTCCCAGCACTTTTTTACTTTGGATCATAAAACTGCCTTTCTATTTCATCATAAACTTCTGCCTGGACATTCATTTTAAATGTCCGGTTCAGTGCATTGGATCTGCGGGCCTTTTCAAAACACTCTCTGCTGTCACACAGATAGGCTCCTCTTCCATTCAGCCGTCCGCTGCGGTCTAAAAGAATCTCTCCCTCTTTGGTCTTAACAATACGGATCAATTCTTTTTTATCCTTGCTTTCCCGGCATCCTATACACTGACGCTGCGGTACTTTCTTTGCCTGCATCCAATCCACCTTCCCATTTTTTAGTTCAAACTCTGTGTCTCACTTTTGATGTCGATCTTATATCCTGTCAGTCTGGCTGCCAGTCTTGCATTCTGGCCTTCTTTACCGATTGCCAGTGAAAGCTGGTAATCCGGTACAACAACCTGAGCACTTTTTTCCTCCACATTTACATCAACAGAAATAACCTTAGATGGGCTGAGGGCATGCTCGATAAAAACAGCCGGATCTTCATTCCACTCAACGATGTCAATCTTTTCTCCCCGGAGTTCTTCTACCACACTGCCCACGCGGACACCATTTTGTCCTACACAGGCTCCAATTGGATCTACATCCGGATTGTTGCTGTACACTGCGATCTTGGAGCGGGATCCTGCCTCACGGTATACATTTTTGATCTCAACCACACCGCTCTGGATCTCTGCCACTTCGGACTCGAACAATCTTTTTACCAGTTCCGGATGAGTACGGGAAATAAGGATCTTAGGTCCCCTGGTAGAGTCTTTTACTTCTGTAATATATACTTTGATTCTCTCATGTGGTTCAAATTCTTCATCTTCCACCTGCTCCTGCGGAGTAAGAACGGCATCAATCTTGCCCAGATTGATATTGTAATTGCCATTGCTGTAACGCTGAACCATACCGGTTACAATATCTTTCTCTTTTGTCTTGTAAAAATCAAACAAGACTTTTCTTTCTTCTTCCCGGATCTTCTGAACAACAACCTGTTTTGCTTTCTGAGCTGTAATACGGCCAAAGTTCTTTGGTGTTGCTTCCTGAGCGATCATATCTCCTACGATCTTGCCCGGATATCTTACTCTTGCCTCTGTAATAGAAATCTGAGTTGCCTCATCTTCTACTTCCTCTACTACTTCTTTATCCAGATAAACATGAAATTCTCCTGTTTTACGGTCTAAAATAACCCGCACATTGTCAGCCTTGCCATACTGATTTTTGCAGGCTGCCAGCAAAGAATTTTCAATGGCCTCAAACAAAATTTCTTTATCAATGTCTTTTTCCTTTTCAATCTCTGTCAATGCCTGGATCAATTCCGGATTTCCTTTCTGTGCTGTCGTCTTTCTCATTTTCTATTGTCCTCCTTATTTTCTTCTTTCTAAAAATCAATGGATTTGCGGATCAACGCAATGTCTTTCTGCGGGAATGATAATTCTACTGAATCCATAGTAATCACTACTTGTGTTGTTTCTTCATTATACTCTTTCAATACGCCGACAAATTCTTTATCAGAATATTTCTTTCCTTTTTCTTCCCATGTGACAGGCGAAAACAGTTTCACTTCCACATCCTCGCCAATATTTCTTATAAAGTCCCTTGGCTTCTTAAATGGTCTTAAAAGCCCCGGGGAACTCACTTCCAGTATATACGATTCAGATATAAAATCATTCTCATCCATAAGATCGCTGAGTTCATGATTTACGGTAGTCAGATCATCCAGCGTAATACCACCTTGCTTATCAATGTACACACGAAGATGCCAGCTGCCAGCCTCTTTTACAAATTCTACATCTACCAATTCGTAGTTATACTTCTCACATAAAGGCATCACTAACTGCTCTGTCCGGCTTTCATAGTCCTGATGTCTGCTCAAATAAAAACCTCCTGTCAACACAAAAATAAATGAGTGGACTGCTGTCCACTCATCAAAATTAACTGTATCACTAGGTTAAATTATATCATCCAACATACGAAAAATCAAGGGTTTTTAGGGAATTTTTTCCACTTTTTGCTTATTCTCCGCTTTTTTTCGACAATTCCCTGGCTTTTTTTACCGCCCGTATCCCCATAAAGATCAAAATCACATACAAAACAAAGGATACCGCCAGCTGCCACGTCATATAAAAACCGCCATGACGCCAGAACGAACGAATATCAATTCCTATACACACAGCCGTACACACAAAACTAAGCAGTGCATTCCGTATGTATTTTCTCTTTTCTCTCGCTTCAAAATCCATGTCAGCCCTCCTGACTTATTTTGCAAAAAAATCAAGGATCACTTCGGCTTTTTTATCCGGATACTCCAGATATTTAAAACCAAACTCTTTTTCTACCGCCTCAAACACATCTTCCGCAGCTATCTGCACACTGCCCTGCTCTACAAACTGTACCGGTGCAAATACGGCCTCTTCCTTTAAGAGTTCTTTCCACTTCTTCAGTCCGGAAACAAGGATGAACTTATTGTGAATCGGTGTCACAAGGATCTCTCCCTCATCTTTGGCTTCTTCTGCCGGGTACAGAGATTTCGGATTTAGCTTTGCCTGTGACATAACCTTTTCTTCCACCCCTTTCAGGATCTGCTCTGCAATCTGATCCGGCGTGGCATAAGTACTTTCAATCACAAGATCGTAATTGTTCAGGTTCAGGTAGTCTGTCTGATACAAATCTGAAAACCTTTTCTTCTCCATCAGCTGTCTTTTAATAAGATCTGCCTTAGCAGTAGCCGGATCGTTATAAGACTCGGATACACGGTTATCATTGTAAACTCTTCTTCCTGCCTCTGTCATATCTGCCAGCAGGAACACCTTAAAACTGTCCGGAATAAAATGCCAGCCCATGCGGGAGTCAAAAATAGTTGAATCCAGTTCTTTGCCAAGACGGATACTTCTCTCATCCAGCATATCATCAATGCTTTTATCCTTCTTTGCCAGTTCGTTCAATTCCACCACCGTAATGCCTTTCTCCTCAGCAATCTCACGGAATAAAACTCCATTAGAAATAATATCGTATCCATTTTCTTTTAAAATCTTGCAGACACTGGACTTACCACTGCCCAATGTACCTGTTATGCTTATGTTCATAAGAAACCTCCTAAAATTCAAAACAGACCCTACATAATATATGTAAGGTCTGTCTGATTAAGTAGTAGTCCGTAGGGGAATCGAACCCCTGTTTCTGCCGTGAGAGGGCAGCGTCTTAGCCGCTTGACCAACGGACCATCAACAATGAATACTATACTACAGGTCTTTAAAAAATGCAACCCTTTTTTTAACTTTTTTACATTTTTTTGTATTCATTGTCAAAAACAGCGTTTTTACGCCATTAAATCCAGCAAAGAAATCTGATCGCTAAGGGGTAGATTGTCCAATAAATGCATTTCCCGCATTTTGTCTACAATGGTACCGCTGACTTTACTTCGATTTTTAAAGTTTTCGCAGGATGAAAACGGACCATCTTTGGCTGCCTCCACCACACCTTCTGCCGCCTTATCTCCCATTCCATCAATGGAATTCAGAGCCGGCATCAATTTTCCGTCTACGATCTGGAAATGTTTTGCTTTGGCAGTAAATATATCAATCGGGGTAAATTCATACCCTCTTGCGTACATTTCCTGTACGATTTTCATGTCTCCATAGGCATCCTGCTCTTTTTTGCTCAACTGATCCTTGCGTTTTTTGTAATCTTTCATCGTTGCTTCCAGTTTTTCCCTGCCCTGGCACATGATCTCATAGTCAAAGGCTTTTGCTCGGATACTGAAAAATGCCGCATAATAGGCAAGAGGATAATAAACTTTAAAATAAGCAATTCTGAATGCCATCATAACATAGGCTACCGCATGGGCTTTCGGGAACATGTACTTGATCTTTCCACAAGACTCAATGTACCAGTCCGGCACACCGGCTTCTTTCATAGTCTCCTTCCACTCATCCCACTGTGGCACTTTACCCTTTGCCACCAGTCCTTTACGAACCTTTTCCATAATATTAAAGGCTGTGCCGTTTTCCACACCGGTATGGATCAGGTAAGTCATAATATCATCTCGGGTACAGATGGCCGTAGACAGGGTACAGTCACCCCTGGCAATATAATACTGGGCGTTATTCAGCCATACATCGGTTCCATGGGACAAACCGGAAATGCGAACCAGATCCGAAAAGTTTTTCGGCTTGGTATCCCGGAGCATCTGCATAACAAAATCTGTACCAAATTCCGGAATCCCAAGACTTCCCAGGTCACATCCCATCAGATCATCCGGCGTTACTCCCAGTGCACTGGTATCCGCAAACAGTGAAAGCACCATAGGATCATCCAGGCCGATGGTAACGGCGTCTACTCCGGTAATATCCTCCAGCATGCGGATCATGGTAGGATCGTCGTGTCCCAATATATCAAGTTTCAGCAGGTTGTGGTCAATAGAGTGGTAGTCAAAATGGGTAGTGATAATGGATGTTTCCATATCATTGGCCGGATGCTGTACCGGTGTAAATGTGTAAATATCCCAGCCCATAGGAAGTACTACGATACCTCCCGGGTGCTGGCCGGTAGCTCTCCTGACTCCCACACAGCCCTGCAGCAGTCTTTCAATCTCTACGGTCCGTTTATGTTCACCCCGCTCTTCAAAGTAATTTTTTACATAACCATAGGCGGTTTTGTCTGCCAGTGTTCCGATAGTTCCTGCACGGAATGTCTGTCCGGCTCCAAAGATTACCTCTGTATAACTGTGGGCCTTACTCTGGTACTCACCTGAAAAGTTCAAATCGATGTCCGGCTCTTTATCTCCATAGAACCCAAGGAATGTCTCAAATGGAATATCATGACCATCCCTTACCAGTTCCTCTCCACAGATCGGACATTTCTTTGGCGGCATATCAAATCCGGAACTTCCTGCATAGGCCTTTACTTCTTCCGAATCAAAATCGGAATAATGGCACTTGGCACAATAATAGTGGGCCGGCAGCGGATTTACTTCTGTAATACCCGACATAGTGGCTACAAAAGAGGAACCTACCGATCCTCTGGAGCCCACCAGATAGCCATCCTCATTGGATTTCCATACCAGTTTCTGAGCAATGATATACATAACGGCAAATCCATTTTTAATGATGGAATTCAACTCATGTTCCAGCCGCTCTGACACCTGCACCGGCAGATCTTCTCCATACATGGAGTGGGCCTTGCGGTAACAGATATCCCTTAATTCCTGATCGGAATTCGGAATGACCGGAGGGCATTTATCCGGATAAACCGGGCTCATAGGTTCAATGCAGTCGGCAATGCGGTTTGTATTGGTCACTACCACTTCGATGGCTTTTTCTTCGCCCAGATAAGAAAACTCCTCCAGCATTTCCTCGGTAGTCCGAAGATACAGTGGTGGCTGATTATCATCTGCCATTTTTTTACCGGCAAACAAAATTCGGCGGTAAATCTCATCTTCCGGATCCAGAAAATGTACATCACAGGTGGCGCACACCGGTTTGTTGTATTTTTCACCCAGTTTTACAATCCTGCGGTTGATCTCTCTTAAATCCTCCCAGTTGTTAAAGTTTTCATAGGCTTCTTTTTCTGAATGAAGCATAAACTCATTGTTGGCTACCGGCTGTATCTCCAGATAATCATAAAAATTAACCAGTTCCTCAATCCGCTCGTCATCTGCCTCCTCCCGCAAAGCCGAAAAAAGTTCACCGGCTTCACAGGCCGAACCAAGGATCAGACCTTCCCGCCATTTCATCAGCTGGCTTTTGGGAATCCTTGGACGACGGTGAAAGTAATTTAAGTGGGCCATGGATACAAGGCGGTACAGATTCACTCGTCCCACCTCATTTTTCGCCAAGATGATAGCATGAAAACTTCTCTTTTTCTTTGTAATCTCCGGTGCGCAATGAGTCCTTTCGTACAACTGATCCAGATCCGTAATGCCTTCTTTTTCCAGCATCACGATAAGTTTTTCAAAAATTTCAGCGGTAGCTTCTGCATCTTCCACTGCCCGGTGATGATTTACCAGCGATATTTTCAGCACTTTGGCTACATTATCAAGTGTATATTTGGCAAGATGAGGGAAAAGCACACGGGCGATCCCCACTGTATCTACCACTGTAAACTCTGCTTCCAGATTCTGTTCTTTGCTTTTTTTCTGGATAAACGTGTAGTCAAACTCCGAGTTATGGGCTACCAGCACACATCCTTTACAAAATTCCAGAAATTCCGGCAGCACCGTCTCAATGGTTGGAGCATCTTTTACCATATCATTGGTAATACTTGTTACCTCTGTGATCCTTGGTGGAATCGGCACCTGGGGATTTACAAAGGTACTGAACCGATCTGTAATGGAACCGTTTTCTACTTTGACTGCACCAAACTCAATGATGCGGTTTCTTGTGGCGGAAAAACCGGTGGTCTCCAGGTCAAACACAACAAAGGATCCCTGTAGCGACTGTCCTTTTGAATTTAATACTGTATCAAATAAGTCATCCACCAGATATGCTTCACATCCATATATAACCTTAAAATCATCCTTAAAATTCTGTGCGGTATGATACGCATCCGGGAACGCCTGTACCACACCATGGTCTGTAATGGCAATGGCCGGATGTCCCCAGTCGTGGGCTCTTTTTACTAACTGCGCGCAGTTAGTCATTCCATCCATGTCACTCATCTGGGTATGAGCATGGAGTTCCACTCTTTTTAACTTGCATGTGTCCTGACGGCCCTTGCGGAACTCTGCGATCTCTTTCATGGCATAGACCATGATACTGAGATCACCGTTATCGTATTTGTCTTCTTTTACCTCACCTCTGGCGCGGATATTATTCCCCCCTGCCAGCATTTCAAACAAAGATAATTCCTCTGCCAGATCCACTTTTACAAAAATCTTGCACATAATGGTATCTGTATAATCCGTCACACTGAATGTAACCAGATATTTTTCACCGTTGGAAATCTCTCTTTTTTCTACATTCAGAATTTTTCCTTCAATAACCACTTCGCCGATCTCATCAACAATTTCCTTAATGGGGATCCGCTCTCCCATTACATGATTTCCATAAAACACACCGGGATCTTTGGCAATTCTTTTCTTATTACTTTTCTGAGGCACAAATTTCTTTTTCGGTGTCTCCTTTATCTCTGCCTCCGGTTGTTCTTTCGGACGGATCACCGTGTATACTTCCGGCTGTTTCGGCGTGCGTTTTGCCTTTTCCACATAGTTAAAACAGATCTTCACACTGCGATTAAATCGTTTTCTCATCATTCCCTCAAAGTATTCCTCAATCTCTCCACTGAGTTTGTGACACAAAAAATCATCATCGCAGGTGATCCGTATCTCATCCCCCTTAACTTCCATAGGATGGCTGCAGAATTTCATATACTCAATTTTATTTTTTTCACGGAGTTCCTCCTGCATGGATTCCCCGTACTGCTCTATGATCTTTGCCGTCTCCAAGGATTCCGTATAAGGATAAGAAATCTCCAGATGAGGATTCACACCGATGGAACGAAAAATCTGTCTGTAGAGCTTGTACTCCATATTTTTTAATGTACGATAATGCAAAAGCTGGTCACTTGTGCAATGAATAAGTGCCAGCATTTTTGTCTTAGATGCATTTACCTTTTCCACCTGAACTCCTGCAAACATATCATACATTTTATCGTCTACAGAAAGTTCCGGAAAAGCTTCAAAAAAACCTATCACCCGTCTCCCTCCTATTTCCAGTGATCTAATTCATATTTCAGTGCATTTAAAAGTTCTTCTTCCGGCACTTTACGAAGGATCTCGCCTTTTTTTATAAGAAGTCCCTCTCCTATGCCACCGGCGATTCCAAGATCTGCCTCTTTTGCTTCTCCCGGTCCGTTTACCACACAGCCCATGACTGCTACTTTTATATCCAGATGATCGTAGTTTTTTACCATCTCTTCTACTTTTGATGCCAGAGAGATCAGATCAATCTGGGTTCTGCCACAAGTAGGACAGGACACCACCGAAATACCTCCCTTTTTCAGTCCCAATGATTTTAGGATGGTTTTGGCTGCATAGATTTCCTGCACCGGATCTCCTGTCAGGGAAACCCGGATGGTATCTCCAATGCCCTGATATAAAATACAGCCGAGGCCGACCGCAGACTTAATACTTCCTGTGTACACCGTGCCAGACTCTGTGATTCCCACATGAAGTGGATAGGGAAGTTTTTTAGCTGCCAGTTCATGAGCCTTGATACTCATCATGACATCCGATGACTTAATACTTACTACCAGATTATCATAACCAAACTTCTCGATCATGCCTACTTTCTGGCAGGCACTTTCCACAATTCCTTCCGCTGTCACACCATGATATTTTGCCACCAGATCCTTTTCCAGAGAACCGCTGTTAACTCCAACCCGGATCGGAATATTTTTTTCGCGGCAGCAATCTACTACAGCCTGGATCCGTTCCGGACTTCCAATGTTGCCTGGATTGATCCGGATCTTGTCTGCCCCATTCTCTACTGATGCCATAGCAAGTCTATAGTCAAAATGAATGTCTGCCACCAGTGGAATGTGTATCTCCTCTTTAATGTCTTTCAGAGCCTTTGCCGCTTCCATGGTCGGTACGGCACAGCGGATGATGTCGCAGCCAGCCTTCTCCAGTTCCAGAATCTGGGCAACGGTAGCTGTAACATCTTCTGTCTTCGTATTGGTCATAGACTGAATGGCAATGGGATTTTTTCCACCAATTTTTACATTTCCGATGGACACTTCTTTTGTCAACATTCTCATGAATTAACTGCCCCCCTGTTTTTTATCTGAACAACTTCGTTACATCGTTTGCCATAATAAATACCATAAGTGCCATAAGAAGCATAAAGCCACCGGCATTTACATAGGACTCAAATTTCTGTGGAAGCGGTTTTCTCCGGATCCATTCAATGATCAAAAACAAAAGTCTTCCACCATCCAGTGCAGGAACCGGGATCAGATTCATAACACCTAAGTTAGCGGATAACAAAATACTGATGATCAACAGATTAATTACTACCGTGCCGGCTCCTTCTTTACTGCTTTCATTTACAGTCTGCCCCATTGTCTGGACAATACCTACCGGGCCGGAAATATCATCTTTGCTTACTTTTCCAGTGATCATCTGTCCCAGACTCTGTATCGTAGTGCTGATCCAGAATTTCACTTCATATGCAGAATAACGCAAGGTTCCCAGCACACCTACTTTTTCTCTCGGTGCCCCATAGGCAAATCCACAGCGGTAAACCTTTTTCCCATTAACAGTCGTTTCTTTCGGAGTCATAGTTAGGACCTTTTCCTGTCCCTGTCTGTTTACTGTCATAGTCACAGGCTCTGATGAAAATGGATGGAATACCGTATAATAACTGACTTCGCGATTTACAACAATCTTTGTATCATTGATGGAAGTGATCACATCCCCACTCTGTAAACCAGCCTCTGCCGCAGATGAACCTGCTGTTACTTCTGTCACTTTCGCCGGATCGTAGCCAATGGTTCCAATCACAATGATTGCAAATAGAAATGCAAGAACAAAGTTAAAAAATGGTCCCGCAAAAATAACTGCCATACGGGCATACACACTTTTCTTTCCAAAGGCTCTCTCATCCTCTACAGACGTATCTTCCTCTCCCAGCATCATGCAGGAGCCGCCAAAGGGCAGAAGTTTCCATGAATACAGCGTATGATTTCCCTCTAATGGATGTTCATCAAAATACGCTGAACTCTTAAAGAAAAACACCTTGTAGCCATTCTCTGTCTTTCCCCAGGAGATCAATCTGGGACCCATCCCCAGAGAAAACTCAATCACCCCAATTTTATTATATTTTGCTACAATAAAATGTCCAAACTCATGAAAAATGATAATAACACTAAATACTAATAGAGCCAGACATATATTACCAAACGACATATTTACCTCCAATCCTTTTCCAAACGGTCATAAGTTTCCTGTTCTACTGCCAGGATTTCTTCCAATCCCGGTGTTTCAATCACTTTATGTTTCTCCATTGCAAATTCTATCATATCATATATTTGTAAAAAACTTATGTCTTTTTTCAAAAATTTTGCAACGGCATACTCATTGGCCGCATTCATAACGGTAGGCATACTTCCTCCTACGCGGCTGGCGCTGGTTGCGATCGGTATTCCACGAAGCAGCGTTGTATCCGGTTTTTCAAAATGGATCGCCGCCATCTTTTCAAAATCCAGTCTGTCTCCCGACAAAGTCTGCCGGTCCGGATAATACAGCGCATACTGAATCGGCAGCCGCATATCCGGGGTTCCCAACTGTGCCAGCACCGCTCCGTCCTGGTATTCCACCATAGAATGAATCACACTTTGAGGCTGGATCAGCACATGGATCTGATCCAGATCTACACTAAACAGCCACTTAGCCTCGATCATTTCCAACCCTTTATTGATCATGGTAGCCGAGTCCGTGGTGATCTTTGGTCCCATGCTCCAGTTAGGATGAGCCAAGGCCTGTTCCACCGTCACCTGTTTCAGTTCATCCGGACTACTGTGACGAAATGGTCCGCCGGATGCCGTCAGATAAATCTTTTCAATCTTCTTTTCCGGCTGTCCCTGCAGACACTGGAAAATAGCCGAATGTTCACTGTCTACCGGAAGCAGACGAACATTTTTCTCTTTTGCCAGCGGTATAATAATATGTCCTGCAGTTACCAAAGTTTCCTTATTAGCAAGCGCAATATCTTTGCCGGCCCGGATAGCCTGAATCACCGGCTTTAATCCGATCATTCCCACCATGGATGCCACCACTACATCTACCTCATCCAGCGTGGAAACATAGCAAAAACCGTCCATACCGGACAAAATCCTCGTCATCTCAGATCCATTTAATCTTTCCTGCAGCAGTCTGGCAGTTTTTTCATCTTTCATAACAGCATAAACCGGATGAAATTCTCGGATCTGCTGTACCATCTTATCTACATTGCAGCCGGCTGTCAGCGCCGTTATCTCAAAATCTCCCGGATGCTGTCTCACCACATCCAGAGTCTGGCTGCCAATAGAACCGGTAGAACCCAGAATAGTAAGTTTTTTCATACTAATCCTCCAATCCCTATAATTTTATATATGATGTTAAAACAAGTAAATAGTATACAAATGGTGCTACAAAAATAACACTGTCAAACCGGTCCAGAACACCTCCGTGTCCCGGGATCAGTTTTCCGTAATCTTTCACATCAAATTTGCGCTTGATGGCTGAAGCTGAAAGATCACCAAACTGGGAAATCACAGCACACACCATAGCGATCATGACAAGGACCACACGGTGATCCCATATGAACATGTCGGTGTGCGGGAAAAAACAGGCATAAAAAAATGCGATCAAACCGGAACCTGCCACACCACCGATACATCCTTCTATGGTTTTCTTCGGACTGAGTTTTGAAAAATGATGCTTTCCGATCAGTCGTCCTGCCACATAAGCACATGTATCAGATCCCCAGGAACCGATAATAATCATCCATACCAGCCAGTTTCCACCATCTAACTGTCTCGTCATATACACGCAGGACAGCATAATACTTACATACAAAAAGCCAAAGACACCAAAGGCTGCTTCTTCAATAGAATACTGTGGAAACTTTACCACACACAAGATCATACTTATGATCAAAAGCAAAATTCCCAATGCCACAGTCCACTGTTCTAATTCAAAATAAACAAGAACATAATACAATACCGATGCCACATAGGATGCTGTGGCAACCGGATGTTTTTCCATTTTTAAAACCCGGTATAACTCAAACATACCGATCAATGATAAAATCCCCATTACCACCACAAGAGGCGCGCCCCCTGTAAAAAATAAAAAGATTGCCGCCAGAACCAAAAGGATCCCGCTTATAAGCCTGGTTACAAACATCAT
>HF998353.1:118719-133871 GCA_000433735.1 Clostridium sp. CAG:167
AGCCTCCTATTTCACACCACCATAGCGGCGATCTCTTCCATTGTAATAATCAATAGCCTTTTTCAACTCATTTTTATCAAAATCCGGCCACAGAACATCCGTAAAATAAAACTCCGTATAGGCAAGCTGCCATAGGAGGAAATTTGAAAGTCTCTCTTCTCCACTGGTACGGATCAACAAATCCGGATCCGGAATTCCCTTTGTATCCAGACTTTCTGAAAACATTTCTTCCGTGATCTCTTCTGGTTTACATTCTCCCTTTTCCACTTTTTCTGCTATTATTCTCATCCCGCGCAGCATTTCATCCCGACTTCCGTAATTCAACGCCACCTGGAAATGAAGACCTGTATTATTCTTTGTAACTTCTTCCAATTCCCGGATACTCTCCCGCATATCTGGTTCCAGTCTTGATACATCCCCAAGGACTCTTACACACATATTGTTCTTTGTACATATTGTTCTTTGTACTTCTCTTAATACAGTTTTTTAAGTACTGGCGCAGCAGTTTCATCAAAGCCTGCACCTCATCTTCCGGCCGTTTCCAGTTCTCCGTGGAAAAAGCATATACCGTAAGATAATCTATACCCAGATTATAAGCATCCTCACAGATCTGTTCTACTGTTTTACTTCCTTCCACATGCCCTGCTTTTCTAGGCAGATGGCGTTTCTTTGCCCATCTCCCGTTTCCATCCAGAATGATGGCCACATGTTTTGGCGCATTTAATTCTGATCGTTCCATAAACTCCTCCATTCCGAAAAAAGTGGCAAGAACAACCTGTTTTGCCTGTTGTCCCTGCCGGTCTGTTTTATACGGTCATTACCTCATCGGATTTGCCTTCTACAGCCTTATCCACCAGAGAAATGTATTTATCAGTTAATTTCTGAATCTTGTCTTCTGTCTGTTTCAGTTCATCCTCAGACATTTCGTTAGCTTTTGCCTCTTTTTTGGCAGAATCGTTGGCATCTCTGCGGATGTTCCGGATTGCCACTTTGGCACTTTCACCTTTTTTCTTTACATCTTTTACCAATTCTTTTCGTCTTTCTTCTGTCAGTTCCGGGAACACAAGACGGATCACCTTACCATCGTTGGCCGGTGTCAGACCAAGATCCGATGCCAAAATCGCCTTTTCAATATCTTTGATCAGGCTGCTCTCCCATGGCTGAATCTGGATCATACGGGCTTCCGGTACAGAAACATTTGCCACACTCTGAAGAGATGACATAGTTCCGTAATAATCCACCTGGATCTTGTCTAAAATTCTCGGATTTGCTCTTCCTGCACGGATGGATGTGTACTCATCTTCCAGGTTTGCAAGAGATTTTTCCATTTTGTCTTCATATATTTTAATGTCCATTTTTTCCTCCTAATCTGCGGTAATGGTAGTACCGGTTGTTTTTCCATTTACTGTTTTGATGATGCTGTCCTCTTCATTCAGACCGAAGACACACATAGGCATTTTGTTCTCCATGCAGAGAACTGCTGCTGCAAGGTCGATCACACCTAACTGTTTGTCCACAATGTCTGCCATACTCATTGTTTCATATTTTTTAGCATTTGGATCTTTGGCAGGATCTGCGTTGTATACACCGTCAATGGATTTGGCCGCAAGAATCACATCTGCATCAATCTCAATAGCTCTCAGTGCTGTAGCTGTATCAGTGGAAAAATAAGGATGTCCTGTTCCTCCTGCAAAAAATACAACCATGTTTTTTCCAAGATATTTGTTTACTCTGTCTTTTGAAAAAAGTTTCGTAAACGATCCACACTCAAATGGGGTAAGGACCTGGGTCATCAATCCCTGAGACCGGCAGATCTCAGACATATACAGACAGTTCATGACAGTAGCCATCATACCGATCTGATCTGCTTTTGTCCGGTCAATATTCTCGCTGGAGCGGCCTCTCCAGAAATTACCGCCGCCAATCACGATGGCCACCTGGGTTCCCTCGTCTACCAGCTTCTTGATCTGCTTTGCAACCGGCTGACAGGTTGCCTCATCCAGGCCTGTACCTTTTTCTCCGGCTAATGCTTCACCGCTTAATTTTAAAAGAACTCTATTATATTTAGCCATATTTTCCTCCATAATTTATTAATTGATATACTTGGGTTTCATTATATCATACTTTTTTCCAAAATGCACCTATTTAGTTATTTATTCCGTGATGTACTTCTGTGGTAGCTGCCGTCATGGCTTTAAAAACAAATCCTTTCTTTTTACCATACTTAATCACACGGTCCAATGCCCGGATTGTCTTGTCATTGTGGGAAAAATCATGCATCAGGATCACATTTTCTCTTCCTTTTACCAGACCACTCTTTACACTGCGAAACACCTGGCCTGCATTTTTCGCACCGCCGGCATCGGAAGAAGATACATTCCAGTCAAAATATTTGTATCCCCAGGTTCCCACTTTCTTGGACAATCTGGTCATGATCCCCTTATTGTAATGACGGCTCACTGTGTTGGAACTGCCTCCCGGGAAACGACTTAATGTACACCAGACACCAAATTTGGAATAAAACAAAGCCTGAAGTTTATCCAGATTTCTGCGGTAGCCTGCATCTGACTGATACACTTTCTCATATTTATGCTGGTATCCATGGATTGCCAGCGTATGTCCCTCATCCAGTATCCGCTGTGTCAGATCATAATCTTTTTTTGCCGGTTTCAGTTCAAAGAAAGTCGCCTTTACATTATTTTTCTTTAAAATTTTCAAAATCTTAGGTGTGGAATAACGGCTTGGGCCATCATCAAAGGTAAGATAGATAATGCTTTTCGGCTTTTTCTTTATGGTAAGATTGCAGGTCACACTTTCATTTCCCTTCGTTCCTGTAATAACAGCCGTGCCCACTTTCTTTGCCTTTACAACCCCTTTTTTTGAGACGGAAGCTGTCTTTGCGTCCGAAGATGTCCATGTATATTCTCTGACACTTCGCTTATCTGTAAACTGCAGTGGCAGTTTTTCCCCTTTCATCATGGTAAACTGGGGATATGCAAATTTCCCGGTCCCTGCAGCCTTTACCTGTATTCCTTCTATGCCGGCTGCCACAAGCATCCACACCAGCAACAGGCAAATTGTCCTTTTTATTGTTTTCATAAGTTCTCTGCTCCTTTTTTCAGTGTATTTTACCGTAGTTCATTATAGACCTCTTCCCGGTATTCGTCAAACAGATAAAAAGGCTTTTCAAAACCGTATAATTCTCTAAACAGATTTCTTATACGGCCTGAAAAGCCTCTTATATACTTACATTATTTGTAAAACACAGATTTATTATGCATTCATCTGAGCTGCTACTTCAGCGGCGAAATCTTCTTCTTTCTTCTCAAGACCTTCACCTGTCTCATAGCGTACAAATCCAGTTAATTTCAAGTTGCATCCAACTGCTTTTGCTACGCTTTCAACATACTTAGCAACGGTTTCTTTGTTCTCAGCCTTTACATAAACCTGCTCTGTCAGGCAGACTTCCTTCAACTCTTTGTTGAGGCGGCCGATGATCATCTTCTCAATAATGTTCTCTGGTTTGCCGGCATTCTTAGGATCATTCTTAGCCTGCTCAAGAAGAATCTTCTTCTCTTTCTCTTTGTACTCCTCTGATACATCATCAGCGGAAAGATACTCAGGGTTCATCGCTGCGATCTGCATTGCTACATTTTTCAGGCACTCAACTACTTCGTCTCCTGTGTTGTCTGTCTCAGCAGCGATCAGTACACCGATCTTACCGCCAGCATGGATGTAATCTACTACCACACCATTGTCTGCAGACAATTTTGCAAAACGGCGGATGTTCATGTTCTCACCGATTGTAGCAACCATGGAAGCCAATTCTTCTTTAACAGTCTTAGAAGAATCTTTTGCCCATGCTTCAGCCAGAAATGCTTCTACATCTTCTGCTGCGGATCCGTTGATCTGCTCAACTACATCACCTACAAAATCCTGGAACTTGTCATTTTTAGCAACGAAGTCTGTCTCACTGTTAACTTCTACCATAGATGCATTCTTTCCATCTGCACTGATGAAAGTTTTAACAATACCTTCTGCTGCAATACGGCCAGCTTTTTTCTCAGCCTTAGCAAGACCGTTCTCACGAAGCCATTCTACTGCTTTATCCATATCACCGTCTGTGTTTGTAAGAGCTTTCTTACAATCCATCATTCCGGCACCCGTTTTTTCTCTCAGTTCTTTTACCATTGATGCTGAAATAGCCATTTTCAAATTCCTACCTTTCTTACGATTCTGAATTATTCTGCTGCTTCCTCTGCATTTTCTTCTGCAGGAGCATCTGTCATTGACTCACCCTGGTTTGCTTCGATTACTGCATCTGCCATCTTGGAAACGATCAGTTTGACAGCACGGATGGCATCATCATTACCAGGAATTACATAATCCAGTTCTTCCGGATCACAGTTTGTATCAACGATACCGATCAATGGAATTCCAAGGATATGAGCTTCCTGGATACAAATTTTTTCTTTCTTCGGATCTACTACAAAGATTGCATCTGGAATCTCTTTCATTTCTTTGATACCACCAATGTTCTTCTCAAGTTTATCCCACTCTTTTTTCAAGTTGATAACTTCTTTCTTTGGCAGTACATCAAAAGTTCCGTCCTCAGACATTTTTTCAATTGCTTTCAATCTCTTAATACGAGTCTGGATTGTCTTGAAGTTTGTAAGCATTCCTCCAAGCCATCTCTCATTTACATAGAACATTCCACAACGCTCAGCTTCAGCCTTAATAGAATCCTGAGCCTGTTTCTTAGTTCCTACAAAAAGAATCTTGCCACCTTCTGCAGCGATGTTCTTTACAGCGTTGTATGCTTCATCTACTTTACCTACAGATTTCTGAAGATCGATGATATAAATACCATTTCTCTCTGTGTAGATGTACTCAGCCATTTTAGGGTTCCATCTTCTTGTCTGATGTCCAAAATGAACACCTGCTTCCAGTAACTGTTTCATTGAAATAACGCTCATTATTTCATACCTCCATTTGGTTTATTCTTCCATTAATCTCTTTTTCTTACTCCACTGTTCTCCTGCCCGGAGACACAGCACCAGAGCAAAAATCAATTAATGTGATTTTTTCAATCCCCACTATTTTATCACAGCCGTAATAGAATTTCAACACTTTTCTTTAACTTTTTGTAATAATTCTGGCGATTTCTTCGTAAGACGCCCCTTTGGCTATCTTATAAGTGCCGGAACGGATCCGTTTGGCTGCACCGCTTTTTTCAAGATAATGGTCAAATTGGGACGCACTTTTTACGACTCCTCTCTTCTCCAGTTCTCTCGCTACCGTACTGGAAATCCAGTTGCCTTCCAGATTCACAGTTACCACCGAAGCCGCTGTTGTCTTCGGCTTCTTTGTCGGCTTTTTGGTCGCTTTTTCCACTGCCGCACTGACACCTGCCCCACTGGCTGCCGCCGGTTTCTTCGTCTCGGACGCTTTCTTGGCAGGTTCTTTGGTAGCCGCCTTTTTGGTAGATTTAGGTTTCTTTGTATTTTCGCTTTCCGGGGTTGCTGTCACATCCGGTTCGCTGGTTCCCTGCGGAAATGCCATTCCCAATTCTTTCGCCTGTTCCACCACGCTCTTTCCGGAAGAAGAATTTCTATATGCAATGCAAAGGACCAATGCCGTGACTACCATTCCCACACCAAGGCCTCTCAAAAAATACTTTAATTTCATTTTCTTCCTCCATAGAGATCCAGAACCAGTTTCACTTCACCCTGGCCCATATCCAGCGCTTTGGAAATTTCGAGCACAGATTGTCCCTGTTCGTGCATTTTCTTGATCTTCCGGTTTATTTTCTCTCTATCCGGCTCTTCCTCCGACGCACCCCACTGTTCTTTAAAAATCTCATCCAGTGCATCTTTTTCAAGTTCAGCATCCGGCTCCTCTTCCTGCTCCATAACTGGTTCTTCCGGCATAAAGGTATCACCGTCCTCTTCCGGTGTCACCTTTCCCGTCATCAGTTCCTTCAATTCATTTTCCTTTTCACCAAGCAGGTTATACATAAAAACAACTTCCTGATGGTTGGCATCAATTTGGGAGAGGATCTGTCTGGAGAATTCGTCCATGGCCATGATCTTGTCATTGCAAAGATGATTCATCTGATCTTTTGCCTGTTCTACCGTTTCAAACTGTTTTTCTTCCAACAGGCTGCCTACGCGGTTTTTGATCATTTCCTCTTCTTTGTCTGACCATATCTCTGCCGGTTCAGAACTCATACTCTGTCCATTTACTTCTTCTCTTTTGCCTGCCATCAGAAAGCTTATGCATATACACAAAATTCCTGCTACAAGTATTACAATTTCTATTCCTGTCATGTTGTGTTAAACCACCTTCAAATTGTTATGTCAAATCCACTGGTCCTACGTGGAGCTTCCGGCGCTTTTTCTTCTTTCTTTTTTCTTTTTTTCATGCCATCGTGCCGGTCTCCTTTTCCAGAGCCACCGTCTTTGTTCATTTTTTCAGAGTTCTGCGTCTCTACCGCCTGTCTCTGATTTCGTTTCACTTTTTCCTGGAACTGACTGCCCGGCTGCAAAGCTGCATGCTCCATCAGCTGGTTTTCTCTTCCCTGGATATCTGCCGCTTCTGCTGTTCTCGGCAGCATGGTAATTGCATCTAACGAATTGATCATTGCCATAAACATTACCTCTTTTCACTCTACAGGCTGTCAAGCTTTACATCTGCTCCATCCCTTACCAATCGGCAGTGGGACAGATTTTCATGGATTTTTCTGGATGCCTCTTTGACCGATACATCCACACCAGGGAATACCGTATTCTCCGCTTTGATACAGGCATTTTTGTGTCGCTGTATCCGTTCGTTGATACTTTCCCTTTCCAGTTTGATTTTTTTGATTTTACGGATCAATCCCGGTTTTTCACCGGCTGCCCGTTTCAGATATGCGATCTGCTCTTTTTCCAATTTCTGTCCTGCCGCAACAGCTTCTCTCATACGGTCTGCTACTTCATCAATCTTGTCCACCGTAGCACTGAGTGCATCCATCTCCTCACGCATCTCATTAGACCGGATGATCAGATTTTTATCTGACAAAATGGTAATTTCTGTTTTGGATCCCATCGTAGACCCCAGCGTTGTTGCATGTACAGTACCATATGTAGTGATAGAGCCTCCGTTAATAAGCCCTTTGCGTCCCAGCACCTCTACATTTTCATTACAAGTTATCTTACTGTGCAAAACAGCATCCGCCTTCAGACCGCCCTGACATTCTACCTGGCAGTTTTCCAGAAACTTTGCCGTAATATTTCCCTTGGCTTCCAGACATCCTTTGTCCATTCCCTGCATTCCCCGTTTCAACACAATGTTTCCTCCGGAGACCAGCGTACCGCCTTCCACCACACCATTTACGATAATGTCACCTTCGGCTTTTACCTTAAATCCTGTGGCTACATTTCCTGCCACTTCTACCGTTCCGTTGTATTCTATATCTCCTGTGGATGGATCCACATTAGCAGGCACACGGTAAATATCGGACACCATGACCACATCATCTACTAGTGTTACATGGCCTGGAACTTTAGAATACAGATTGCAGTGATTTTCTGAAATCACAATGTTTCGTCCAAAACGAAGATGTTTGATCTTTACTTTATTAGCAGGAATGGGTTTGCCCAACACATTAATTCCCGGTACACCCTTTACTGCCGGTTTCAAAGCAGCCAGTTTATCTCCTTTTTCCACCAATTTAATATTACCAAGATGGTGAAAATCCACGCTGCCATCTTCATTTAACTTGGGCTTTGCCGTCGCATTAACATCAAAGAAATATTCAATCTGTGCATCGGAACCCTGTATTGGCTTTGTAGCCTCTGCAATAATGTAATCTCTGCAATACTCGTGATTCTCAAGAAAATGTCGAATCGCCTTTCTTCTTATTCCATGGCAGATGCCGGCCAACTGCAGATCGCTGATAATCTCATCTTCCGTCATAGACGAACCACCAGTAGACGGCGGATAAAAACGAGCACGGGCAACCATTGCATCTTCTGCAATATCTACCAGCACACGCTCTCTCTCCGGTATCATTTCACCTTCTTTAATGTAAAGAGGTGTCTCGTATTCGCCTTTTTTAACATAGGCATCCAATAGCACCAAATCGTACTCTTCCCAGGAGATTGCTTCAAAATACCGGACGATATCTTCCGTCTCCGCTTTCTTGCCCTCTCCCTGTTCAGGGAAAATTCTCAGGTACACTTTGTTTTCTTTTTCCTCCAGCTGAAAATAAGCATTTTTCGTCATATTATCCCCTCTTCCATATGCCTAGAACAAGTTTATGAAATCAATGGAATCCCCCAATTGTTTCTTGATCTTTTTAAGAGCTTTTGTATGAAGCTGCGACACTCTGGATTCAGATACTTCTAAGATCATGCTAATCTCTTTTAGTGTCAACTCCTCATAATAATACAGTGTAATAACCTTTTGTTCATTTTCTGTCAATGTCTGCAATGCTTCTACCAGCATCTTTTTTACTTCGCTTTTCTCAAGTGCCTGCTCCGGCTGCTGAAACTTTGCTGTAAATGTTTCCATACCGCCTTCACTGCCCTGTTCCAGATAATCATCCAGTGATACCACATTTGTAAATTCGGCTTCTGCTTTCCAGCCTTCATATTCATCCTTTGTGATACCAAGTTCCGCTGCTACTTCCTCATCAGTAGCAGGACGTCCTGTATCTGTTTCCACTTTTGCTGCAGCGGATTCCATTCTTTTTTGTTTTTGCCTCAAAGTTCTGGGAATCCAGTCCATTTTACGGATCTGATCCAGAATTGATCCACGGATTCTCAAACTTGCATATGTTTCAAATTTAACATTTTTCGTTAAATCATATTTGTCAATAGCATCAATCAATCCAAAGACCCCATAACCAACCAGATCATCATAATCCACCGTATATCCAAGATACATATTTAATCTGCCAGCTACCAGATTCACGACATTTGCATATTCCAGAATCAACTGCTCACGGAGTTCCGGGGATTTTGATTTCATATATTTATCCCACAGTTTTTTTCTTTCCGCTTCCTTCATCCATTAATCCTTTCCTTTACTCATCGTCTTCCTTCTCTGTCTGCTCTATTTTTTCTTCTTCAGCCTGCTCTTCTTCTTCCTGCTCTCTGCGCCGTGCTTCCTCTTCTTCCAGTTTCCGTTCTGCCTCTTCCATAGCAATTCGGTCTGCCTGGACTTTTCCTACAACCTGAGCAGCAATCTGTCCAATAATATAAAACAATACCAGAACGATCACCAGTGCCACAAGACTGGTGTCTACCGGCCACCCCTGCACAATGCACAAAATACAGGTGATCAATCCGGCAACAAGCATAACACAGGACGGTATATATCTGTATTTCACAAAGATTTCCCCCATTCCATTTTAATATTTAAATGCTGTATTCTCCCATTCCCACTGCCCGGATTCGGAGCATTTTACTGCTGCTGTCAAAATAAATTGATCTGCTGTAGTTTTTCCCCACATCACTGGCCAGAATTGGGATGTTCCACTCACTAAGCCACCGCTTTACAGCCTCAATGTTCTGATCTCCTATGTTCAACATACTGTTGTCTGAAATAAAGGAAAACATTCTTGCGCCCCCTGCAATCTTAGCAGCCAGTCTGGACGGGTCTGCTCCCTTTCCTATGAGTTCTTTTTTCATATCAAGAAGACAAGTGTCTGCAAATTTGCACCGGTTTACTTCACTGTTCATCCGGGTACTGTCCGGCAGCATCACATGAGCCAGTCCGCACATATCACTTCCCTGATCATATAAAGCAACACCAAGACAAGAACCAAGTCCCAAGGTTGACAACACCGCTGGGGATGTACAGACTTTATAGTCTGCCATCCCCACTCTTACCTCTTTCATCATGCTTCTTTCTTCTCTTCCTCAATTGCCATAATATCCAGAAGGGAGATTAATGTATCTCCTTTTTTACCAATACCGGCAAGGAAAGACGCATTATCTTCATCCAATTTAAAGGTAGGCTTTTCGATATCTGTCAATGCAATATTCACTACCTCCCGCACTTCATCTACTAAAAAACCAATCATACAAAAAAACCAATCATAGACTGATCCTCCAGCCGTATGATAATGATTCTGGTAGCCGGGCCATATCCATCTTCCTCCAGACCAAAACGCCTGCGGAGACTCATAATTGGAACGACCTCTCCGCGAAGATTGATCACACCAACATAATATGGCTGTGACTTAGCTACTCTTGTTATCTTAGATAACCGCACAATATTATCTACATAGCGGATGTCAATTCCATACTGCTCATCCCCTAATTTCACTACAATGTACTGAATTTCTTCTACTGCATCACTTGTATTCATCATTTCTTCCATGTCAGCACCCCCTAAAACAATGTGTTAGTATCAAGGATCAACGCAACTTCACCATCTCCAAGAATCGTAGCACCACTAAAAAGTTTATTATAAGTGATGTGTTTTCCAAGAGATTTGATAACGGTTTCCTGCTGGCCCAAAAGATCATCAATCACCAGTCCAACCTGCTGCTCACCTTTTTTGATCACAACTACAATAAGAGACTCTGCCTCTTCTCCTGATTCTTCAATATCCAGGATTTCATGAAGACGAAGAATCGGAATAACTGTCCCTCTGAGATTGATAACTTCTTTGGACTGTACAAAACTGATTTCATTTTTCGGAATATCTTCAATGCCATTGATATTGCCAAGTGGAATCGCATATTTTTCTTCCCCAACCTGTACCATCAATGCCTGGATGATAGCCAGTGTCAGCGGAAGCTGGATCGTAAAAGTACTTCCCTCTCCGGCTACTGTTTTGGCTATTATGCTTCCTCCCAATGCCTCAATCTTAGTTTTTACAACGTCCAGGCCTACACCACGACCGGAAACATCGGTAATCTTATCTGCCGTAGAGAAACTTGGTTTGAATAAAAGGTCTACAAAGTCTTTGTCAGTCATACTCTCTGCCTGTTTCTCTGTAATTGTGCCTTTTTCTAAAGCTTTTTTCCTAACTTTTTCTATATTGATGCCGGCACCATCATCCCGTACATCAATAATAACATTATTTCCATCCTGATAAGCATCCAGGAAAATAGAACCAACTTCCGGTTTTCCCAAACGAACTCGCTCTTCATTGCTTTCCAGACCATGATCAGCTGAATTTCGCAAAAGATGCATCAGTGGATCACCAATCTCGTCAATCACTGTACGATCAAGTTCAGTTTCCTCACCGGTCATATACAGTTCCATCTTTTTATTTAACTTGCGGTTCAGATCACGGATCATTCGTGGGAACCGGTTCACAACGCTCTCAATCGGTACCATTCGTACCTTCATCACAGACTCATGAAGATTCGTAGTTACTCTCTCCAGGTACTCAATCTGCTCGTGGAAGTTCTGGGTACTTTCTGCGCCGCTGGCTGAAACAAGTCCATTCTTAGCAATGATCAGCTCGCTGACCAGGTTCATCAGCTCGTCCAATTTATCAATATCAACACGGACTGAACGGTTTCCAACTTTGGCTTTTCCTTTTTTATGTTTATCGCCGTCATCTTTTTTCTCTTGTTTCGGCTTTTCTGCCGCATCTGTTTCTGCCTTTGCAGTCTCTTTCTTCGTTTCCTCTTTTGACTCTGTTTCTGCTTCCGGAATCACATAATCCTCTATGTAAACTTCCGCCACTTCCGAAACATTCAAAATCATGTTCTTTATATTTTCTTTAGAATCTGTTGTTGCCAGAATCCAGCTGAAATCCAGTTCAAACTCTTCATCTTCAATCTGCTCTGTTGTAGGGACAGACTTAATCAGTTCGCCCTTACTCTCAACTGATTTGAATACCAAAAATGCTCTGGCAGCTTTCAAAATACAGCTGTCTGATAAATACACCGTGATTCCGAAAATATTTTTGCCCTCTGCCTTGGCAGTTTTCATAGCATCGACCTCATAGTCAGTAACCGGGATCGTATTATATTTTGCTTTAGCTGCTGTAACTGTTTCTTCCTTCTTCGGCTCTTCTTTCATGCTCTCTGCCGGTTTCTGCGCAGACTCAGCCGGTGCTCCGCCGCCTTTTTGCTCTTCCAGGACACTATTCAAGTCATTGATAATGTCTTCATTATCCTCTGTTCCTTCATTTCCCTCGGAAGAAATCACATCCAGATAGGATTCCAGCGCATCCAGTCCACGGAACAAAATATCGATCAACTTCGGATTTACTTTCATGTTGCCACTACGAATCTCTGAGAAAACATTTTCCAGATCATGTGTAAGTCTCTGCATTCTCGTAAATCCCATGGTGCCGGCCATACCTTTCAATGTATGGGCTGCACGGAAAATCTCATTTATGGTATCTTCATTTTCCGGCTCTTTTTCCAATATCAGAATATGCTCGTTCAAACTCTGCAAATGTTCTTTTGTTTCATCAATGAATAAATCCAAATATTGACTTGTATCCATCTTGTCACACTCCTATTCTCTTAAGCATTGTTTTCGTTATCTCTGTCAATGGAACCATTTCATCCACGATTCCTGCCAGGGCAGCTGCCCTTGGCATACCATACACAACACAGCTTTCTCTGTCCTGCGCTACCACTTCAACCTTCTTGGTCTGTTTTAAAAGTTGTATTCCCTTTGTGGCGTCTGAACCCATGCCGGTCAACACGATGGAATAAATCTTATCAAGAGATGTATTTACCAGGGACTCATAAAAAATATCTGCACAAGGTTTTAAACCGCCCCTTGCCTCAGCATCTTTTTCTGAAATATAATACTCGCCAGGTCGTTTTTGAATAAGCTGGCACTGTTTTCCTCCCATGGCAATGTACAATGTTCCCGGCCGTAATGGCTCTCCGTCACATGCTTCCTTTACCCGGAGAGGACTCAGTTCATTTAGTCTGGCTGCTAAAGATCCCGTAAACCCCTTCGGCATATGCTGAACGAGCACTACCGGATACGGAAAATCTGCCGGTATCAGCGGCACCACAGATTGAAGTGCCTTGGGACCACCGGTAGACGATGCAATCACTAACAGATTGTCCCCTCGGCGCACACTGCATGGTTTTTTTGACTTCTTAGTGAGTTTAGGATCAATCTTTATCTCACGGATCGTCTCTTCCATGCTCTGTCTGGTCAGTCCACATGCACAATAAACTCTCTGGATAATACTTGCTTCAAATTCTCGAAATACACTGCCGACGGACCGTTCCGGTTTTCTTACGAAATCAAACGCCCCTAACTCCAGCGCCTCCATCGTCTCTTTTCCCTCTTTCTCAGCAATGGAACTGACAATCAAAACGGGCACATGGATATCTCTTTTGGATAACTCTTTTAAAAAAGCCACTCCATCCATCTTAGGCATCATAATATCACAAAGGATCATATCGTATGTCTTTTCTTCTGATAACAACTGAATCGCCTGCAAGCCATTACTGGCTGTATCTGCAACGGTCAGCCGGTCATCTGCGTTTATTATATCAGATATAACCCTTCTCATGAGTGCAGAGTCATCTATAATCAATATTTTTTTATTCATATAATTACTCCTTCTTCATGCGTCTCCTCTGTTCCTCAAAAATAAAGCGGATAATCGTCTCTCTGCTTTGTTCTGACAGATTTTCAAATTCTCCCCGGATCTCAAACAAATTCTTTTCGGATTTCACACAGGATTTCACATCCAAGAACACTCTTCTGTATACATTTCCTTTGGCAAAGGGAAGGGGGATCTCTATCTGCATTTTTTCTCCCTGCTGCACCTCTTCCGGTGCCCGGAAACGAAGGCCACCGCCACTGAGATCAACCAGAACACCTTTTTTCTGTGGGCCATATTCCTCTTTCCCAGTCTGTTTCTGATACAATATGTCAATGGAACAATCCAGACGGTAGTACTCCCTACGCTGAAATCTCTTTAATTCCGTAATAAAATCTACTTCCAGCACAAAAATATTTTTCTCCACATGCCGGTCCACAATCCTGGCGTCACACTGATACATACCTTTTTCTGTATAAAATAAAAGTTCATACTCATCCTGCAACTCCAGCGGAACAACTCTATTTCCAACAATAGGCATTAAAATCTTGGCATGACGGATTCCATCAAAATCCAGAAGCTGGCTTGTATATGTTTTTTCTGCTAAAAGGCCACCCATTGCGCTGTATATATGATGGAGATCCATTTTATCCCCAATCGTCAATATTTCTGCCGCCATATTTTCTCCCCCTTATCTGTGCAGTTTCATTTTGATCACACTGGCAAACATCTGTACAATTCCTCTTCGTTCTTTCGGCTGTTGTATATTTTCCAGTTTGTTTACAAGTGACACAATCGCTCTGGCTGCATCTGTAGTCGGGAAAGCCAGAGTGACCGGTGTCTGCATCATAATTGCCTTTGGTATATTTACATCATATGGTATCTCTCCCAAAAACTCCACTTCAATGTTCAGGAATTTATTTACAACAACCCCTATTTTGCCAAACAGTTCCGCGGCATCTTTATCTTCCCGTACCTGGTTTGCGATCATTTTTACTGTAGTCTTGCCCGGATGATAGGACGAACAGCGATTCAATGATTTTAATAATGCATAGGCATCTGTTATACTGGTAGGCTCCGGTGTGGCCACCAAAAGCACTTCCGAACTGGCTGCTCCCGAACTGGCTGCCACAAATTCCAGCACAGCATCACCAATCCCAGCTCCTGTATCCACAATGATCACATCTGCGATGCGGTCTAACTCACACATTTTTTCAATCAGGTGGCTTACCTGGTCTTTCGTCAGATTCGCCATTTCATTAATTCCGGATCCTCCTGATATGAATCCAATATTTTCAGGGCCATAAGTAATGATATCCTTCATTTCCTTTCCCTTGAACATAAGATCTGCCAGATTATAACGTGGACGCACACCCAGCATGATCTCTATATTGGCAAGTCCAAAATCCGCATCCAGTAATATTACTTTTTTCCCCATTTTGCTCAATGTAATAGCCAGATTCACGGACACACTGGTCTTCCCTACGCCTCCCTTTCCAGATGTAACCGTAATTACCCGAGCATCTGTATGTGGTGGCTCCAGTTCCTGCTTTTTAATAATATTCCTTAACTGTTGTGCCTGATCCATATCAATCTCCTTTTTCCTGTGTTTGTCGTCT
>HF998353.1:133959-157662 GCA_000433735.1 Clostridium sp. CAG:167
TACATTCTGTCCCCAGGTTACATAGGACAAAGGACACTTTGTCTCTACTCTTACATTCAAAATTGATCCTGCCGAAGATGTTTCATCTAATTTTGTAAAAATGATGCTAAAATCAGTAATCCTTGAATATACTTTTGCTATTTCTTTTAAATCACTGTACTTAGTACCTGCATTTAACACCAGATATACCTGTCTGTCAGCAATTGGCACCTGATCCAGCAGATTGCCAAGATCTTTTAACTGTTCCTCATTTTTATGGGAACGGCCTGCCGTATCAATAAGACAGTAATCATAATCTCTCAGTTCTGACAGGTACTCTCCCAACTCCGTGGGACTGTACACAACTTTAAGCGGCACCGATAAGATATTCGCATAAGTCTTTAACTGGTCCACAGCAGCAATACGATAGGTATCAGCCGTTACAAGTGCCACTTTTTTCTTCTGTTCCAGTTTCAGTTTTGAGGCAATCTTGGCAATGGTAGTTGTCTTGCCCACTCCGGTGGAGCCAAAGAAATATATAAACTTAGTGCGGTCCGATGGCTTGGTATCAATCAGATAAGGCTGCCCCATAGTCAGGATAATACGCTGATAGGCACTGGCCAGAATCTGATCCACCGGTGCATTCTCCGGAAGCGCCTCATCTAATTCTTTCATAATAGAATCAGCGATCTTTTCATCTACATCATTCTGAAGAAGTTGTTTACGGATCAGTTCCTTGCATTCTCTTGTCTTTTCCACTTCTTCATCATCCTCCGACTCCGGCTGAGGCAGAGGTGTCTGTAGTTTTTTTTCTATACTTTCTTCAGGCTGTGGCTGCATCTGTTTTTCAAGAAGGGACTCTAATTTTCTTAATTTTTCTTTCAATGCCTCATCCTCTTTCTCCTTATTATCCTTTGGCATAGGCGGAATACTAAGAGGTGTCACAATATCCAGATGCTTTGTATCTTTCTGCATTACATCGGACTCTTTCTGTTTGTTCTCTGAATAATCTTTATTCTCATCCAGTGCCGCCGTCACTTCCACTTTTGCCCTCATGAAAATTTTAGTAATCCCTTTAGGCTGCATTTTTTTTATGTTCATGACTACTGCCCCCGGACCAAGGTCCGCTTTTGCCTGTTCAATGGCATCTACTTCTGTTTTTGCTATATATTTTTTTATGATCATTCAACGGTCACCATCCCAACTGATTGTAATTCTACATCTGAATCGATTTCATTATATGACAATACATGAAGATTTTTAAACTGTTCCTCCGTCAGCCGCTTAAAATACATGCGGACAATCGGTGAAGTAATAATGATCGGTGTTCTTCCCAATTCCTCCAGCTTACTCATTTCTTCTTTTAACGAAATCATCAATTTCTGTGTGTATTCCGGATCCAGAGCCAGATAAGAACCCTGCTCCGTTTGTTTCACTGCGTTCATAATTTCCTGTTCCACCTTCGGATCCAGCGTGATCACGCTGGTAGTTTCATTGGAAAAGAAATACTGATTTGAAATTGCCCGCTTCAAACTCTGGCGTACATACTCGGTCAACACATCTGTATCGTGTGTAGTTGTGGCATAATCTGCCAGTGTCTCAAAGATAGTAACCAGATCCCGGATCGAAATTCCTTCTGCCAAAAGATTCTGCAATACCTTTTCAATTTCTCCTACACTAAGCATCTTTGGAACCAGTTCCGAAATCAATGTCTCATTGGCGTCCTTTACATTATTAATAAGATTCTGGACATCTTGTCTGGTAAGAAGATCTGCCAAATGGGTTCGTATAATTTCCGTCAAATGCGTCGCAATGATAGACGGTGGATCTACCACTGTATATCCAAGAGATTCTGCTCTTTCTCTCTGGCTTTCTGTGATCCAGATTGCCGGAAGATGGAAGGATGGTTCAAAAGTAGGTATACCGGAAATTTCTTCTTCTACATATCCCGGATTCATAGCCATATAGTGATCAAATAAAATCTCACCTTCACTTACCGGTACACCTTTGATTTTGATCAGGTACTGGTTTGGATTCAACTGAATATTATCTCTCAGACGGATCATTGGAACAACACAACCAAGTTCCAGTGCGATCTGACGGCGAATCATAACAACTCGATCCAGAAGGTCTCCGCCCTGATTTACATCCGCCAGCGGTATAATACCATATCCAAACTCCAGCTCGATGGCATCTACCTGCAGCAGCGAATTTACATTTTCCGGTCTCCTTATCTCTTCCGCCGACTCTTCCTCTTCCGAAACGGACTCCTCTGTCTCTGCCATTTCCAGTTCTGCAGACATCATTCTTCCTGTTATGATAAACAAGATTCCATATCCAACAAAGATAACAATATTAAGAGGTGTAAAAATACCCAGACCGATCAAGGCAATTCCTACGATATTCATAACCTTTGGTGTAGAGAATAACTGTTTCTGTAGTATATTTCCAATATCTGCCTCTTTGGAACTCTTAGTTACAAGAATACCTGTTGCCAGCGAGATCATCAAGGATGGAATCTGGCTGGTAAGACCGTCTCCAATGGTAAGAATGGAATAGGTCTGAAGGGCTGTGGAAAAATCTGCACCATTCATGAGGACGCCAATGGCAATACCACCTACAAAGTTCAATACGGTAATTATAAGACCTGCTGTCGCATCTCCCTTTACATACTTGGTAGCACCATCCATAGAACCAAAGAATGCGGATACCTGCTGAATCTTCTCACGACGTTTTCTGGCCTCCTCATCTGTAATGGCACCTGTATTCAAATCTGCATCAATCGCCATCTGTTTACCCGGCATAGCATCCAGGGTAAAACGGGCTGTTACTTCTGATACACGCTCCGAACCTTTGTTAATTACAAGTAACTGCATAATGATCAGTACAAGGAAAACGATACCACCTACTACCAGGTTTCCGCCTCCTACAAAGTTTCCAAATGTATTAACAACATTACCCGCTTCACCATACAGCAGGATATTTCTGGTAGAACTTACATTCAATGCCAGACGGAACAATGTGGTAAGCAACAAAAGAGTCGGGAAACTGGACATATCCAGAGGCTCCTTTGAAAAAAGTGCATTAAACAATATGATCATAGATAATGCAATATTTAATCCAAACAATATATCCAAAAGGAATAAAGGTACAGGAATGATAAGGCACAGGATCGGTATCAATATAAATGCGCCTAATGCAATGTCTGATTTTGCCATACCATTTTCTCCTTTCTTACTTTCATACTTATTTTCTAACTAACTTTTCCCTGCAGTCCATACACATAGGCAAGGATCTCTGCCACCATCTGATACAACTCAGGCGGTATCTGGTCTCCCAGCTCCACATTGTGATACAGCATACGGGCAAGGGGTTTGTTTTCAACTATTTCGATGTGATTTTCCCTGGCTGTCTCTTTTATCTTTTCTGCCAGATAATCCGCACCTTTTCCAATTACGATGGGTGCTTCCGCAACCTCTTTATCATATTTCAACGCCACCGCCAGATGCGTCGGGTTTGTAATGACAACATCCGCCTCCGGCAACTGCTGCATCATCCTGCGTCGGGACGCCTCCTGCATCTTTCTACGGATAGCACCTTTGATCTGAGGATTTCCCTCTGTGTTTTTATACTCATCCTTTACTTCCTGTTTTGTCATCTTCATATCATTGCTGAATTTTTTCTTCTGGTAAAACCAGTCAGCAAAAGCCAGCACGGCAAAGGCAATACATATTTTGAAGGACACATCCAATACCATATCTAAGATCATTCTCAGTCCCTGCAGTAAACTGATCTGGTATAAATTGGTTATCATGCCCCACTCATCCTTTAGTGACACATAGATTACATAAAACAAAATTGCCAGTTTCAAGACAGCCTTTAGCAGTTCTACAAGTTTATCCTTGGAAAACAATCTCTTAAAACCGCTGATGGGGCTGATCTTTGACAACTTAGGTTTCAAAGGTTTGGCTGTTACCTTCCATTTGACCTGAACCCGGTTGACTATAAACGCCCCCAGCACGCCAAATCCCAAGATTGGCAAACACGCTAAAAGGATCCGTTTCGACGCTTCTGCAAACAAAGACATACTGACGCCCAGATTCATTTCTTCCCTGGCAACATCTCCGATGAGCCCGTAAAAAAATGTATAACATTTTATCAACTGATCTGCAACAAATCCGCCAAAAATTTTAAGACAGCCAAATAAAACAAACAAAAGCACAGCCGTATTCAAATCCTGGCTTTTGGCAACCTGTCCCTCTTCTCTGGCCTTATCCAGTTTTTTAGGGGTAGCCGCTTCCGTTTTTTCACCGCCGGCTCCCTCTTTTGCGAAAAACTGCAGATTGTATTCTAGGATCATTTTTTCACCTGCCTGTATCTTCTATGGCTGAAAGCCATGAATCACCTGTGTGATCACATCTCTCATTTCTGAGAAAATAAAATCCGACACGCTGGGAATCGTCTGCACCAGGATCAGCAGCAGGATCAATCCCACCAGCACTTTGATCTGGATTCCAACCACAAACATATTCATTTGTGGTGCTGCCTTTGCCAGCACACCTAATACAACATTGATAATAAGCATACAACAAAAAATCGGCAGAACAATACGAACCGCAATCAAAAAATAATTTGCCACAAAATCCACCATAATCTCTTTGAGACTGGTATGAAATACCGCTTTCCCAACATTAAAGTAAGAAAAGGAATCAAAAATGGCACGGATAATATAATAATGCATGTTCGTCGCAACCAGCATCAACATAACAAAGTAATTATAAATATTACCTGTTACTGTAACTTGTACATTGGTAGCCGGATCAAACATATTGGCCATAGACAGGCCCAGTTCCATATCAATAAGCTGTCCCGCAAAATTTATGATATAAAAACACAAATTGCACATAAACCCAAGAATCATTCCAACGGCTGTTTCCTTTAATACAATAATTGAAAAACCGAAAACTCCCTGGTAGCTCACCGACACAACCGGTACCATCTGAATCGCAACAATCGCCAGAATAAAACTGGCTGCCGCTTTCATCCGGATCGGTATAGAACTATAACTAAAAAATGGTGCCGTAAACACAAAGCCGGATATCCGCATTAAAACAAGCAAATAAAACTCCATGTTCTGAATTGTAAATGACATGTTTACCCTCCAACATAGGCACTAAAATTGTTGCATAACCTTGTGAAAAATTCCACACAATTATCCATGATCCATCCTCCACAAAGAAGGATCGCCAAAAAAATAGCCAACAGTTTAGGAACAAATGTAAGCGTCTGTTCCTGAATAGAAGTGACCGTCTGGAATATACTGATAACCAACCCAACAATCAAGGACACAAGCAGCAATGGTGCCGAACACTTGATTATGGTAAATATCATATCTCTGGCTATATCTAATACATCTGCATCCGTCATCTGTCTGCCCCCTTTCCACTAACTTAATAAAAGGTCTTTACAACCTGTCCAATGACCAGATTCCAACCATCTGCCAATACAAAAAGCAGTATCTTAAACGGCATGGATATCGTAGTCGGCGGCAGCATCATCATACCCATGGACATCAGCGTAGACGCCACGACCATATCGATGATAATAAATGGTAAATATATCAAAAAGCCTATAATAAAGGCTGTTCGAAGCTCGCTTATCATAAACGCAGGAATCAGAACCGCTGTCTTTATATCATCCACCTTTTCAACCGTAACATCATCCTTTTGGCTTTCAATCTGCATGAATAATTTAATATCTTTACGATTCGTCTGTTTGAACATAAATGTACGAATCGGTTTTAATCCTGCATTCAACGCTTCTTCCTGCGTCATTTCACCTGCCTCATATGGCTGGATACAGTCAGTATTGATCTGCGCCATGACCGGTGACATAATAAACAAAGTAAGAAACAACGCCAGACCAATCAACACCTGGTTAGGCGGCGTAGTCTGCGTTCCCAGCGCCGAACGCAAAAAATGAAGCACCACAATGATTCTTGTAAAAGATGTAACCATAATGATTATAAACGGTGCCAGTGATAAAACCGTCAAAACCAATAGCATCTTCATACTTGCGGACAAACTGGTACTTCCTGCATTGGATGAAATATTAAATTGAAAATCCTGAGGTGAATCCGGATCCTGTGTCTTTACTTCTGAAGTTCCCTCCACGTGATCTACATTCGCCTTGGAACTTACTGTTGCGTGAATTGTTGTACTACAAAAAAAGGTTAATACACACATCACAGCAACCAGAATACTATACCGAATTAACCTCTCTCTTGCATTCTTCTGTGTCTTCATAATACCAACCTTTTCTATTTTTTCTTATTTTTCTTGTTAATATAGTTCCCTGTCATGTTTTTAAAAACATCGGAGAACTTTATCTCCGCCGCACCAGAAGCAGACTCATTTTTCAAATCTAACTGCTCTTCCTCCAACGGCGTCAAAAAAGTAATCGAGTCCTTCGTCACTCCAATGGAATAATACTTATCCCCCATCTGTATAATCTGGATATACTTATTCGGTGCGATCTTATATGTCTCAATCACTTTTATATTCCTGACCCGGCTCTGTATGCCGCCATTTTTTGCGATCCATTTGGTGGAATAAAAGGCTGCAAACAAAACCAGAACAAAAACAATCAGAACAACAACGAGCTGTAAAACATTTTCCAGCATAGATTATCCTATAGCCTTCTTTACAGCCTCAAGCACGCGGTCAGCCTGGAAAGGCTTTACGATAAAGTCTTTTGCGCCAGATTGAATGGACTCAATAACCATGGCCTGCTGACCCATAGCAGAACACATAATAATGGTTGCTCCCGGATCACCTTCTTTAATCTTTTTCAGTGCCTGGATTCCATCCATTTCAGGCATTGTGATATCCATCATTACAAGATCCGGTTTTGTCTCAGTGTACTTCTCAACTGCTTTAATTCCATTTTCAGCCTCTCCTACTACTTCATAACCGTTCTTTGTCAAGATATCCTTGATCATCACTCGCATAAATGCTGCATCATCACAAATCAAAACACTTTTTGCCATTGTACTATTCCTCCGTTAATTAACATTTATTATTCTTTGATAATTTCTGTTACTCTGATACCAAAGCTTTCCTCGATAACAACCACTTCACCTTTGGCCACAAACTTTCCGTTGACAAGAACATCTACCGGCTCCCCTGCCAGCTTGTCCAGTTCTATAATGGTTCCCGGCGAAAAATCCAATATCTCTTTAATGGATTTACTGGTTCTTCCCAGCTCCACTGTAACCTCCAATGGAACATCCATAATGAGATCTATGTTTTCAGGTGCAATGCCACTCAGATCCGGCACCTGAGAAAAACTCTGGAACTGAGCAGGCTGAATATTTACATCCGGTGCAGGCATCGTCGCATACATCGGCTGTTGTGCCGGTGCCATCGCCATGCCATTATTCATAACCGGCTGCTGCACTGTCGGTGCTGGCTGCGGTGCCGGCTGTGGCTGTGGCTGCGGCTGTACCACCTGCTGTGGCGCTGGCTGTGCAACACTCTGGCTCTGTGCCATATCCTCTGCCACTTTATCTTCCATTGCCGGACTGCCAAGAAATCTCTGATAAATGGTTCTGGCAAATTCCAGAGGATATAACTGCATGATCTGGCTGTCCACCAGGTCTCCAATCACCATCCGGAAAGATACCAGAGCAAAAGTCTGTCCAGACAATTCTTGCAATTCATCTGAAACCTCTCCGGCAAAATCTACTCTGGTAGCTGTCGGAGGACTGATATCCACCACATCATTGATCATGGAAGACATGGATGTGGACGCTGATCCCATCATCTGATTCATCGCCTCGCATATGGCACTGAGATGAAGATCAGTCAGTTCGCCTTCTGTATTGGTGCCATCGCCTCCCATCATGAGATCTGTGATCACCTTCACATCCCGTTCTTTCAATACCAGGATATTTTTTCCTTCCAACCCTGCCTTATAGGATATGTATATAAATACACATGGGGTAGAACTATCATTTGCTAAATCTTCCAAAGTTGTATATGACACAGTCGGTGTTGTAATATCCACTCGGTTGTTGACGAGCACAGACAATGTTGAGCACAGACAATGTTGTAGCGGCTGTTCCCATACTTATGTTAGCAACTTCGCCAAGAGCATCTGCCTCTTCCGGCGATAATTTATCATCACTGGAAACACTTGCCGCCACTGGCTCTGCCGCTTCCGGCACATCCGTGACTGTCTCTGTCTCGTCCGCACTCTGGGAATTGTCGTCATCTGACATACTTCCTAATAAAGCATTTATTTCTTCTTGTGATAACATTCCGTCCATTGTGCTACTCCTCTCTGTAAATTGATTTTATCTTAACTGCGTAGTGGTCTTCATATCCTCCCGGTATAGCAGAGAATTTTTTCAGATTACCAACATACACATCCAATTCGTCTTCCACTCGCGTGTTGACTTTGATTACATCTCCAACCTGCAAATGTATAAAATCATTCACAGATATGGCACTTTTACCCATGATAGCCCTAACCGGTATTTTGGCCCTTTCCAGAGATTCCTCAAGGACCTCTCTATACTTTCCATCATCTTTAACCTGCGCCGTAGAGTACCAGTACTTTGTATTCACCTTGTCAATAACCGGTTCCAGCACAGTGTACGGGATACAAACATTCATCAGCCCCTCTACATCACCAATCTTAATACTCATAGTAATAATAGATGTCATTTCATTTGGTGTAACAAACTGAGCAAACTGTGAATTTGTCTCCACCCTTTCCAGCATCGGCTCAATCTTCTGCACACTCTGCCATGGTTCAATCAGCAGATTAGTGCAAACAACCATGATACTTTCAATAATGGACAATTCTATTTCTGTAAAGTCCCTTGGCTTACTAAGCGGGACTCCTTCCCCTCCAAGCATTCGGTCAACAATCGCATATCCCAGTCCTGTAGCCATCTCAAGGATGATATTTCCTTCCAGAGGTGCAAAATTCACAACTCCTAACAGCACCGGATTGGATAAAGAGTTTGAAAACTCCTGATAAGTTGCCGCTTCTGAATGCATCACTTCAACCTGAACATTTTTTCTCAGATACACCGGAAGGTTGGTAGACAGTAACCGGGCATAATGCTCAAATATAAATACAAGTGTTCTAAGATGCTCTTTTGAAAACTTTGAAGGTCTTGCGAAATCATAATCTTTAACCTGTCGCTCATCCACCGCTTCTGTATCAGCAGGATTGAATTCACCGCTGCTTAAAGCAGACAAAAGATTATCAATCTCATTTTGTGATAAAACATCACTCATTTAATATCTCACCTCACAACGACCTGTTCGTCTAATTTCATAATACCAAGATTTATGATAGCACACTTCGACAAAATTATAAAGTGTTTTTTATTCTGTCCATGCTCTCATTCATCTATCAAGCTGTCAAAAATCCAGTCAATGACAACTCCACAATACATTTTGTATTGTATTTTTCCTGCATTTTCTTAATTGCTTCTGCCTTAATCTTAGACTCATTGATCGTCGTAATACTGTACTCAGCAATTGTCTCCTTCACAATATCATTTACATAAACAGGGTTTGCTTCTACTGCTTTGTAAATAGTATCATAATCATCTGCTTTTGTGTTAAAAGAAACCACAATACCATCCAACACTGCATAGTGAAGCGTTTCATCTCCACTGTCCTTCTGAAGGTTAATCTTCAATGAAGTATCATATTTTACTTCAAACGGTTTCAGATCTTCAACGGTGTAGTCCTGTGCATCTTTATTTGCATCTTCTATCTCCAGATCCACAACTGATGCTACTTTATCTACCAGATTACTGGTTTTGTTCATAGCCGGCACTACACTAAATATCATGACGGCACTAAGCACAAGATTGATCAGCGTTGCAGCCATGATCACAATTGTCAAAATATTTTTTTTCATTCTTTTGTCCCCCTGACAACAAATTATTTTGTATAGATTTTAATTTCCACCCGACGGTTCTGCGCCCGTCCTTTCTGGTTTTTATTGCTGGCTACCGGCTCATATGCTGCTCTGCCGGTAGGCTCCAGATATTTAGCCTTCAGTTTTTTAGTATGAACGAAGTACTCAAATACCTCTGTTGCTCTGGCGGTAGATACCCACATCTTATTCTTATAAATGCCGCCACTGATAGGCACATTATCTGTATGACCTTCTATTTTGATCATTTTTCCATCATACATCTTAAGAATATCGCCTACCTTACTTAATAACGGCAATGTAGACTTCTTGATCGTAGCCGTTCCAGAGTCAAACAATAAAGCACCATTCATGGAAATCTGGACATATTGATAATCTTTATCCATATTGATACGAATGTCATCCTGAATATTGCTCTTTTCACTTTTGCCCATCACTTCGCTGTAGACCTGTTCCGTCTTTTCTTTTTGTTCTTCAAACTGTTTCTTTTCCAGTTCTGACAAATTCGTTGCCTGCTGATCTTTGTTACTTTGACTGTCAGCACCGTTATTGGCATTTTCATCCACCTTCTGGCTTCCATCCTGGGTTGTATCCTGCTTTTTCGTCTCATCCTGTTTCTCGCCGGAATTTTCAAACTCATTGAAATATTCTGAGATAGAAACTAACTGATCTGTTCCGCTGGACACAAACGGTCCTTCTCCAATGGAAGAACCACCATTATCAAAAATATTGATGCGCTCATTCATGGAAGTAACTAACTGCTCATACTTGTCCGCATCTACCGTTGACATGGAAAACAAAAGGACGAAGAAACAAAGAAGCAAGTTCATAAGATCGGCAAAGGTATTCATCCACCCTGCTTCAATTTTTGACTCTTCAGCCTGTTTTCTCTTGCGAGCCATTAAGCTTCACCACCTTGCTCTCCATTATCCATCAGTTTGTTTCGATCTGCCGGTGCCAGGAATGACTTCAGTTTTTCCTCGATCACTCGTGGGTTCTCACCTGCCTGAATCGACAAAATGCCTTCGCAGACAATCTCTTTTACTGCAATTTCCTTGCGGTTATTGGCACGAAGTTTTGTAGCGATCGGGATTGAAATCCAGTTAGCCAGCAGAGAACCGTACATAGTAGTAATAAGGGCAACGGCCATGTTCGGTCCAATGGAACTTGGATCGTCCAAAAGTTTCAGCATGTTGATCAAACCGATCAATGTACCGATCATTCCCCATGCAGGTCCCATGGCTGCCAGGTTGTCCCAGAAAGAAATCTTCTTGTTATGACGCTTCTCGATACACTCAAGTTCCGTCTCAAGGATACTGGATACAAGTTCCTGGTCTGTTCCATCCACAATCAGCATGATTCCCTTTTTCAAGAAATCATCATCAATCTCATCTGCCGCTGTCTCCAGCTGTAACAGCCCCTCTTTTCTGGCAATGTTGGCCAGATCAATAATCTTATGTATTACTTCTCCTTCGTTGGTCTTAGGTGCCTTAATGGTAAGAGCGAAAGACTTCAGCGAACTAACAAAATCTCCCAGACTTTCTGACATAGTAACCATACACATCATAGAACCGACGATAGTTACCAGCACGGAACTGAAATCCCAGAAGTTTCCTAATGCGGCAAAACCCTGGTCACCATTAACAATTCCATAGACAACCGCCGCAGCACATCCTAAAATACCTACTATTGTTGCAATATCCAAAATTACACCACCTTATGTATTTGTAAATAAATCGTTCTCGTATAATTTTACTAAATTTTTCACTTCTTGTCTACTTTCTTTTACAATTATTTTTTTGCCGGTAGTAAGAGTTATTACTGTGTCCGGTGTTTCTTCGATTGTTTCGATCAACCGGCTGTTTAAAGTGAACTTTTTTCCGTTTACTTTCGTTACATCAATCATTTTCGCCTCGCCCCCTTTAAGAAGAAAAACAGGAGACGCTGCCTCTGGCACCACGCCTCCCGTAAACTATGACCATATTATATGATTATCGTTTCAGATTAACCAGTTCCTCAAGCATTGTATCCGATGTGGTAATAACACGGGAGTTCGCCTGGAACCCACGCTGTGTAGTGATCATATTCGTAAATTCGGTAGAAAGATCTACATCTGACATTTCCAGGGCACCGATAGAAAATTTACCCACATCTGATATATCAATTCCGATTCCGTCAAAATCACCGGAGTTCAAAGATGCTGCATACATACTGTTACCAACTGCTTCCAGACCACTTGGATTTTCGAACGTAGCTACTGCGATCTGTCCCAACAATTTCTTGTCACCATTGCTGTATACACCATAAATCTTTCCATCTGTCTGAATTGAGAACCCATTCAGTTTACCGGCCATATTTCCCGCATCGTTACCGGATGTATCTCCACGGTTTGGCTTCACGCTGCAGGCTCCATTGCTGGCATAGTTAGTGAGATTTGAAAAATCAATATCCACTCCTGTATCCGGGAAGGATTTCACCAATCCGTCACTGCCATCACCTGCGGCAGCGTTATTGATCTTGATGTTCAGACTTTTTACTACATCACCGGCAGTGGCTGTACCACCTGCTTCTGTTACTGTATTAAAAGCACCTGTTTTTCCGTTAAAGGACAACTTTGGCCACTCATCAATATTGACAACAGTAATCTCACCTGTCGTTGGGTTTACTTCGTAATTGTCTGCTGCAACATCCACACCGCCAAAGGAAAATGTCTGTCCGGTAGAAACATAAGTACTGGTTGCCTCATCCCAGCGGCTCAGAATCGATTTTCCATCCGGTCCAAGGATATCAGAAATTCTTACAGAAAAATCATTATTGGATGTCTCACTACTCTTAATAAGATTAAATTTGGCATTGTAAAGGTTACCTACATTGTCATAGAAGCTGACAGCCATCGGATAACCTGAACCATCTGTACTATATGTAACCAGAGGATCCTTACTGTCCACATTACCTCTCAATGTAACTTTAGTCGTAGCTGCCGGATCCGAATAAGTATTTTCCCCGCCCATCAGCTGCAGACCACTCGCTCTGTCCTTTCGGATATCTCCATTGGCATCCACGCCCCATCCAAGGACTTTGGCACCATTGGTCGTACAATACAAAGTTCCGCTGGCATCGATATCCAGTGCTCCGGATTTTGTAAAATATGTGTTACCGTTGCTCTGGACAATCAAAAAAGCATCTCCGTTGATCATTACATCCATACCACGGTCTGTACGCTGTGTAGAACCGGTACCACTAAGATCTACGGCAATGGAAGCCACATTGGCTCCCAGACCAATCTGAACTGCATTGGTACCTGCTGCACCGGTAGCAGCATTTGGTCCGGATGCTCCCTGTGTTGTCTGATAGAACACATCTGTAAAGTTTACAGTACTGGAACGAAATCCAACTGTATTAACATTTGAAATATTATTACCAATTACATCCATTTTTGTTTGATGTACTTTTAATCCGGAAATTCCGGAAAACAATGATCTCATCATAAGAAAATCACCCTCCATTCAAATTGTCTGCACTTTATCTGGCATTCAAAAGTGCCTATGCTTCCTTTTAAGGGCCAGCATATATTATTTTAATTAATTATTGCTCCATCGATGTTTGTAAAAACACCACGATCCACATCATTTACCGCTGTCACAACTGTGTTGCTCTTTACATTCACGATAAACGCCAGATCATCTACCAGCACCAGAGATTCTTTCATTCCTTTTTCCCGTGCCTGGCTTGTTGCATCCTGAAGTCTGGCCTTTACTTCATCCGACATCCGGATATTTCTTGTTTCTAACCGTCTGGCCGCATGTTTCGAAAACTGGACTTCCTCCATCTTCTGTGAAAAAACCTGTCCGAAATCCTTTTCACTCTCTTGTTTTGCTGTTTTTTTTGCCGGTTCATCCTGAATCGGCTGCCGGATCCCGTGGATGGTTGAATATGATTGTTTTACATGAATCATACGATAACCTCCCTGTCTTTGTTCCCATCCTTTTCTGGGTTTTGTTTACTCGGTCTTATTGTCTCCGCTTGTTCCATCCGTCACTACAACCGATACCTTATCATTGACAGAAGTCGAATATACATCATCAAAAGTAAATGTAAGATTGTATGTTCCCGGTGACAACTCCTTGAAAGCATCCGGTGAAATCGTAAGTTTTCCATCATTGTATGACAGATAATCTTTGTTAATGTACTCACCATTTACTGCTACTGCCACACTGGAAGCCTGATATCCGTTGCTGCCTAGATTTATCTCTATGGTACTCATAGTCGGACTGTTTTTATCATACTTGATAGTCTGTGCCTTTACAGATGGACGGTATTTCTGGGATGCATATACATCGTCCATAACCTCTACCAGATCATCCAGATCGTAGTTCACGCCATTGATGGTGAGTTGCGCATGACCATTTTTCATAATAACGCTGTCTACCGTTCCTCTTACCTCTGTGGTAGTACCATCTGAATCCTTTTTCTGCACAATTACTTCTTTACCAACCAGACCGTAAGCCGATGTGTTGGACATGGTTGAATTTAAGTTTGTCATCTGCTCCAGTGATGAGAACTGCGCCAACTGAGCTATAAATTCTTGATCGCTCTGCGGATTCAACGGATCCTGGTTCTGCATCTGGCATACTAAAAGTTTCAGAAATTCTTCTTTTCCAAGCTCAGAAGATCCTCTGGTCTTCACCTGGTTCGTGGTGGTATTGTTATATGTCAGATCTTCTAATGACTGTGTCAGATCTGAATTTGTTACCTGTGCCATGTAAGCACCTCCTTAAGCTGTATAGTCTACCGTACTGTTTATGTCTCTTCGCTCACGAGGACTTTCCTGTATTTCCTCAGCAGGGGCTTGGGTCTCACCATTGCCGGTTCTGGAACGGCCGCCCGACTGTCTTTGTTCAGATTGTCCATTTTCCGCCATTTGCTGCCCTTCGCTTTCCAGATTAAAATTTGAAACAGTTACTTCAACCGCATCTACTTTCAGTCCCTGCTCCTGGAAATTCTGCTTCAATGTAAGCATCTGACTTTCCAGCGCCTGCTTTGCCATTTCGTTTTCAACAAAAAGGGTAGCTGTTGTTATTCCCTGCGCCGCCGCACTAACCTGGACATTTACTCTTCCCAGACTTGCCGGATGAAGCTGTATCTCCAAATTTGTTGTCTCGGAAGTCACTCTTACTTTAACCTGTCCTAAAACCTGTTCTGTAATATCCCGCATGGAAACTTTTGTATCCCCCTGCATCAATACAGTCCGGTCTTCAAAGGCCGCCTCCATCCGCTCTGTGAATGTATTCAGGTTATTGGCTGCTATGGTTTCTCGTGATACCTCTTTTCTGTCTGCCGGCCTGGATAAGGTTCCCTGTCTAAGCTGATCTTCAGAAGAAGCACCGCCCTCTCCCTGATCTTCAACACTTACCTGTACCTGCGGCTCACTGGATGCAGTCATTTCCTGTTGCAATTCGGCATCTGTCTGTGGCACATCTGATTTTACATAAGAATCTAATGCCTGTTTTATCTCACCGGTAAGTTCACTAAGTTTTTGTCCCAGTGAATCATCCGTGATAAAAGCTGCCGCATCCGTGATGCCATGAAACGCCTGTAAAATATCCTTGGAAATCTCGGCAATCTGCGCCACATTCTCTGTTCCATCCTGTAAAAAGGACTGGGCGAGTTGTGATACATCAATACCAGCCTGGTTCAGAATATCCTGCACCTGTTCAACCGGCACCAGAAGAACCTGAGCTATGACAGTTACGATCTGTTCCGTAACAGCCTGTACACTCTCATCTTCCAGTGTTTTTGTTTCTTTGCCTGTCTGACCATTTCCTGTGCAGTCTACTTTATTATCACTCAGCTGCAAGTCACCTTTGTCTGACTTAACAACATCCTTGTTTTTGTTCAAATCACATCGGACATCATCCTTGTTTGCCCGGTCTGTGTTAACTGTGTTTGCGTCTGTTCCTTTTTTTTCAGTCAACTTTGTGCCATGATCTGACATAAATCGTTCAAAAGTATCCCCATTTGCCTTGGTAGTTTTCGTAGATACATTCTGCGAAACCGCTGTCGTAACAAGCGAAATACTTTGTGTCTGCATATTCTGCCTCCTTTCTCTTTTAATTTTCTTACGAAATGTATATCGGATCATTCCGATCATTTCTTAAGGTTTTATGTACAACCATCATCACTTCTTCATAGAAGTCATTTTGGTAGTAACCTGGGCTGCTGTTGTAGCTGTCATGCTCTGAAGGATCAGTGCGCTTTTGGCCGGCTGCATGTTATCGAGAATACTGGCCACCAGCTTAAGATCACTGGTCATTTCTTCTAAGATCGCCGCTGCTTTGGCCGGTTCCATTTTCGCATAAGTATCTGCCTGGTCTTTGATTTCCTGACTGTACTGATACTGCTTGCACACCTCTCTGTAAATCTCTGCCGCATTGTCCGCATCGATTCCCTCATAGTACTTTTTATACTCTTCTGTATCCGGTGCCTTATCATTATACACTACATTTTCATCAAACTCTTTCACTCTCTTTGCGAAAGCTTCCTGATTATCTTCAAACTTTTTCAGCCGCTGTACTTCTGACTGAAGCTGCTGGACCTGACTTGAATTCGCATTATCCGAATTACTTGTAGTAGCAAGCTGGCTCTCCAACTCCTTGATCCTGGCATTTGCTTCTTTCAGGTTGTCATACTCACCGCTCTGGCTGCTGTCGTCGCTGCCGGAATCCGGCAGAATCCAGTTGAGAACCGGTACATCCTTTAATACCGGCGTCAGCACACTGCTACCAAAATTACCAACATCTAACTTGATCAGTACACCAAAAATCAGAAGCCATATTGCCACAATAACAATGACGATCAGCGCTGTTACAAGCTTGCTTCCCGTGCTTTCTTCCATGGTATTATCCTGAGATTTTTTCTTGTCTTTTTTTGCCATTTCCAATCTTCCTTTCTGTTTTTCTTATCCTTTTACACCATAACGGTAACTTACCAGTTCATCTACTTCTTTCTGTTCTTTTTTATTTTCTTCTTCCATAAACTGCTGAAATGCTTTTTCCCTCAGTTTTTCAAAGGTCTTTCTCTCTCTCATAGCTAACGCTAGTCTGGTCCTGGCTTCCTCCAGTTCACGTTCTCTTTGTTTGACACACAGCATTTGCTGTTTTACATACATTTTTATAACTTCTACCCCATTCTCCGCTTCCTTTATCTGCAGGACCTGCATAGACTCCTTGAGATTCTGTCTTAATTTTTCTTCCTGCTCTCTCTGGCGGTCTTTCAACCGCTCCAGTTCATCCTGTGCCTCCAAAAGGCGGACATTGGCCCGGCTATAATCATTTTTTTCCTGTCTTTCCAATTTTTCCTTCATGTCCAGAATGTTTTGCATGGAATAAACAAATTTGGCCATTAATCATCCTCCTGATCCGGCACCGCCGCAAAGATATCTCTCATCTGCTGTATAATGTCATCAAATAAAAATTTCTCATCTGTGGACTGCTTTAAAAAGGCGTTTACCATTCCTATTTTCTCAATGGCAAAATCAATGTCCGGATTGGAACCCGACTTGTAAGCACCAATATTGATAAGGTCTTCTGCATCCCGGTATGTAGCCAGAATTTCTTTTATTTTCCCAGCCAGCTCCTTATGTTCTTTTGTAGCCACAGAACTCATAACACGTGAAATACTCTGCAACACATCAATGGCCGGATAATGATTTTTTTGTGCCATACTTCTGGACAGCACAATATGTCCATCCAGAATACCTCTGGCCGTATCCGCAATTGGTTCATTAAAATCATCTCCATCTACCAGTACTGCATATAGACCGGTAATGGAGCCTTTATCTGAATTACCGGCCCGTTCCAGAAGTTTAGGCATTTCAGAATAAACACTAGGTGGATAACCTCTTGACACCGGAGGCTCTCCGGAAGCCAGTCCGATTTCTCTCTGGGCCATAGAAAATCGTGTCAGATTATCCATCATCAACAGGACATCTTTTCCCTGATCTCTAAAATATTCCGCAATGGCAGTAGCTGTCTTGGCGGCCTTATTACGGATCAACGCCGGCTTATCTGAAGTGGCAACTACCACAACAGACCGTCTCATTCCCTCTGTTCCCAGATCTTTTTCAATAAATTCCCGTACTTCTCTTCCCCGCTCACCAATGAGAGCAATGACATTAATATCTGCTTTTGTATTTCTTGCAAACATTCCCATCAAGGTACTCTTACCTACACCACTGCCGGCAAAAATTCCAATTCGCTGTCCCTTGCCTACTGTCATCAACCCATCCACGGCTTTTACACCAAGAGGAAGCACATCTTTTATTATTTCTCTTTTCAACGGATCCGGAGCTTCTGCTTCAACCGAATAACGAGCACAATGCTCATCCAGTTCATCCATATCCATAGGAACCCCTACTCCATCCATTACCTGTCCCAGCAGCCGATCATTTACGGCCACCTGTAAAGGTGCTCCTGTATTTTCTACAAAACTGCCCAAACCAACTCCTGCTACATCATCATAAGGCATCAAAAGAACCCTGTCATCCCGGAAGCCTACTACTTCCGCTTTGACGGGTTCTTCTTTTGTGTTTGAGCGAATCAGACATAAATCATTTAATTTAGCACTGGGGCCAATGGATTCAATCGTCAACCCTACCACTTTGGATACTTTCCCCAATGGTCTGGCAAAACTTCGTTCCCCCAGTGCCTCATACTTTTCAAGGTTAATTGTATTCACCATATGATGCCATCCTTCTCACAATTTCTAATGAGACTGCGCCAGCAATCGAAGTGTATCTGTCATATTTTTCAACTGTGTGTGAAAACTACAGTCCATCATCTGAGAATCTGTCTCTATAATACACTCACCGTCTTTCAGGCTTTTTTCTTCCTGTACTTCTACTGCCGCATCCACCCCTGCTTTCATAAGGATTTCCTCCTTATGTGCTTCCATATAGGGAAAATCTTCTGTTGACACTCTCAGCACAAACTTAGATGAAGGTTCCATATCCATCATGGTCCTATGGATCAGATATGTCAGAACTTCCCTCTGATCTGACACAAGAACACCTGTCAGTTTCTGAAGCAGCGTACATAACACATCCGCAAACTTCGGTTCCATCTGTGCCATAGTATCTTCATACTGTTTCCGGAAATTGTCTTTTTCCTGCAAGATCTCATTTTTTTCATTCTCAATCTCACTTTGTCCCCTGCGGATTCCCTCAGCTTTGCCTTCTTCAAATCCCTGATCAAAAGCCTGCTGTCTAACGTCATCCGCTTCCTGTCTGGCCTGTTCAAGGATCTGTGCCGCTTCTTTGTCAGCTTCTTCTAAAACTACTCTGGCCTGTTCTCTTGCCTCTTCCTGTTTTTCTTCCCATACCTGGTCAAAATTCTTAACAGGAACGCCAGCTTCAAATCCTTCCGGATCCGGCACCTGAGTCATCTGCAGTTCCGGTTCTTCTACCGGCTTTTCCTTTTTTTCATAATCTATCACATAGGAGTCTTCTTTATCAAAATTGACAAATGTGTACTTAATCAGATTAGACAATGATCTCGTCACCTCCACCACGGGAAATAACAATTTCTGCCGAATCCTCTAACTTACGGATAATATTAACAATCTTCTGCTGTGCCTCTTCAACATCTTTAACACGAACAGGTCCCATGTATTCCATATCTTCGCGAATCATATCTGCCAGACGGGTAGACAAGTTGCTAAAGATAGCATTGCGCACATCCTCATTGGCATTCTTCAGCGCAACTGCCAGTTCGTTATTCTCTACATCTCTAAGCACACGCTGAATGGAACGGTCGTCCAGCATAAGAATATCCTCGAACACAAACATCTTCTTGCGGATCTCGTCTGCCAATTCCGGCTCCTCGATCTCCAGATTTTCCATAATGTGTTTCTCTGTTCCGCGATCCACTGTATTCAAAATCGCCACAACTGAATCCACACCACCAACGATGGTATAATCCTGACTTACCAGAGATGCAAGTTTCTGTTCCAAAATGTCCTCCACCTCCTTGATCACATCCGGTGATGTACGGTCCATCGTAGCAATACGTTTGGCAACATCGGTCTGTTTATCCGGTGGCAGAGATCCCACGATTCCTGCCGCCTGACTTGGTGACAGATAAGACAGGATCAATGCAATCGTCTGCGGATGCTCATCCTGAATAAAATTCAAAATCTGGGAAGCATCTGTTTTACGGATAAACTCAAATGGACGAACCTGCAAAGAAGCTGTCAATTTGCCAAGAACATCTTTGGCTTTCTCTTCGCCCAATGCTTTCTGCAAAAGATCCTTGGCATATCCAATACCACCTTCTGCTATGTACTGCTGAGCCAGACACACTTCGTAAAATTCATTGAGAACTTCTTCTTTCTGGGATGGCGATACACTTCTTGTATTCGCGATCTCTAAAGTAAGCTGCTCAATCTCTTCTTCTTTTAAATGTTTGAAAATATTGGCCGCTTTTTCCGGCCCTAATGTAATCAGAAGCACTGCTGCTTTCTGAAGTCCATCTAATTCTCCTACTGAACTGCCATTTTTCATTTAAGCACCCCAATCTTCATTAATCCAGTTTCGCAAAAGCAATGCCACTGCTTCCGGATTTTCATCTACAAATTTTTCTATTAACTGTCTTGTTTCTGATTTATCACTCAATTCAATCTCATCCAGATCCTGCTTATCATCTTCCTGAGTAGTCGCCAGAAGATCCTCAACCGACAACTCCGGTTCCAGTTCTGTTACCTCCACCGGCGATGTGCCCTTGATAATAACAAACACAAGCAGCCCTGCGATCAAAAGGGTCAGGATCACCATAAGATAATTAGATGCATTATCCATAAATGAACTGCTCTCTTTTGCTTCATATACAGGCTTTTGTTTGATCTGAATCGTGATATTATTGGTTGCAATACCTGTAGCAGCAGATACCAGTGTGATCAGTTCCTGAGGAACCTGCAGATCTGTAACTGCACTGTTATTGTTTACATACTCTTCAAAAGTAGTATCTTTCAAAAGTCCCTGGGACTCCAGCGTCTCTTCTTTGATCACATTATACTTCGTAAGAACAATACCGATGGAAGACTGATCTGGCTCTACTGCGCCAACTTCATGCTCAATATTCTGAACCGTCTCATTCGGAAGATAATTATACTTATCCAAGGTAGTCTCACTGTTTGATGATCCGGTATTCTGGATCATCGTGTCGGTCTGGTCTCCATTGGAATCCGTTCCCGGCACACCGCCACTTCCGGAGTTTCCTGTAGATTTGTAATTGTAAGAGCTTGAATAAAGTCCCTGATCCTGTCCTTCATTTGCCGTATATGTCTTTACCAGTTCGGTAACCTTATCCATATTAAATTTAATATTGGCACTTCCGATCTGCACATCGTCATATCCGGCTTTCATCAGCATATTGCTGACATTCTTACAGAATGTATTTCTAAGTTTTTCTTTATAATCATCGCTTCCGGAGACAGATCCACCTAATGTGTTGTCTTCTTTTTGTCCATACAAAAGATTCCCTGTCGTATCGGTCAAAATGATATTATCCGTGGTACTATTTCCTACCGCATTGGCAAGATAATATGCAATTGCCTGTGCCGTCTCGGATGTAATCTCTGATCCTTTTGCCAGCTTCAAAGACGCACTGACCGAAGTTTCTTTCTTTTCAGAAAAAATTGTTCCATCATCTGTGGGACGGTTCACATATACCGTAGCATCTTCTACTCCATCAAAATTCATCAAACCTTTTCGAATAGAGGACTGAAGTGCCAGCGTAGCCTTTGTCTGCTTCTCCGCTGAACTAACCGTCATATCGTTGTTAAAAGCATCATCCCACGACATCTCTGTGTCAGTGATCTTATTCTCTCCCATCAACAAAACAGCGTCTGAATATTGAGACTGTTCCACACTAAAAACCGTGTTTCCCTTGGAATCAGACTCTTTCTTATAATCAATTCCTCCGGAACTCAATGCAGAGTCAAAAGTTGATGCTGTATCACCACTTAACTTAACAAGTTCTGTATAAACCGGTCTTGTCAAAAAATAACCGAGCAATACAACTGCAAAGAAAATAGCCAGCACCACAGAAATGATCAAAGTCTTCTGTTTCGTTGTATATTTATCCCAAAATGCCAGGAACTTATCCTTGATGGCTATGAGTCGATCCATCATCTCGTTATTCCTCTCCTAACTCAAAATATTTTAAAACTGCATATTCATAATTGATTTGTATGCCTCAACGGCTGTATTTTTCACCGCAACCGTGTACTGCAAAGAGACATTCGCTTTCTGCTGCGCAATCATAAGATCGTGCATACTGGCAGACTGTCCGGTAGCATACTTAATTTCCTCTTCCTCTGCCGCATTGGAATAATCCTCAGTCTCCTGAACCATCTTCATGGCAGAACTGAGCAAACTGTCAAAACTGGCCGTGCCCGTCTTTCCACTCTGCTCTGCGTTTTCCTGAATTGTCTGCAGTTTGTCATAACGACTGACCGATTCAAGTCCATTGATTGCTGATAAACTAGTAAGATCCATCTAATTCTAATCCTCCTTATGCCTGACCTATATCTAATGCCTTCAATGCCATTCCTTTTGTGGAATTCAAAACAGTCACATTGGCTTCATAAGCACGGGTGGCATCGATCATATTCGTCATTTCCGTCACAGTATTCACATTCGGATATGTTACATAACCATCTTCATCTGCATCCGGATGGGAAGGATCATATACCTTATTCCCCTCCGAATCATCTTCAACGATCTGTGACACCTTTACCCCTTTTCCAATGTGTCCGTTTGCCATACTGAGGCTCTCACTGAAACTAGGGTAACTCTTTTCTTCAAAGACTACCGTTTTTCTCTTGTAGACATTACCATTGGCATCTCTGGTTGTATTTACATTCGCTATATTTTCAGAAATGGTATCCATTCTGGTCTGCTGTGCAGTCATTCCGGTTGCACTTACATCCATTGCTCCAAAAACAGACATTCTAAAACCTCCTCGCATTTTCTATGATTTTGACCCTTACTCAGATTTTATCTTTAAGTGGTCTTCATCGCTGACTTCAACCGGCCAAATTCCTGATTCACAGAATTCATCAGCGTATAGTATTTCAACTGGTTTTTAGCCAGTTCGACATTCTCTGTACTGATGTCAACATTGTTGCCATCTTCCCTGTAACTAAGCCCTGCCTGCTCTGTATAAGTCGTTGATTCCAGTGTGGAAAGATCAATGTTTGCCACCGTCTCATCCAGCGAATCCGTACCTGCCACTGCATTGGACAGATATGTCTCAAACTGGACATCCTTGCGCTTGTAGTTCGGCGTATCCGCATTGGCGATATTGTTAGCCAGCACATCATTACGCACCCAGCTTGCATCCGCTGCCTTATCCAACACATTGATGTAGTTGTATGCATTCGACAAAACCATATGTATCATCCTTTCTTGCAAAAACGCAAACAGCATCATGAAACTCTTGTTCACAACTCCATTTGCGTCTTGGGATTCCATTCCTGTTATAATTTATTATCAAATTCAGTATATACTATGTCGTTAAGTATCTCAATCTGCGTTCCCTTTACGCCGGCAGATCTTGTCTGGATCAGCCCTGCACTAACTAACTTTCTTAATGCATTGACGATCACGGTCCTTGTGATGCCATACTTTTTCGCTAACTGGCTTGTAACGACACGATCGTTGCGTCCATTCATCTCGTGGATCACACAGTCTACCGCCTTGCA
>HF998354.1:0-1703 GCA_000433735.1 Clostridium sp. CAG:167
ATTCCGATTTTGATGGTGATTTCGATTACGATGAATTCGAGGACGATTTTGAAGACGATGACTGTGAAGACGACGGCGTATATGTAAAAACAGTAAAATAAAAAGCCAATTCAATAGAAACAGAATGTCAAAAGGTTGCCAGGTAATTGCTGACGACCTTTTTGATTGAAATAGAAATTCAGGAGGATGTTTTGAAAAAGAACGAAGTATATAACGGAATTGTTACCAGACTGCATTTTCCCAACAAAGGATATGTACAGGTTGAGGGAGAGGAAAAGGCGGTTATGGTAAAAAACACTTTACCGGGACAGACCGTTTCATTCCGGTGCCGGAAGGCAAAAAAGAAAAGAGAAGGGCTTCTTTTAGAAGTGTTAAAACAGGCAGAAAATGAAACCCAGACGCCTCCATGCCCTCATTTTTCCCAGTGTGGCGGCTGTTCTTACCAGACACTGCCATACAAAGAGCAGATGTCATTAAAGTTTTCACAGGTAAAAGAATTGTTAGAGGCGGTGGATCCGGCCTTCCCGCTGAAAGACTGCATTGAAAGCCCGGCTGTATGGGAATACCGCAACAAAATGGAGTTTTCCTTTGGAGATGAAGTAAAGGATGGTCCTCTTACATTAGGCCTTCATAAACGAGGCAGTTTTTACGATATTCTTGAGGTTCCCCAGTGTCAGATCGTACATCCGGATATCCGCCGGATCCTTGAGAAAACCTGTGAATTCTACAGGGAGAAAGGGACTCCGTTTTATCATAAAATGAGCCATGAAGGCGTGCTGAGGCATTTACTGGTGCGCCGCGGACAGAAAACAGGAGAACTGCTTGTGTGTCTTGTGACCACGACTCAGGGACCAGCCTTTGAAGAGGAGTGGTGCCGCTGTATGCAGGAACTTCCGCTGGAAGGGACTTTTGCCGGTATACTTCACATGCAGAATGATGGATTGTCGGATATGGTCCGTTCTGACCACACTTCTGTTTTGTACGGAAAAGATTATTTTTATGAAGAGTTACTGGGACTACGGTTCAAGATCACACCGTTTTCCTTTTTTCAGACTAATTCCCAGGGGGCAGAAGTTTTATACGAAACGGCCAGAGCGTATCTGGGAGACATAGAAGGAAATGTAGTGTTTGACCTTTACAGCGGAACCGGTACCATTGCCCAGGTACTGGCACCGGTGGCAAAAAAGGTGGTTGGTGTTGAGATTGTAGAAGAGGCAGTTGTGGCAGCCAGAGAAAATGCAAAAGAAAATCATCTGGATAACTGTTCCTTCCACGCCGGCGATGTGTTAAAAGTCATTGATGAATTAAAAGAAGTACCGGATACCATTGTATTGGATCCTCCAAGAGAGGGCGTGCATCCAAAAGCAATTTTGAAGATCCTGGATTTTGGTGTAAAAAGGATCCTTTATATATCCTGTAAACCTACCAGTCTTGCCAGAGATCTGGTGATCTTTGAGGAACATGGATATAAACCGGTAAAAGCCCAGTGCGTGGATATGTTTCCATGGACCCGGGGCATAGAAACCATTTGTTTGTTTGAAAAAGAAGAGTAAATGGCCGAAAGGAGTGCGGTGATATGAACTGTGTGCGACAGGAAAAAGATGGCGTTGTTTATTTTACTTTTCCTTCCTTTACGGAAGAGGGACTTGTACATGGATTTTCTACCAGAATCGGTGGTGTCACCCCTGGTGAGATCGGCAGTA
>HF998354.1:1740-10845 GCA_000433735.1 Clostridium sp. CAG:167
GGTGATGACAGTATGAATGTTATAAAAAACCACGGTATCCTGGCGGATGCCATTGGCTATGAGAAAAGCAGTGTGGTAGCTACAGACCAGATCCATGAGACCAAAGTACGGGAAGTGACAAAACATGATAAGGGAAAGGGCATTTATCATGCCATGTCAGATATCCGTGGGATTGACGGACTGATCACCTGTGATCCGGAAGTTACTCTGATTGCCTATTTTGCAGATTGTGTGCCGTTATATTTTTATGATAAAACCCATCGTGCTATCGGACTTTCTCATTCCGGATGGCGTGGCACTGTACAGCGTATGGGGCAGAAAACCATAGATGCTATGGCAAAAGCTTATGGCACAAGACCGGAAGATCTGAAAGTGATCATTGGTCCGTCTATCTGCCAGTCCTGTTATGAAGTCAGTGAGGAAGTGGCAGATGCCTTTGTGGCAGAGTTTGGCAGTAATCGGAAAGATCAGCTACTGATGGATAAGGGAAATGGCAAGTATCAGTTAGACCTGTGGCGTACCAATGAACTGGTATTTGCTGACGCCGGATTGGAACCAGGCCAGATCGAGACAGCCGGACTTTGTACTTGCTGCCACCCGGATCTTTTATTTTCCCATCGTGCATCCCACGGAAAGAGGGGCAATATGGCGGCAGTTCTTACACTGGGAGGGAAAAATCATGAATCCTAGAAACTACCAGCGGGAACTGGATTCCTTATTAAAAAAACAAAGTGGAAAGAAGACCCTTTTGCTTCACTGCTGCTGTGCGCCATGCAGCAGTTATGTGCTGGAATATCTTCATGAATATTTTGATATTACTGTATTGTTTTACAATCCAAACATATCTGAGCAGGCAGAATATAACAAGAGAAAACAGGAATTGATCCGATATATCCACACAGTTTCTTACGGAAACACGGTCCAATGGATTGACTGCGACCATGAACCGGAGAAATTTGAGGCTGTTGCCACCGGCTATGAAAAGGAGCCTGAGCGGGGAAAACGGTGTTACCGTTGTTATCATTTACGGCTTTCTTACACGGCTGCGGTGGCAGAAAAAGGCAGGTATGATTATTTTTGTACTACCTTGTCGATCAGTCCCCACAAAAATGCAGACTGGCTGATGGAAATCGGAGAGACACTGGCCAAAGAATGTGGTGTGGCTTATCTGCCTTCGGATTTTAAGAAAAAAAACGGATATAAAAGAAGCATCGAGCTGTCAAAAGAATATGGCCTTTACCGCCAGAATTTCTGCGGCTGTATTTATTCCCGGATGGCAGCCGCCAAAGAACAGTAAAAAAGGACGGAAATCCCGTCCTTTTTCTCAGATAAAATGATATATGATGGCAGCGATCAAAATACCAATCAGACTGGCTACACTGAATTTGATCGTAAGACCAAATGTCAGTACCATAATCCCCAGATCCAGTGTGACCGGAGATTTCAATCCAAAAGATGTACCGTAGTCCAGCCAGCTCAAGGCTCCGATATTACTGGTAAGATGTCCGATGAGACTTCCCAACATGACACCTGCCAGAATCAGTAAAAACAAGGCCCATCCATTTTTCCCTGCACCTCTAGCCATAGAATTTCCTCCATTCGTTTGTTCATACTCCTCTTAAGAATACACCAAAAAAATTTTTCCTGCAATATGTTATGAAAAAAAAGGAAAATCCTTTTTTGTGTTGTAATTAAAGATTGTAGGTGATAATAAACGGACTTTTTTTAGCAGAAATCAGGTGTGTTTATGACGATACGAGAACAATTAGAGCAGCGTGAACATAAAATATTAAGTCCCTATGCATCTTTTAGTGATGAGTCTAAAGGCAGGGCAGTGTTTGAGGAACAGTGTGATCTCAGGCCGGTGTATCAGAGAGACAGAGATCGGATCCTTCATTCCAAGACATTCCGGCGGTTGAAGGGAAAAACTCAGGTTTTTCTGGCTCCGGAAGGGGATCATTACCGTACCCGGATGACCCATACCCTGGAAGTTTCCCAGAATGCCAGAACGGTAGCCAAAGCACTGATGCTGAATGAAGACCTTACAGAAGCCATTGCCCTTGGCCATGACCTGGGGCATACGCCTTTTGGCCATGCCGGAGAGAGGGTTTTGAATGTGATCAATCCGGCAGGATTCAGACATCAGGCTCAGAGCATCCGTGTGGTAGAATGCCTGGAGAAAAATGGTGAGGGATTAAACCTGACCTGGGAAGTGAAAGATGGTATTTTGAACCATTCTACCTCAGGAAATCCGTCTACACTGGAGGGAAAGATCGTACGCATTTGTGATAAAATTGCCTATGTTAATTCAGATATTGATGATGCGATCCGTGGAAAGGTGATTTCAGAAGAAGATATTCCTTCCCGGTACAAAGAGATGCTAGGACATACACTGAGAGAGCGTTTAAATACGCTGATACATGATCTGATCAAAAACAGCATGAACAAAAATGATATTATCCAGTCAGAAGAAATGGCTGCGGCACTGCAGGGACTTCGCAGTTTTATGTTTGAACATGTGTATGTCAATTCCATCGCAAAAAAAGAAGAAAAAAAAGCCGAATATATGATCGCGCTTTTATACGAACACTATATGGAGCACCCCGAACATATGCCGGTGGAGTATTATGATCGGGTGCAACGTAAAGATGAAGATGTACGCCAGGTTGCCTGCGATTTTGTAGCCGGTATGACGGACCGTTATGCAGTAAAACAGTTTGAAAATCTCACTGTTCCGAAAACCTGGTCAGTAATGTAATAGAAATGAGGGATTTTATATGTACTATGAGGAAGACATTGTAGAACAGGTCCGGCAAAGTAATGACATTGTAGATGTAATCTCTTCCTATGTGAATTTAAAAAGATCCGGCAGTAATTACATGGGATTATGTCCATTTCACAATGAAAAATCGGCATCTTTTTCCGTCAGTCCCGGTAAACAGATGTACTATTGTTTCGGATGTGGTGCGGGAGGAAATGTTTTTACCTTTCTGATGGAATATGAAAATCTTACTTTTGTGGAAGCAATGGAAGAATTGGCTGAAAAGGCAGGAATCGAACTTCCTACACAAAGTAACAGCGCAGATGACCGGGCTAAGAGAAATTTAAGAGATGCTATTTTGGAAGTAAATAAACTGGCCGCCAATTATTATTATGCCAGGTTAAAATCCGAGCATGGTAATGTTGGATATAAATATTTGCAGGAAAGGGGCCTTACAGCCGAGACGATTGTAAAATTCGGCCTGGGGTATTCCTCTAAATCAAGCGGTGAATTATACCGTTTTATGAAAACGAAGGGATACCCAGACAGTGTCCTGCAGAAAACAGGTCTTTTTACTTATGATGAGAAAAAAGGTGTTTATGACAAATTCTGGAACCGGGTTATGTTTCCGATCATGGACCGGAATCACCATGTCATAGCCTTTGGCGGACGAGTTATGGGAGATGCCAAGCCCAAGTACCTTAATTCACCGGAAACGCCGGTATTTGACAAAAGCAGAAACCTGTATGGACTGAATTTTGTCAGAGGAAAGCAGGAAAAAGGCATGATCATCTGCGAAGGCTATATGGATGTGATCGCCCTTCATCAGGCTGGATTTACCAATGCCGTGGCATCCCTGGGAACTGCCTTTACCAGCCAGCACTGCAGTCTGCTGAAGCGGTATACCGATCTTGTCTATTTGTGCTATGACAGTGACGAGGCAGGAGTAAAAGCAGCACTGCGTGCCATTCCTATGTTGAAAGAGGCGGATATTCAGGTAAAAGTCATCGACATGCGCCCCTACAAAGATCCGGATGAGTTTATGAAAGGTCTTTCTCCGGAAGAATTTGCAGACCGGATTAAACATGCTAAAAACAGTTTCTTTTATGAGATTGACCATCTGAAAAAACAGTTCGATATGAACGATCCGGAGTCCAAAACCCGTTTTATGAATGAAGCTGCCCTAAAATGTTTATCCTTTGAAAATGAAATAGAGCGCAGCAATTACATGGAAGCTTTCGCCAGAGAATATCAGATCCGGCTGGAAGATTTTAGAAAACTGGTTGCCTATCAAAGTGCCAAGCGGGTAGGCATTGATTATGACCGCCGCCGGGAGAAACGGCTAAAGCAGAGAGACGGTCAGCCGATAAAAGAGGACGGAATCGCAAAGAGACAGGGAATTTTTCTTACCTGGCTGTGTAATGATCTGTCGTTGTTTGAAAAGACAAAAAATATTCTTTCTGAGCAGGATTTTGTGGACGAGCCTTATCATCAGGTAGCCGTTGTGATGTATGAACAGTACCGCACAACAAAAAAAGTGGAGCCGGCCAAGATCATCAGCCAGTTTGACAGCAAGGAAGAGCAGTCACTTGTAGCAGGGCTTTTTAATAAAGAGATCGTAGCACTGGATAAAGAGCGGGATCAGGAAAAGGCACTGAATGAAGTGGTACGAAGTATCAAGGGTAACAGTATTGATTACCGCAGCCGTCATACAACCGATATGAATGAGTTGCAGAAAATTATAGAAGAAAAAAGGAATTTGCAGCATTTGCAAATATCTTTATAGATGAAGATGCTAAAATAAAAATTAGCAGAATGGAGGAAATGATGGATAATAAAAACACCAATGGAGATGAGCAGCAGAAATTTTTAGAGATTTTGAATGCGTTAGTTGAGCAGGCAAAAAAGAAAGAGAATGTCTTGAATTTTGAAGATGTAGAAAAGGCATTCAGCAAGGTTGGCGTCGAACTGGATGCAGACAAAACAGAAAAAGTATTTGAATTTCTGGAAAATAAAGGAATTGTTGCTATGGTTCCTGACAGCTCCGCGGATGACGATATTATTCTGGATGTAGATGACGAACCGACGGAAGAAGAACTTGAAAATATTGAGTTGGCCGTCCCGGATGGCGTAAGCATTGAAGATCCGGTTCGTATGTATTTGAAAGAGATTGGTAAAGTACCTCTTTTGACAGCGGAAGAAGAAAAAAATCTGGCTATGCGTATGGAAAATGGTGATATGGATGCCAAAAAGCGTCTGGCTGAAGCAAACCTTCGTCTGGTAGTCAGCATTGCCAAACGCTATGTAGGCCGTGGCATGCTTTTCCTTGACTTGATCCAGGAGGGAAATTTAGGTCTGATCAAAGCAGTTGAAAAATTTGATTATCGAAAAGGGTACAAGTTCAGTACCTATGCTACCTGGTGGATCCGCCAGGCCATCACAAGAGCCATTGCAGACCAGGCAAGAACCATCCGTATTCCGGTTCATATGGTAGAAACTATCAATAAACTGATCCGTGTACAGAGACAGCTTTTACAGGAAAAGGGAAGAGAACCTTATCCGGAAGAAATCGCAGAGAAGATGAACCTTCCGGTAGAGCGTGTAAGAGAAATCCAGAAGATTTCCCAGGAGCCTGTATCCCTGGAGACACCAATCGGTGAAGAGGAAGACAGCCATCTTGGTGATTTTATTCAGGATGATAATGTACCGGTACCGGCGGAGGCGGCCGCCTTTACATTGTTAAAAGAGCAGCTGGTAGAAGTTCTTGGAACTCTGACTGAACGAGAGCAGAAGGTATTGCGTCTGCGTTTCGGCCTGGATGATGGACGGGCCAGAACACTGGAAGAAGTTGGTAAAGAGTTTAATGTAACAAGAGAGCGAATCCGCCAGATTGAGGCGAAAGCACTGAGAAAACTCCGCCACCCAAGCCGCAGCCGCAAGTTAAAGGATTACCTGGATTAATGGAATTATCAAAAAGAATGAAGAACAATGCCTGTCTGGTAGATCAGGGCAGTATGGCAGCCGACATAGGCTGTGATCATGGTTATGTCTCTATCTTCCTTGTACAGGAAAGAAAATGTAAAAAAGTCATTGCCATGGATATAGGCAAAGGCCCGTTGTCACAGGCACAGAAAAATATCGAGGCGGCCTGCCTGCAGGACAAAATACAATGCCGTTTAAGTAATGGAATGGAAAAACTGACGCCCGGCGAAGTAGATACTGTCCTGGTAGCAGGTATGGGGGGAAGACTGATGGGATCAATCCTTACCAGCCATCCGGATGTGACAGATTCTTTGAAAACACTGGTTCTCCAGCCCCAATGGGACTATGAATACATACGGAAACTGGTAGTGTCATTAGGCTTTTCTATCATCAAAGAGGTATTTGTCACGGAACACGGTAAGCCCTATATCGCCATGAAATGTGTCCGCAGCATACAGGATGTGGTTCCTTATTCAAAGGCAGAATTTTGTTTTGGAAGAATGTCGGTCATAGAAAATGCAGATGAATACAGATCCTATCTGTCCCGGCAGTTAGAAAAGAACAAAAGACTGATGGAAAAACTGTCAGAAAGTACTGGCGTCCACGCTGCTGCTCGTTTGGAAGAGTTAAAAGAGACTGTGGCACTCATAAAAGAAGCATTAAATCAGTAGATATGATATAAAAGGAACAAGAGGTGATCGTATGGATCGTATATCTGTTAATATACAGGGGGAGACGATAGAGTGTCCCTCCCGTACTACACTGTATGAATTGGCTCAGAAAAATCAGGACCGGTTTTCGCAGCCTATTTTAGCAGCATATTGTGATGGTGTTTTACAGGAATTGTATCATGAAGTATATGAGGGAGAAAAGATTGAATTTTTAACCTTTGACTGCAAAGATGGCAAAAGTATTTATTTCCGTGGCATTTCCATGATGCTTCTAAAGGCTGTTTATTCTTTATATACAAAAGAGAAAGTTGCACCGGTGACCATTCACTACAGTATTGATTCCGGTTATTACTTCCGCATCAATGGGGAAGTAGAATCGAATCCTGAGACAGCAAAAGAAATCGAAGAAAAAATGCAGGATTATGTGAAAAGAAATCTTATTTTTGAAAAGAAGGTCATTGCCACCAGAGATGCTCAGAAGATGTTTGAAGAACTGGGAATGGATAAAAAGGCTTTATTATGCAGGTACCGCAGAAATTCCCGCATGACTCTGTATAAACTAGGGCATTTTGTAGATTATTATTATGGAGCCATGCCATACAGTACCGGCGTTTTAAAACATTTTTCAATCCAGCCTTTTGAAAAAGGATTTGTCTTTATCCTTTCAAATAATTCCGATCCATCCATGATGCCGGACTTTAAACCAAGCATGAAATTGTTCCACACCATGCGACAGAACAGGGACTGGTCCGAGACGCTTCATGTCTCTACGGTAGGCGAGTTAAACCGTGAGATCGTAAGTGGAAATTTCAGGGAACTGATGCTTACTCAGGAAGCACTGCATGAAAAACGCATTGGAGATATTGCTGAAGAGATTGCAACACGGGGCAGCCGGGTGGTTACTATTGCCGGTCCGTCTTCTTCCGGTAAAACCACCTTCTCTTACCGTTTATCTACCCAGCTGCACACCCTGGGGTTAAATCCTCATCCGATTAGTCTGGATAATTATTTTGTCAACAGGGAACATACTCCCAAAGGTCCGGATGGCAAATATAATTATGAATGTATGGAAGCATTGGATATTTCTCTTTTAAATGAAAATCTTCAGGATCTGTTAGCAGGAAAAGAGGTCATGCTGCCAACCTATAATTTTATTTCAGGATGCAGGGAATATAATGATCCGCCGACGAAGATCGGAGGAGATGATATACTTGTTATTGAAGGTATTCATGGATTGAATGATAAACTGACATATTCCATTCCGCCTTTGGATAAGTATAAAATTTATATCAGTGCCTTGACAACTTTGAATCTGGATAACCACAACCGGATCTCTACTACTCAGGCCCGGCTGATCCGCCGGATCATAAGGGATTCCCGAACAAGAGGAAGTTCGGCGCAGAAAACCATTTCAATGTGGGAATCAGTCCGCAAAGGCGAAAATGAAAATATTTTTCCTTATCAGGAAAAGGCAGATGCTATGTTTAACTCCGCACTGATCTACGAACTGGCAGCCATGAAATTATATGCGGATCCGGTATTGTTCCAAGTGCCTCAGGGATGCCCTGAATATACGGAAGCACAGCGTCTTTTGAAGTTTTTAGATTATTTTTTGCCGGTAGATCCACATGATGTTCCATTAAATTCCATCTTGCGCGAATTTATCGGTGGTGGTATATTATTGAACTAGATGTATATGAGTAGCACAGGTGAACGCGGCTGTTCAGACGAAAGGGAACAGGTGAGGAAAGTCCGAGCTTCACAGGGCAGGATGCCGGATAACGTCCGGTGGAGGTGACTCCCAGGCTAGTGCAACAGAAATAAACCGCCACAGGATTTTCCTGTGGTAAGGGTGGAACGGTGAGGTAAGAGCTCACCGCCTTTCTGGTAACAGAAAGGGCAGATGTAAACCCCATCCGAAGCAAGACCGAATAGAGAGCGATACGGCGGCCCGTCGTGCTTTCGGGTAGGTCGCTTGAGCCTGCCGGCAACGGCAGGATTAGACAGATGTTCATCCAACGACAGAACTCGGCTTATCGTGTTACTCATAATCTTAATAAGACAGTCCTTTTGGGCTGTTTTTTTATCAAATGAAATGAGAGGGAAAAAGATTGGATATTTTACAGGAACGATGGGAACTGGCGATGCAGCGCATTAAAGAAATATCTCCTGAAACAATGGGAATCTATGCTGACTATATCAAAGTATGCCAGACCCTTTTTAATGGAGTAGAGCAGGTGATTAATGAACCTCACACCCCACGGAATCTTAGAAAATGGAATGAACTTTTTTACCGGGATATAAAAGGAGAGCAATATACTTCTTCTATGGCAGACCCCGCTTATATGAATCAGGTATTTGGCCAAAAAACCGGTTCCTATCTGTGTTTGTACTATGTGAATTTTCGCAATGCTGTTACAGCAGCCTATGAAGGAAAACTTCAGCCTATCATCTGGCAGGCAGAACTGTTTTTACAGTTATACGGTATTCTCTCGGAAGAGGGCAGCGGGATCTCTGAGCGTAGTTTAAAAGAGACTTTTTATTATCATATCCATGATTATGATGAAGAACGCATGGAAGAGTCCATGGAACAGATGCTTCTTCCTGAAAAAAGCAGTTATCTGATGCAACTGATCATGGACAGGGATCACAAATGTCTGGATTATTTGTATGAATACGGTGAATATATTA
>HF998354.1:10877-42051 GCA_000433735.1 Clostridium sp. CAG:167
ACAGAGGAAAAAACAGCATCTTTTCTTGTGTCTTTGGGAGAAGAAAAACTGGCAGAAATTGCATCTACCTATACAGAAGGGTACAGAAAAGGGTTTGAGATCGCCGGCATTGATCTTACCTGTAAAAAAACAGTACAGATCCGTTATCACATTGGCTTTGAACCGCTGGTGCGTCAGGCAGTAATACAATTTCGTGCCATGGGATTAGAACCGGTATTTTCCCGCCATACCAATACAAATGCCACCGGTGTTTACAGCACATCCCCAAACCGCCAGTACCAGTATGACCATCGATTCGATGATGCGCTGTATATGAACAAGGCTTTGCTTGCCAACCGGCTGCACTACGCAGAAAATGCATTAAAAAAATACAGTAAAGATGCCTCTGCTTATGCAGGCCCGGCTGTGATCGAAGTGTTTGGAGAAAAACTTTTCACGCCGGAAAGTAAAGCAGAAAATCCTGCTTATACAAAGGAACAGCAGACATTATCGGTGGAATACAAGAGAGATTATTCACTGCTTTTGAACCATTTTATTCCGCAGGATTCCTATAGTTTTACGATCATTGCCTTTCCGATTCCTGACATCGGAAAGGATTTTGAGGACATTTTCCGTGAAACAGTACGGGTCAACACATTAGATATGGACCAGTACCGTCAGATCCAGCAGCATCTGATCGACGCTCTGGATCAGGGTGAAACTGTGCATGTAACGGGACGGGGAGACAATCACACCGATATACACATTCATCTTCATAACTTAAAAAATCCGGAAAAAGAGACAAATTTTGAAAACTGTCTGGCAGATGTAAATATTCCGGTGGGCGAAGTATTTACTTCTCCGGTTCTGCAGGGAACCACTGGTATTTTACATGTAACTCATGTGTATCTGAACGGACTCCGCTATGAAAATCTTTGTTTAACATTTGAAGATGGAATGATCCGGGAATACACTTGCAAAAATTATGATTCGGAAGAGAAAAACAAACAATATATCCGGGAAAATGTTTTATTTAACAGAGATACACTGCCTATGGGTGAGTTTGCCATCGGAACCAACACTACAGCCTATCAAATGGGCAGAAAATATGATATTGAAGCCAAACTTCCAATCCTGATCGCAGAAAAGACCGGACCTCACTTTGCAGTAGGTGATACCTGTTATTCCATGAGCGAAGATGTAATCTTACACAACCCGGACGGCAAAGAGATCATTGCCAAGGAAAATGAGTGTTCTGCCCTGCGGACTACCGATCCGGCTAGTGCATATTTTAACTGTCATACCGATATTACCATTCCGTATGATGAATTAGGTGATATTGAGGTATTTACAAATGATGGAAAAACGATTAAACTAATACAAGACGGCCGTTTTGTCTTAGAGGGCACCACGGCACTGAATGAACTTTTAGATTAAATGTAGGAGGCTTTTATCATGGCAAAAGTAGGAATCTTAATGGGAAGCGATTCAGATCTTCCTGTAATGAAAAAAGCAGCAGATATGCTGGAGAAATTTGGAATTGAATACGAAATGAAGATTATTTCGGCACATCGTATGCCGGACACCTTTGTTGACTATGCTACAAAGGCAGAAGATCGCGGCGTAGAAGTAATCATTGCCGGAGCAGGCGGTGCTGCCCATCTGCCTGGAATGTGTGCTGCTCTATACGATCTTCCGGTAATCGGTATTCCAATCCATACAAAGAGTCTGGGCGGTGTAGACAGCCTCTATTCTATCGTACAGATGCCATCCGGTATTCCGGTTGCAACCGTTGCTATTGATGGAGCTGCCAATGCAGCGATCCTGGCAGCCAAGATTCTTTCTGTATCCGATAAAGATCTTAGAAAGAAACTCAAAGATTACAAGGTAACTATGAAAGAAGGCGTATTGAAAAAGGATGCCAAACTGGCAGAACTTGGACACGACGCTTATATTGATCAGATGTAAGAAAAGCCGTACCAGAGGCGGACGAAAGTCCGTCTCTTTTTTTAAGGAGTAAACAATATGATATGGATCATTATGGGGATCGCATTAATTCTCTTTTTGTGGCTTTTGTATGGCTACAGCATGAACTTCTTTTTAAAAACAGAAAATTACACTATAAATTCTCCCCGGATTGCAAAGTCCTTTAAGGCCGTGTTACTGGCAGATCTTCACAGTGCTTCCTTTGGAAAAAAGAATGAAAAACTGATTCGGATGATTGATAAAGAATCTCCGGATCTGATCTTGATGGCAGGAGATATGGTTGTAAAAAATGGAAAAAAACTGTGTGTGACCAAAGAATTTTTAACAGCACTCAGTAACAAATATCCTGTTTATTACAGCCCTGGGAATCACGAGATACGTATGCCGGATTACGAAGAGTACAAAAATTTTTTAAGAGATCTTGGTATTACTTACCTTGAAAATGAACAGGTCTATCTGCCGGAATACGATCTTACCATTACGGGACTGGATCTGCCGGAGTATTATTACCACAAATGCTGGCAGAAAAGAACTTTTACAAAAGATACTATGGATCAGACAGCCGGTTTTAATACCCAAAAGGGCTGCCAGCTGTTGCTGGCCCACAACCCGGAATATATTCCTGTATACCGCCAATGGGGAGCAGAAATCACATGTAGCGGACATCTTCATGGAGGTATTATGATCCTGCCGTTTTTAGGCGGTGTTTTGTCCCCCAGCCTGCGTCTGTTCCCAACCTATGATCAGGGAGTATTCAGAGAGAACGGAGCTGTTCACATTGTCAGCCGTGGTCTTGGACTTCATCATTTGAAATTTCGTTTTTTCAATACGCCAGAACTATCTGTTATAAATTTTACTTGCACAAGAGGGCTAAAATAGGTAAAATAGAAATGTTGTGGACAGGAGGTATATTTTATGGAATTGCAGGTCAAACTGGAGGTTTTTGAAGGCCCTCTGGATTTGTTGCTTCACCTTATAGAAAAAAACAAGGTAGATATTTACGACATTCCCATTGTAACTATTACTCAGCAGTATCTGGATTATATGAAGCAGATGAATACAACGGATATGGATCTGATGAGTGAATTTTTAGTCATGGCTGCTACTCTTGTTCGGATCAAATCAAAAATGCTCCTTCCTGTAGAAGAAACTGAAGAAGAGGAACCGGAAGATCCAAGACAGGAACTGGTAGAACGCCTTCTTGAGTACAAAATGTATAAATATGCTTCGTTTGAATTGAAAGACAGGCAGTATGATGCGGGACGGTCTTTTTATAAACCACCTACTGTACCGGATGCCATTCAAAATTATAAAGAAGATATAGACTTGGATGATCTTTTAAGCAATCTGACCTTATCCAAACTTCAGTCCGTTTTTGACTCTGTTATGCAGAAACAGGTAGATAAGATCGATCCGATCCGAAGCAAATTCGGGAAAATAGAAAAGGACGAAGTAAACATAGAAGATCAGATGATCTTAGTAGAAGAATATGCCATGAGACATAAGCGTTTCAGCTTCCGCAGTTTGCTGGAACACAGTGCCGGTCATGGAAAAAGCTATATTATCGTTTCCTTTATGAGTGTACTGGAATTAATGAAGACAGGGATTCTTTCCATCTCTCAAAAGGAACTGTTCGGGGATATCGAAATTGAGTACAAGTCGCAGAACAAGGAGGAATCAGACCATGAACATTAAGCAGTTAGAAGCCGTTGTCGAGGCAATTCTTTTTACAATGGGCGAATCAGTAGAAGTCGAGCGGCTGGCTGCTGCATTAGAACACGACGAAGAGACGGTCCGCAAGATCATACGGAGCATGATGACAAGATATGACGAAGAAGACCGTGGGGTACATATTATTGAGTTAGACGGGGCTTTCCAGATGTGTACCAAGCCGGAACTGTATGACTACCTTGTTAAAATTGCCCATACTCCAAAGAAACATGTGCTGACCGATGTATTGCTGGAAACATTATCTATTATTGCCTATAAGCAGCCTATCACCCGTCTGGAAATTGAAAAGATCCGTGGGGTTTCCTGTTCCCATGCAGTGAATAAACTGGTAGAGTACGGTCTGATCTGCGAAGCAGGAAGATTAGACGCTCCCGGTCGTCCCATTACCTTTGCAACCACAGAAGAATTTCTCCGTTACTTTGGCATTGAATCCCTGGATGATCTGCCGATCCTAAATCAGGAAACCATTGAAGATTTCAAAGAAGAGGCTGAACGGGAAGTTATGGAAGAACTGGAAGCCGAAGGGGAAAATGAAGAATAAAAAATAAATACTTGCCTTTTTACAGTGCCTGTTATATAATGAGGAAGACAAAGGCGTCAAACAGATGTATTTTTACATCAGTTTGACGCCTTTAGTAGTCATAAGGTTTTTATAGTTACTGAAAAAAATGTGACTATTTAATAAGTCAAACAAATGACCAAACTGTAAGGAGGATTATTCATGAGTCAATATGTAGAAGAGTGTAACAGAAAGCCGATGGGCCTTTATCATCCAAGTTTTGAACATGATAATTGCGGAATCGGTGCCGTAGTAAATATTAAAGGCAATAAAAGTCATGAAACCGTAAAACACGCATTAGAGATCGTAGCAAATCTAGAGCACCGCGCCGGTAAAGATGGCGAGGGCAAAACAGGAGATGGTGTTGGTATCCTCTTACAGATCTCTCATAAATTCTTTAAGAAAATATCCAGTCAGATGGGTATTGAATTGGGCAACGAAAGAGAATATGGCGTAGGAATGTTCTTTTTCCCACAGGATGAGTTGATGCGCAACCAGGCAAAGAAAATGTTTGAGACAATTCTTGATAAAGAGGGGCTTGAGTTCCTTGGCTGGAGGGAAGTTCCAATCGCTCCGGATATTCTTGGTAAAAGAGCCGTTGAGTGTATGCCATGCATCATGCAGTGCTTTGTAAAAAGACCAAAGAATGTAGAGAAAGGACTGGACTTTGACCGAAAATTATATATTGCCAGACGAGTTTTTGAACAGTCTAACGAAAATACTTATGTTGTATCACTTTCATCCCGTACCATCGTATACAAAGGAATGTTTCTGGTGGCACAGCTTGGCCTGTTCTTTGATGATCTTCAGGATGAAGATTATGAATCTGCCATTGCTATTGTTCACAGCCGTTTCTCTACCAATACACAGCCTAGCTGGCAGCGTGCTCATCCAAACCGTTTTATCGTACACAACGGTGAAATCAACACGATCCTTGGCAACGCAGACAAGATGCTGGCCCGAGAGGAAACCATGGAATCAGAACAGTTAAAAGGAGAACTCCACAAAGTACTTCCGGTTGTTAATGTAAACGGATCCGATTCCGCTATGCTTGATAACACACTGGAATTTCTTGTTATGAGTGGTATGGACCTTCCGCTGGCTGTCATGATCACCATTCCGGAACCATGGGCAAATAACCGTTATATCAGTCAGACTAAAAAAGATTTTTACCAGTATTACGCAACCATGATGGAGCCATGGGATGGTCCGGCATCCATTTTGTTTACCGACGGAGATTTAGTAGGTGCTGTCTTAGACCGTAACGGCCTCCGCCCATCCCGTTATTACATTACGGATGATGATCAGCTTATCCTTTCTTCCGAAGTAGGTGTTATGCCCATCAGCGAGGATCATGTGATCAAAAAAGATCGTCTCCGTCCTGGCAAAATGCTGCTTGTAGATACCGTAAAGGGAGAACTGGTAGATGATGATGAATTAAAAGAAAAATATGCATCCAGAAAGCCATATGGCGAGTGGCTTGACAGTTATCTGGTAGAATTAAAGGATCTGCATATTCCGAATAAACGAGTAGAAGAATACACCGACGAAGAACGCAGAAGATTGCAGAAAGCCTTCGGATATACTTACGAAGAAGTGAGAAATTCCATTTTGCCAATGGCGAAGAATGGTTCTGAGCCAATCGCCGCTATGGGACATGATACACCACTGCCAATGCTCAGCAAAGAGCCGCAGCCGTTGTTTAACTACTTCCGTCAGCGTTTTGCCCAGGTAACCAATCCGCCAATCGACGCCATCCGTGAGGAAGTAGTAACAAGTACCAGCACATATATTGGCGAAGACGGAAACCTTCTTCATGAAGAGCCTGAGAACTGCCGTGTTCTGAGGATTAAAAATCCGATTCTGACTGATACAGACCTTTTGAAGATCAAAAATATGAACATACCTGGCTTTAAGGTAGGTGTGATTCCGATTACTTATTACAAAAATACTTCTTTAAAAAAAGCCATTGACCGTTTGTTCCTGGAAGCAGACAGAGCCTACAAAGATGGTGCGAATGTACTGATCCTGTCTGACCGCGGAGTTGATGAAAATCATGTAGCGATTCCATCTCTGCTGGCTGTCTCTGCTATGCAGCAACATCTTGTCAGAACGAAGAAGAGAACCCGCGTGGCTATGATCTTAGAAAGCGCCGAACCAAGAGAAGTACATCACTTTGCTACTTTGTTAGGTTACGGTGCCTGTGCCGTAAACCCATATCTGGCACTGGATTCTATTAAACGGCTGATCGATGCCGGACTTTTAGACAAAGACTACTACGCAGCGGTAGATGATTACAATGACGCTGTATTACATGGAATTGTTAAGATTGCTTCTAAAATGGGTATTTCAACGATCCAGTCCTATCAAGGATCCAAGATTTTTGAAGCAATCGGCATTTCCCAGGAAGTAACAAATAACTACTTTACAGATACCGTATCCCGCATTGGCGGCATTACCTTAGATGATATCCAGAAACAGGTAGAAGACCTTCATACACAGGCCTTTGACCCATTGGAACTGGAAGTTGATACGACCTTAGACAGCATTGGTACCCATAAAGCCCGCAGCGGAAAAGAAGAGCACTTGTACAATCCAAGCACCATTCATCTTCTCCAGCAGGCAACCAGACTGGGTGATTATAAAATGTTTAAACAGTATTCGGCAGAGATTGATAACGAAGACCGTTTTATGAATCTGCGAAGCCTTTTAGGATTTAAATTCCCGAAAAAAGGAATTCCTTTATCCCAGGTTGAAAGTGTAGACAGCATTGTACAGCGTTTCAAAACAGGTGCCATGTCTTATGGATCTATTTCCCAGGAAGCACATGAGACACTGGCTATTGCCATGAACCATCTCCATGGTAAATCCAACAGTGGTGAGGGTGGTGAAAGTTTAGAGAGACTTACCGTAGGAAAAGATGGTTTAAACCGCTGTTCAGCCATTAAACAGGTAGCATCCGGACGATTTGGTGTAACAAGCCATTATCTTGTCAGTGCCAAAGAAATTCAGATCAAAATGGCTCAGGGTGCGAAACCGGGCGAAGGCGGCCACTTGCCGGGTGGAAAAGTATATCCTTGGATTGCCAAAACAAGACTTTCCACACCAGGTGTGTCACTGATCTCACCACCACCTCATCATGATATTTACTCCATTGAAGATCTGGCTCAGTTGATCTACGATTTGAAAAAAGCCAATACACAGGCCCGCATTTCTGTAAAACTGGTATCGGAAGCCGGTGTGGGAACTGTGGCAGCCGGTGTTGCTAAAGCAGGTGCCGGTGTCATCCTGATTTCCGGTTATGATGGAGGTACCGGTGCTGCGCCGGCAAGTTCCATTCATAATGCAGGTCTTCCATGGGAACTTGGACTGGCCGAGACACATCAGACTCTTTTGATGAATGGTCTCCGTTCCAAAGTTGTCATTGAAACCGATGGTAAATTAATGACCGGCCGGGATGTGATCGTAGCGGCTATGTTAGGTGCTGAAGAGTATGGATTTGCTACTGCACCACTGGTAACAATGGGATGCGTTATGATGCGCGTATGTAACCTGGATACCTGTCCGGTAGGTGTAGCCACACAGAATCCGGAACTTAGAAAACGTTTTGCCGGCAAACCGGAATATGTAGAAAACTTTATGCGTTTCATCGCTGAAGAAGTCCGTGAATATATGGCAAAATTAGGTATCCGTACTTTAAATGAGCTGATCGGTCGCAGTGACTTTTTGAAAGTACGGGATGATCTGGCAGAGGATGAGCGTACCAAACGCCTGGATCTGTCACCAATCATCGACAATCCGTTTATCAACGAGAAAAAACGCATTTTTAATCCAAAAGATGCATACAATTTTGAACTGGAAAAAACCATTGATGAAAAGATCTTCCTGAAAAAATTCAAAAATGCATTGGAAACCGGCGAAAAGACAAAAATCGCTGCCAAAGTAACCAATATTGACCGTGCTCTTGGAACCATCCTGGGATCCGAGATTACAAGAAAACTGGGGGACCATGTAGCGGATGATACCTTTACTGTAGAGTGTATCGGAAGCGGCGGCCAGAGTTTTGGTGCCTTTATTCCAAAAGGACTGACACTGGAATTGGTAGGAGACAGTAATGATTACTTCGGAAAAGGACTTTCCGGCGGCAAACTGATTGTTTATCCACCGGAAGGAGTACAGTACAGTGCCGAAGATAATATTGTTATCGGTAATGTAGCTTTATATGGTGCTACCAGCGGATATGCCTATATCAACGGTGTGGCAGGTGAGCGTTTCTGTGTCCGTAACTCCGGTGCCGAAGCCGTAGTAGAAGGTGTGGGAGACCACGGATGTGAATATATGACCGGCGGATGTGTGGTTGTCCTTGGACCAACCGGCAAGAACTTTGCAGCCGGAATGAGCGGCGGTATTGCTTATGTTTTAGATGAAAACAGCGATCTGTATCTGAAGCTGAACAAGACTTTAGTGTCCTCTAACTCTGTAACCGATAAATATGATGTAATGCAGCTGAAACAAATGATCGCAGACCATGTGGAAGCAACAGGCTCTCCTCGTGGTAAGGAAATATTAGATCATTTCAGTGAATATCTTCCAAAATTCAAAAAGATCATTCCTCATGACTATCAGGCAATGCTCCAGAAGATTGCCCAGATGGAAGAAAAGGGAATGAGCAATGAACAGGCACAGATTGAGGCATTTTATCAGTTGAAAAAAGCTAAATAATCGCTATGGAAGAATAGAAAGGTAGGTTGATGAATCATGGGAAAACCAACAGGCTTTATGGAATATAAAAGACAGGGTAACACAGAGATCGAACCGTTGGAGCGTATCAAAAACTTCAACGAGTTCCATACTCCTCTGAATGAAGAGGAGCGGCAGGTGCAGGCGTGCCGCTGCATGGACTGCGGCGTACCGTTCTGCCAATCCGGCATGATGATCGGAGGTATGGCCAGTGGCTGTCCACTTCACAATCTGTGTCCGGAATGGAACGATCTGGTATATATGAACAGTTATGAGCAGGCCCTTGGCCGGCTGCTTAAGACCAACAATTTTCCGGAATTTACTTCCAGAGTCTGTCCTGCTCCCTGCGAGGCAGCATGTACATGTGGATTAAATGATACACCGGTAACCATTAAAGAAAACGAAAATGCCATTATTGAATATGGTTTCTCACATGGCCTGATGGAGCCAAATCCTCCGAAAGTACGCACCGGAAAAACCGTTGCCATTGTAGGATCCGGTCCTTCCGGTCTGGCTGCTGCAGATCAGCTAAACCGTAGAGGCCATCAGGTAACAGTATATGAAAGAGAAGATCATCCGGGCGGTCTTTTAATGTATGGTATTCCAAATATGAAACTGGAAAAAGAAGTGATTGACCGCCGCATAAAGATTATGGAGGCAGAAGGGATCATCTTCAAAACCGGTGTCAATGTAGGAGTGGACATAAAAGCGGAACAATTGAAAAAAGATTTTGACCGTGTTATACTTACTTGTGGTGCCTCTCATCCAAGAGACATTAAAGCACCGGGCAGAGAAGCCAGCGGAATTTATTTTGCCGTTGATTATCTGAAACGGGTTACCAAACACCTTCGCAATACATCTTTTACCGATTACATTGATGCAAAAGGCAAAAATGTGCTGGTCATCGGAGGCGGAGATACCGGCAATGACTGTGTGGGATCTTCTATCCGCCAGGGGGCAAAAAGTGTTGTCCAGCTGGAAATGATGCCAAAACCACCAGTAACGAGAGCCGCAGACAATCCTTGGCCAGAATGGCCGAAAGTACTGAAAACAGACTACGGCCAGCAGGAAGCCATTGCTGTTTTCGGACAGGATCCACGCATTTATGAAACAACCGTAAAAGAGTTCATTGCCGATGAAAAGGGCATTTTGAAAAAAGTTAAATGCGTCAAACTGGACTGGAAAAGAGACGAAAAGACCGGCCGCATGAATATGACAGAAATCCCGGGAAGCGAATATGTCCTGGATGTAGATCTTGTTTTCATTGCCGCAGGATTTTTAGGTACAGAAGAGTATATTGCCAAAGATTTCAACTTAAAAATGACAGAAAGAACCAATGTTGCTACCAAGCCAGGGGAATATGCAACCAGCGAAAAAGGTGTCTTTACTGCCGGCGATATGCACAGAGGCCAGTCATTGGTCGTATGGGCGATCCGCGAAGGAAGAGAAGCAGCCAAAGCGGTGGATAAAGATCTGATGGGTTATACCAATCTGGATTAAAAAATAGAAAACCGAAAAAAAAAAAAAACCGGCGGTGCTATCGTATCGTCGGTTTTTACACAATAAAAAGGGAATTGAAAGGAGAACAATATGCATTATTCTAAGGATGATATTATTCGTATGGTAGAGGAAGAAGATGTGGACTTTATCCGTCTTCAGTTTACTGATACGTTTGGAAATTTAAAAAACATGGCGGGGGGGTCTGTCCCCCCCCAACTCGCATACGTATTAGACAACCGCTACACATTTGATGGTGCTGCCATCAACGGATTTGACACGGAAAATGTGGACGAACTGATCCTGGTGCCGGATCTGGATACTTTTGCCATTTTCCCATGGCGCCCGCAAAGGGGAAGAGTGGCACGCTTTATATGCGATGTGATGAATCCGGACGGCTCCCCTTTTATGGCAGACTCCCGCTTTATATTAAGTCAGGTTGCCAAAGAAGCAAAAAAGATGGGCTATACCTTCAATGTCAGTCCGGAATCCGAATTTTTCCTCTTTGACACAGATGAAAATGGCGAACCAACCACCCACACCAATGAAAAAGGTGGATTTTTTGACATCAGCCCCCTGGATCTGGGAGAAAATGCCCGCCGTGACATTGTCCAGTCTTTATCCGAGATGGGATTTGAAATGGAGTCTTCTTATCATTCAAACGAAAAAGCACAGCATTGTATTGATTTTAAGTTTGATGACTGCGTCCAGTCCGCGGACAATTATATGACATTTAAGCTGGCCGTACGTACGGTAGCTAAGCGTCACGGCCTTCATGCTACCTTTATGCCAAAGCCAAATTTTGGCATGAAAGGTTCCGCATTGTTCTACAATATGTTTTTATGCAAAAACGGTGTAAATGTTTTCAGTGATCCTGACGAAGAATACGGACTCAGCAAAGAAGCCTATTATTTCATGGGTGGGATTATGAAACATATCAAAGGAATGACGCTGATCAATAATCCGATCATTAATTCTTACAAACGACTTGTACCGGGATACAATGCACCGGTTAATATAAGCTGGTCAAGGAAAAACAGAACTCCTTTGATGCGTATTACAAGCAGCGGTGCCATTGGTCCCCGCATCGTACTGAGAAGCCCGGATGGTGCCAGCAACCCATATCTTGTTATGGCAGCCTGTCTGGCATGTGGACTGGAAGGAATTAAAAACAAAATCGAACCTCCGGTAAGCCAGGACGACATTTCTCAGGATGAAATTGCCAAATTAGACTTTTTGCCAAGAACCTTGATGGAAGCAATTCGTGAATTTGAAAAAGATACTTTCTTGCAAAATGTGTTAGGCAAATCCGTCTCCGAACTGTTCATCGCCAGAAAAAGTGATGAATGGAGTGAATTTTGCCAACAAGTTACAGCTTGGGAAGTAGAAAAATATTTGAATCAAATTTAAGACAAAAACCACGAATTTACGCGCTTTTTACAGGGGAGGTGTAAGTTATTTGGCAAATCATAGTAGCCTTTTCCAGGCTGGAAGATGCAAAAAAAATAAAAAATGTTTTGAATCGTAACGGATATGATGATATACTAGCATATAATAGCGCATCGCAGGTAATCGCAGCCGCCAATGAAAGTGACGGCGGTATTGTGTTGTGCGGATATAAATTAGCAGATATGCACTACAGTGAATTGTACAGATATCTGCCCAGGGAATTTCGTATGCTTTTAGTTGCTTCTGCTGCTAAACTGCAGGAATGTTCTATCGGCGGCATCCTGTGTCTGCCCATGCCTATCCATTCAGTAGAACTGGTCAACACCATTGAGACCATGCTGATCGAATTGAGCCGGCCGGCACGAAAACGCAAACGATATCAACCCAAACTCCGCACAGACGAAGAAAAGAAGATTATTGATGATGCCAAAGCGCTTCTGATGGAACGAAACAAACTTTCAGAAGAAGAAGCGCATAAATATATCCAGAAGCTGAGCATGGACAGTGGCAACAACCTAGTTGAAACAGCCCAGATGATCTTGGCATTTGATTAATTTTGTAAGTCCCTTTGTAAAAGGGCAATAAAGGAGGATAAAATGGAAGCGTATCTCATACTGGAAGATGGCACCACATTTACCGGCAGAAGTATCGGAAGCACAAAAGATGTTATCAGTGAAATCGTTTTTAATACTTCTATGACCGGATATCTGGAAGTGCTGACGGATCCAAGTTATGCAGGACAGGCAGTTGTTATGACCTATCCGTTAATTGGAAATTATGGAATTTGCCGCGAGGACATGGAAGCGAAAGTTTCTAATACAGACGGCTTTATTGTTCGTGAATTATCCCGTCTGGGCAGTAATTTCCGAAATGAACAAAGTATTCAGGATTTTTTGGTTGAGCAGGATATTCCCGGTATTGAAGGGATTGATACCCGTGCATTGACTAAGATTCTGCGTGAGAAAGGTACCATGAATGGTATGATCACGACAAAAATGCCTGAGAACATGGAGGAAGCACTGGCAAAAATTAAAGATTATTCTGTTCGAGGCGTAGTAGACAAAGTAACGACCAAAGAAATTGTCAGCTATCGGCCAGGAGATTTAAACACAGATAGCAACGTTTCCGTCTCAAAGAAAGTTGCTATTCTTGATGTAGGGACGAAATTTAACATTGCCCGCTGTCTGTTGAAGCGTGGCTGTGAAGTTACGATTTTCCCTGCTCGTACAAATCCAGAAGATATCCTTGCTATCAATCCGGATGGCATCATGCTTACAAACGGCCCCGGAGATCCAAAAGAATGTACTGAAGTGATCCAAAATCTGAAATCACTGTATCAGTCTGATGTACCGATCTTTGCTATCTGTCTTGGCCACCAGTTGATGGCTCTTGCCACAGGATGTGATACCGAGAAGATGAAATACGGCCACCGTGGGGCCAATCATCCGGTTAAAGATCTGGAAACCGGAAGAGTTTACATTTCTTCACAGAACCATGGATATATGGTAAAAGAAGACAGCGTTCCTTCTGATATTGCAGAAGTTGCGTTCATAAATGTAAACGACAAAACCGTAGAAGGCCTGAAATACAAAAATAAAAATATATTTACCGTTCAGTTCCACCCGGAAGCCTGTGCAGGTCCAAAGGATTCGGAAGTATTGTTTGACCGGTTTATTAAGATGATGGAGGAGAGATAATATGCCAAAGATTGAAGGAATCAAAAAAGTTTTAGTTATTGGCTCAGGTCCTATTGTCATCGGCCAGGCTGCAGAGTTTGATTATGCCGGCACACAGGCATGCCGTTCATTAAAAGAAGAGGGAATGGAAGTTGTATTGATCAACTCTAACCCTGCTACTATCATGACGGATAAAGATATTGCAGATAAAGTATATATCGAGCCATTGACACCGGAAGTTGTAAAAAAACTGATCCAGAAAGAAAAACCTGACAGTATACTGCCAACTCTTGGTGGACAGGCTGCTTTAAATATTGCTATGGAACTGGAAGAGTCCGGCTTTTTGAAACAGGAAAATGTCCGCCTCATCGGTACGACAGCACTTACCATAAAAAGAGCAGAAGACCGTCTTGAGTTTAAAGAGACAATGGAAAAGATCCATGAACCGATTGCAGCCAGTGTAGTTGTTGAATCTGTGGATCATGCCGTAGAATTTGCCGACGAGATCGGTTATCCGGTTGTTATCCGACCGGCTTATACATTAGGTGGAAGCGGCGGCGGTATTGCCAATGACCAGCAGGAACTGGAAGATATCTGCGCTAACGGTCTCCGCTTAAGCCGTGTGGGACAGTGTCTGATCGAGCGCTGTATTGCCGGCTGGAAAGAAATTGAATACGAAGTAATGCGCGATTCCAACGGAAACTGCATTACAGTATGTAACATGGAAAACATTGACCCGGTTGGTGTACACACCGGAGATAGTATCGTCGTTGCACCTTCCCAGACATTGGGTGACAAAGAATACCAGATGCTGCGTACTTCTGCTTTAAACATTATCACCGAGTTAAATATTACCGGTGGTTGTAATGTTCAGTTTGCACTTCATCCTGAAAGTTTTGAATACTGTGTTATCGAAGTAAACCCTCGTGTAAGCCGTTCTTCCGCATTGGCTTCCAAAGCAACCGGTTATCCGATTGCAAAAGTTGCTGCAAAGATTGCTCTTGGTTATACTTTGGACGAGATTCCAAATGCCATTACCGGCAAAACTTATGCAAGTTTTGAGCCAGCACTGGATTACTGTGTTGTTAAGATTCCTAGACTTCCATTTGATAAATTTATCAAGGCCAAGAGAACTCTTACAACCCAGATGAAGGCAACAGGAGAGGTTATGAGTATCTGTGATAACTTTGAAGGTGCTCTTATGAAGGCACTCCGTTCCCTGGAGCAGCATATCGACAGCCTGGATATCGGCCGTTATACAGACCGTTCCAAGGAAGAACTGCTGGAGCGTATCGCTATCGTAGATGACCGCCGTATCTTTGTTATGGCAGAACTTCTCCGCAAAGGAGCAACTTACGACGAAATTCATAATATCACAAAGATTGATAAATGGTTTATTGATAAGATCGCTCATCTGGTACAGACAGAGCAGGCTTTGAAAGAAGGTCCTTTGACCAAAGAACTTCTGGCAGAAGCAAAGCGTATGGAATTCCCGGACAAAGTAATTGCCGGTTATACAGGCAGTTCTGAAGAAGAAGTGCGGGCTATGCGTCTTGAAAACGGTATCACCGCTTCTTTCAAGATGGTAGATACTTGTGCCGCTGAGTTTGAAGCATCTACCCCTTATTACTACAGTGTGTTCGGCAGTGAATGTGAAGTGAAAAGTAATCACGACCGCAAAAAGATCATGGTTCTTGGATCTGGTCCGATTCGTATTGGACAGGGTATCGAATTCGACTTCTGTTCCGTTCACAGTGTATGGTCTCTTTCCCACAGCGGTTATGAAACCATCATTGTTAATAACAACCCGGAGACAGTAAGTACCGACTTCGATGTGGCAGACAAATTATATTTTGAACCACTGACACCGGAAGATGTGGAAAACATCGTTGATATTGAAAAACCGGATGGTGCTGTTGTACAGTTTGGTGGACAGACCGCCATCAAGTTGACGGAAGCTCTTTTGAAAATGGGTGTACCGATTCTTGGTACCAGTGCAGAAAATGTAGATGCAGCAGAAGACCGTGAACTTTTCGATGAGATTCTGGAAACCTGTCAGATTCCTCGTCCGGCAGGGAAAACTGTATTTACCACAGAAGAAGCTCTGGCCGCTGCCAACGAACTGGGATATCCGGTTCTGGTCCGTCCTTCTTATGTACTTGGCGGACAGGGTATGCAGATTGCCATCAATGATGATGATATCCGCGAATTTATGTCTATCATCAACCGTCATGTACAGGAACATCCGATCCTGGTAGATAAATACCTGATGGGTAAAGAGGTAGAAGTGGATGCCGTATGTGACGGCGACGATATTTTGATTCCTGGTATCATGGAACATGTTGAGCGTGCAGGAATCCACTCCGGAGACAGCATTTCTGTATATCCGGCTATGAGCATCAAAGAATCCGTACAGGAAGTTTTAGTGGATTATACTCGTAAACTGGCTCAGAGCCTTCATGTTATCGGTCTGATCAATATCCAGTTTATCGTATACAACGATGAGGTATTTGTGATCGAGGTAAATCCTCGTTCTTCCCGTACTGTACCATATATCAGTAAAGTAACCGGTATTCCGATCGTAAAACTGGCTTCCCGCGTGATCTTAGGTGAAAAGATCCGCGATATGGGATTCACTCCGGGCCTGGCTAAAAAGTCAGAATACATTGCTATTAAAATGCCTGTATTCTCCTTTGAAAAACTTCGTGGAGCAGAGATTAGTCTGGGACCGGAAATGAAATCAACCGGTGAGTGTCTTGGTATTGCAAGAACCTTCAACGAAGCACTGCACAAAGCCTTTATGGGTGCCGGCATCAATCTGCCAAAACATCATAAAATGATCCTGACTGTCAGTGACAATGCAAAAGAAGAGGCAGTTTCCGTTGCCAAACGATTCAAGGCTCTTGGTTATGAGATTTATTCTACCCGGGGAACAACCAGATATCTGGCTGACCAGGGTGTAGAAGTAACTCCTGTCAATAAGATTGAACAGGAAGCTCCAACCTTAATGGATCTTTTGTTAGGACATGAAATTGACCTTGTGATCGATATTCCAAAACAGGGTGAACATTCTAACGATGGATTCCTGATCCGCCGTGTATCCATCGAAACCGGTGTTACCTGTCTTACATCGATCGATACTGCCAATGCACTGCTTACCGCACTGGAAGATTCAGATAAGAGAGAACTGGAATTAATCGATATCGCCACGATTGAATAGATAAAACTCTTTACAAACACTTTCAATCGTGATATACTACAAAAGTTCTAAAAATATTCCGTTGCTCAGATTGCGGACATCTCCGACCGAGTCTTAGTAAACGGTGTAAAACAAATAATATGGAGGTACATCAATTATGATGACAACAGAAAAGAAAAAAGAAATCATTGCTGCATACGGAAGAACTCCTAATGACACAGGTTCACCAGAAGTTCAGGTTGCTCTTTTGACAGAGAGAATCAACACTCTGACAGAGCATTTGAAAGAGAATAAGAAAGATCATCATTCTCGTAGAGGCATGTACAAAATGATCGGTAAGAGAAGAGGTCTTCTTGACTACCTCAAGAAAACAGACCTTGAAGGTTATCGTGCGTTGATCGAAAAATTAGGACTGCGCAGATAATTATAAATAAAGTGCTTTCGTATGCAAATATGGAAGCACTTTTATTGTTTAAGAAGGAGAAAACTAACAACATGAAGAGAAATAGAAGTCAGGCAATCGTATGCCGTCAGGACGGAAAGATTCTTTTGGTAAAACACAAATTATTTGGGAGAGTTTTTTTTACACTGCCTGGTGGAGGAATTGAAGATGGTGAAACTCCGGCAGAAGCTGCACTGCGAGAATTAAAAGAAGAGGCCTGTGTAGAGGGAAAAATCCTGCGTCCGCTGACAGTAGAATACAAATCAGATATGATGAGCCGTATCTTTAATTTCCAGATAGAAATACCCGAGACAGCCACCCCCAGTCCGGGAACCGATCCGGAACTGTCACCTGACGAGCAGTCTATCTTAGATGTAGCCTGGCTGAGTCTAAATGAAATTCCTGAACGGGACCGTGCCTATTTATTTGCTGCAGGACTGATGCGGATCCCTTACTTTCATGATGAAGTCTTGAAATGGGGAGACAATATTATCAGCTATCCGGCACAAGATAATGAATAATAAATTTGCAATTTATTAATTGTTAAGGTATAATAAAATAGTTATGTAATACATGGAGATTTAACCGAGACTTCTGAAAAGGATACTGGTTCCTATACAAGTACCTTTTTCAGATGTTTCGGAATCTCCCAAAAGTTTTTTTACATAAAAATCAATCATAAGGAGAGTAACTATGTATAAAACATTTAGTATGGAGCTTGCCGGCAGAACTTTATCGGTAGATATCGGCCGTGTGGCAGCTCAGGCAAATGGCGCTGCCTTTATGCGCTATGGTAACACTGTTGTACTTTCAACTGCAACCGCTTCCGAGAAGCCGAGAGAGGGCATTGACTTTTTCCCTTTAAGCGTTGAATATCACGAAAAAATGTACTCTGTAGGCCGTATTCCGGGAGGATTTACAAGAAGAGAAGGGAAACCGACCGACAACTCTATTTTGACTTGTCGTGTAATTGACCGTCCTATGAGACCTCTTTTTCCAAAAGATTACCGTAATGATGTAACACTTGAAAATGTTGTAATGGATGTAGATCAGGATTGTGCACCGGAATTGGTTGCTATGCTTGGTTCTGCTCTGGCTACTTGTATTTCTGATATTCCATTTGACGGCCCTACAGCAGCTACACAGGTAGGTCTGGTAGATGGTGAGTTAGTATACAACCCGACCAGCGAACAGCGCAAAGTTTCTGATCTTTCTCTTACCGTAGCATCTACTCGTGACAAGGTAATCATGATCGAGGCCGGAGCCAATGAAGTTGCAGAAGAAACAATGATCGAAGCTATTTACGGTGCTCATGCACTGAACGGACAGATTATTGAGTTCTTTGACAAAATTGTAGCAGAGTGCGGTAAAGAAAAACATGAGTATGAGCATTTTGATACACCGGAAGATCTCTGGAACGACATGGTATCTTTCATCACACCGGAAGCCATGGAAGAGGCTGTTTTCACGGATGTAAAACAGGTTCGTGAAGAGAATATCCGAAAGATTAAAGACCAGTTGGAAGAAAGATATGCAGAAGAACATGAAGACTGGATTCCACTGATTGATGAAGCAGTTTATAAATTCCAGAAAAAGACTGTTAGAAAAATGATCTTAAAAGACCAGAAGAGACCGGACGGACGCCAGATCAAACAGATTCGTCCGCTTCATGCGGAAGTAGATGTACTGCCTACCGTACATGGATCAGGTTTGTTCTCCCGTGGACAGACACAGGTATTGAACATTACTACCTTAGCTCCTCTTTCTGAGAAGCAGAAACTGGATGGCCTGGATGAAAATAAGACAAGCAAGCGCTACATCCACCACTACAATTTCCCATCATGGTCTGTCGGTGAAACAAGACCATCCCGTGGTCCTGGACGCCGTGAAATCGGACATGGTGCTCTGGCTGAGCGTGCACTGCTCCCTGTCATTCCATCAGAAGAAGAATTCCCATACACCATCCGTACCGTCTCTGAGATTCTTGAGTCCAATGGATCTACTTCTCAGGGAAGTATCTGTGCATCTACTTTATCTCTGATGGCAGCCGGTGTACCGATCAAAGCTCCTGTAGCCGGTATTTCTGTAGGTCTTGTAACCGGAGAGACAGATGATGATTACTTGATCCTTACCGATATCCAGGGTCTGGAAGATTTCTTTGGTGATATGGACTTTAAGGTAGCAGGTACTCACAAGGGAATCACTGCGATCCAGATGGATATTAAGATCCACGGCCTTACAAGAGAGATCGTAGAGCAGGCAATTTACAGAACCAAAGAAGCTCGCGAGTATATCTTAGATGAGGTAATGCTCAAGGCAATTGATAAACCAAGAGAAGAAGTAAGCGAGTACGCACCAAAGATCCGCCAGATCATGATCGATCCGGCCAAGATCGGTGATGTAGTGGGCCAGCGCGGCAAGACCATCAATGCGTTGATCGAACGTACCGGCGTTAAGATTGATATTACAGATGATGGGGCCGTTTCTGTATGTGGTACCGATAAGGCGGCTATGGACGAAGCTATCCGTCTGATCCAGATTATTGCTACTGATTTTGAGAAAGGACAAATTCTTGAGGGAATAGTTGTCAGCATTAAAGATTTTGGTGCTTTCATCGAATTTGCACCGGGAAAAGAGGGCATGGTTCATATTTCAAATATTGCCAACCGCCGCATCAATCATGTAGAAGATGAACTGACTCTGGGTGACAAGGTCAAAGTTATCTGCCTTGGCAAGGACAAGATGGGCAGAATCAGTTTCAGCATCAAAGATGTACCGGAAGAATAATATTTATGCGGTATTTTCCCCAGTGGGAAAATACTGCATCTAGTAAAAGTTAAAAGGAGAGAGAAGGGACAATATGGAAAAGAATAAAAAGGGCATACGAATTTCACTTGTAACCATTATTATGTCTGCATTTGTTATTATCATGTGCGGTATTATGCTTTATTCCAATATTTTGCTGAGCGGCCAGTTTAATGCATTGGTGACTTCGGATCAGGAATACAAACAGTGCCAGTACAAAGCAAAGCAGATGCAGGAATCTGTAAACACATTGGATAACTGTCTGCAACAGCTTGTCCAGAGTGGCAATGCTACATATATTCAGAATTATGTGACAGAAGTAGAGTCACAGCGTCGCGAAAATCTGGTAAAAGATATTGATACCACAACAGAGGAAAAATATCTGAAAAAAGCGGCAGATGCCTCCATTGCATTAAAAAGCACAGATTACCACATTATTAGACTGGTAGTAAAGGCAAAAGACATTACTGACAGTGTCGTACCGGAGGAAATCCGTCAGATGGCACTTTCTACCCAGGAACAGAGCATGAAATCCGAGCAGCTGATTGCTCTGGCCCGAAGCATTCTATACAGTAATGATTACCAGAACAAAAAGACTCGTATCAACTCTGATATCAATGAGTACTTAAACCGCGTGTTAAATCGTGAAAATGCCAAACTGGAAGCCAATGAGAATGACCTGAAAATGGGCATTGTAAGACAGCAGGCTTTTTGTATCGTAATGATTGTTGGTATGGTATTTATCGCATTTATGCTCTACAAACTGGTCATTACCGTTTTGAGACATTATGTTCGTCAGATCATCTCAACGAAGACACTGAAGCCGGAAGGTGTATATGAACTGCGATATCTGGCCGATGCTTACAATGAGAAATTTGAAAAGATCGAGCAGAAAGAGCAGACGTTGATCCGCCGTGCTGATTACGATTCTTTGACCAACATCTACAACCGTGGTGCGTTTGAAGGCCTGGTAAACGATAAGTTGAAAGAGATCAACGACAACACCAGTGCTTTTGTATTGTTGGATGTAGATAATTTTAAAGTCATCAATGACACCTTTGGTCACGAAATGGGTGATAAGATCCTCAGCCTGATCTCCTTTACGCTGCAGGAAAGTTTTGGAGAACATGATATTCTTGGCCGTGTCGGTGGTGATGAGTTTGGTGTATTTATTCCAAGTATTCCGGAAGAAGATCTTTCCTATGTAAAAGAAAGAGTGGAAAACATTAACCGCCAGATGAGTTCACCTAATGCTTCTTTCCCTGCGATTACATTCAGCGTAGGAATTTCTTTGAACTTCCAGGGAGATACATTCAAAGACGCCTATGGCCGTGCCGATGATGCTTTGTTCTATGTTAAGTCTCATGGCCGGTGTGGATGCCGTATTTACGGAAGTAATAATGCCTGAACCACAAATTGAATAAATCATGATTTATATGATAATACTCCTTATTATAAAAATAGTAAGGAGTATTTTTTAATGGAACCATGTGGAGTAGAACCAAACGGTTATTTTATAAAAGACGGGGTGGCTGTCATCATGATCATCGGGGAAATAGAAGGGCATGAAAATACAGGTGATTCTATCAAGACAACACGGTATGATCATTTGATCCCTTTAATGGTAAATTTGTCTATGGATCCGCAGATCCGTGGATTTTTATTCTTGATCCATACTATTGGCGGTGATGTGTCCTGTGGACTGGCTCTGGCTGAAACAATGGCATCTCTCCGCCAGCCCTGCGTGTCACTTGTAATGGGAGACAGTCATTCCATCGGTGTCCCTCTGGCGGTAGCGGTAGATTATTCTTTTATTGTGCCATCCGCCACCGTCTTGCTGCATCCGGTCCGTATGGCAGGTACCATTCTTGCTTCCTCCCAGACTGCCTGTCAGTTTGAGCAGATCCAGAACAGAATTCTCTCCTTCATCGAAACTCATACCAATGCTTCCCGTGATTCCCTGAAAAAAATGATGAATGAAACAACTATGATCCCAAAGGATCTGGGAACCATTCTGGTAGGCGAAGAAGCAGTAAAAAAAGGCTTAATCTGTGCTACTGGCAGCCTTTGGGATGCCATTGACAAATTAACGGAAATGCTAGTATAATATAGTTTACATTTGTGATGAAAGAGGAGTAATTATGGCTGCAAGATCAAAAAAAACAACCTATAAAAACAAAGGGAAGAAAAAACAATCCAAGCAAAATCCATTAGCAAAAGATATTTTGTTATTGGGCATTGTTGTATTTGGTATTTTGTGTCTTCTCAGCGTGTTCCATGCTTGTGGCATACTGGGAGAGTATCTGAGTGCTTTATTATTTGGACTGTTTGGAGCGTTAGCATATATTTTCCCAGTTTACATGGTAGTAGCCTGTGGATTATACATCGCAAACCCTAAAAATCAAATGCTGCGCCGAAAAATATGGCTGTCCCTGGGATTTTACTGGAGTCTTTGCGGGGCATTCCAATGGGTTGTAAACTATGATGTATCGGAAGTATGGGATATTTACAGTGTGTGTGCAGCCACTCAGGGCGGCGGTGGCTTTATGGGCGGCCTTTTGTCTTTTGAACTGGCAAAAGGAATCGGTCGAGCCGGTTCAGCTATCATTATTCTGGCAGCACTTTTATTGTTTACCATGCTGATTTCCGGAAAACAGATTCTGTCTGCCCTGGGATCTTTATACTCTGAACAAAAAACCCATAAACAAAGAGAAAAGTTTTACGAATATGAGCCGGAGCCACCAGTCAGAAATCATGCTCAGACAATGAATACATATAAATTTGAAAAAGAAGATACGACATCCCAAGAAGGAACCTCTTCTCCCGCAAAAAAAAGGAGAACAAAGAAAAATGCCAAGATGGCAGAGGTCCTTCCTGATACGGAACCCTTTCCGGAAAAGCAGCCGGCGGCCGAAGAGAAAAAAACGGACCCGGTACAAGATATCCATATCATAAGGGGAAATGAAACCGCTGAATCTTCCCAGCCTATTTATGAAAAAGAATTAGATGATAAGTTCGGCAGCGAGAAACCAAAACCAGCGAAAAAGGCCTCAAAAAAAGAGACCTCACCTACGGTTGAACCAAAACAGGAAAAGAAGGAAGAGAAAGCCATTCATAAGCAGTTAGATAAGGCCGCTCTTTCGGAGGTACCATATCGCTTTCCACCTCTTAGTCTTCTGAACCGGCCGGCGCACACCGGAAAGGGCATCGGCAATCAGGTATTAAAAGAGACGGCGCTGAAATTACAGTCTACCTTACAAAGTTTTGGTGTAGGTGTCCAGTTAGGTGACATCAGCCTGGGACCAAGTGTAACCCGCTATGAACTGATCCCGGATCAGGGTGTGAAGGTAAGCAAGATCACCAGTCTGGCCGATGATATTAAACTAAGCCTGGCAGCATCGGATATTCGTATTGAGGCCCCGATCCCTGGAAAATCCGCAGTTGGAATTGAGGTTCCAAACCCACAGCGGACTATGATCACTTTGAGAGAACTTCTGGAAAGCGATGAGTTCATAAAAGCAAAGTCAAAAGTGACTTTTGCCGTGGGAAAAGACATCAGTGGAAAAACTATTGTAACCGATATTGCCAAAATGCCACATCTTCTTATTGCCGGAGCTACCGGATCCGGTAAATCTGTTTTGATCAATACCCTTATTATGAGTATTATTTATAAGGCAGATCCGAATGAAGTTAAAATGATCATGGTAGATCCTAAAATGGTAGAATTAACAGCATACGAAGATATTCCTCATCTGATGATCCCGGTCGTTAAGGATCCTAAAAAGGCGTCGGCCGCCCTCGGATGGGCAGTAGCAGAAATGACCGGACGATACCAGAAATTTGCAGAAACCGGCGTACGAGATATTTTTTCCTACAATGCCCGGATTGAAAAAGCCGGAAAAACCGACGATCCGGCCTTTCAGAAAATGCCGCAGATCATTATTATCGTAGATGAATTTGCAGACCTTATGATGGTTGCTCCCGGTGAGGTGGAAGATGCCGTATGTCGTCTTGCCCAGTTGGCACGAGCTGCCGGTATTCATCTGGTATTAGCTACTCAGCGACCATCTGTCAATGTTATCACAGGACTGATCAAAGCAAATATTCCATCCAGGATTGCTTTGTCTGTTTCCTCCGGCGTTGATTCCCGAACCATCATTGATTCGGTAGGAGCTGAAAAACTTTTGGGAAACGGTGATATGCTGTTTGCACCTCAGAATCTGCCAAATCCCATCCGTGTCCAGGGTGCTTTCGTGTCAGATGAAGAGCGGGATGGAGTAGTATCCTTCCTTAAAAAGAATAGTGATGGACCTTCCTATAATTCTGAAGTGACCGCCCACATAGAGTCAGCTCCGGCACCTGGGACTGCAGGCGGAAATACACCTGGCGACGGCCAGCCTGACCGGGACGAACTTTTTGTGGAAGCGGGAATGTTTATTATTGAAAAAGATAAAGCATCCATCGGGCTGCTGCAGCGAATGTTCCGCATTGGATTTAACCGTGCTGCCCGTATTATGGATCAGCTGGCAGATGCCGGTGTGGTAAGCGGTGATGAGGGAACCAAAGCCCGCACGATCCTTATGAGCAAAGAACAATTTGAAAATTATCTGGAGGAAAATGGCTGATGACAGGATGGCTGATAACCAACGGTTTTTTAAGAACCAAAAAATTTCAGGAACTGACGGATTTATTTATGCTGTCAGCATCCACGCATGGGATAAAACTGAAGGAGATTCCAAACACCAAGCTTCTTCCCGGCACCCCGGTAAGAACAAAACCGGATTTTGTGATTTTCTGGGACAAGGATATATTACTTGCCAGATATCTGGAAGATCTGAACATTCCTGTGTTTAATTCTTCTCAGTTTATCCGCATCTGTGATGACAAACGAAAAACCTTCCTTGCGCTCGCCAAAGAAGGGCTTCCTGTTCCTAAAACCATTCTGGCCCCTATGACTTATGACAAAACTTCCTTTACAAATCTGTCTTTTGTAGAATCTATCCTGGAACAGTTGTCCTTTCCGTTTATACTGAAAGAAGGATATGGTTCTTTTGGACAACAGGTTTATATGATTCGTTCTTATGAGGACCTTATGGATCAGATTAATAAAATAACAACTACAGAAATATTGTTTCAGGAATACATCCAGTCCAGTTACGGAAGAGATCTGAGACTCCAGGTAGTAGGTCAGGAAGTAGTCAGCTGTATGAAACGGATTTCTGATACCGATTTTCGCGCCAATATTTCATCCGGCGGCCGAATGGAACAATATGTACCTACCACAGAGCAGTGTGAACTGGCCCTTCGGGCGGTTCAGGCGCTGGAGGGTGATTTTGCCGGTGTGGATCTCTTGTTTGGCAATGATGAGAAACCTGTGATCTGTGAAATAAATTCCAATGCACATTTTAAAAACTTGCTGGACTGTACCCATATCAATACCGCAGATAAAATACTGGAATATATTTTAAAAAAGATAGAGAGGTAAATAGCATGAATCTACTGCATGCCTGGCTTGTCTATGACAGACAGGGAGCCAAAAGAAATGCTTCTTATATAGAAATGCATAAAACCATCGGCCATTCCATGGGAATCGAATTTGAGTTAAAACTGACAGATTCCATTCCGGACGATCTGTCACTTACACCAAAGCCGGATTTTGCACTGATCCGCACTATTTGCCCGGAACTCTCCAGACAGTTAGAATCAAATAAAATCCCCATTTTTAATAACAGCCATATTGCTGCTATCTGCAATGATAAATACCAGACATGGACTTATATAAAGTCCCACTGTCCGGATGTTCCTATGGTTGAAAGTCATTTTTACAAAAACCATGAATTGTCACAAACCCTGTTAAAAAGTCACCCGGCACATGTACTGAAAGCTATCGCCGGTCATGGTGGCACTCAGGTTTTTAAAACAGAAGAATCTTTTTCTGAGATAAAAAACGGCCTCAATGGCAGTGATTTCATCCTTCAGCCCTTCATAAAAGGGCCCGGAAAAGATGTTCGTGTTTATGTGATCGGGAAAGAAATCATAGCCGCCGTTGAGCGGACAGCCAGAGATGATTTTCGTTCCAATTTCAGTCTGGGAGGCAGTGTATCTTTGCGCACCCTTTCCAAAAAAGAAAAACAATTAACAGAATCAGTTATTTCCCTGTTTGACTTTGGACTGGCCGGCATTGATTTTATAATCAACGAAAAAGACGAATTTATCTTAAGTGAAATAGAAGATGTGGCAGGAGCCAGGATGCTATATCAGTGCATGCCGGACTGTCATCTTTTAGAACGATATTTTACATATATAAAGGAGAAAATCTTGCAATAAAAAGTCATACTATGTATAATAGATAGTAACTGACAAACCAGATAAGGAGGATTTCTATGAAATCAGATATTGAGATTGCTATGGAGGCAGTTCTGGAACCAATTAAAGATGTTATAAAAAAAGTAGACATTGAAGAAGACGATATTGATCTTTACGGTAAGTATAAAGCCAAAATTTCTGATGACCTGTGGGGCAAGATCAAAGACCGTCCCGATGGAAAACTGATCCTGGTAACAGCCATTAACCCGACTCCGGCCGGAGAGGGCAAGACCACCACTACCGTTGGTCTGGGACAGGCTATGGATCACCTTGGCAAAAAAGCAGTCATTGCACTGCGTGAACCATCCCTTGGACCATGCTTTGGTATGAAGGGTGGTGCTGCCGGCGGTGGTTATGCCCAGGTTGTACCAATGGACGAATTAAATCTTCATTTCACCGGAGATTTCCATGCTATCACATCCGCTAACAATCTGCTGGCTGCTATGTTAGACAACCATTTGCAGCAGGGAAATGCTCTTAACATTGATCCGAAACAGATCGTATGGAAGCGTTGTGTAGATATGAATGACCGTGTACTTAGAAATATTACCGTTGGTCTGGGACGCAAAGTAGATGGAGTTACAAGAGAAGACCACTTTATCATTACCGTTGCTTCTGAGATCATGGCAATCCTTTGTCTGGCAGATGACATTAAAGATCTTAAGTGCCGTCTTGGCAAGATCATTGTTGCCTATACTTATGATGGTAAACCGGTTACCGCCCTGGATTTGAATGCGGTAGGTGCTATGACAGCATTATTAAAAGATGCCATAAAGCCTAACATCATCCAGACGCTGGAACACACACCTGCACTGGTCCACGGAGGTCCATTTGCTAATATTGCTCACGGATGTAACAGTGTCCGTGCTACCAAAACAGCTTTGAAACTGGCTGATTATGCGATTACAGAAGCAGGTTTTGGTGCCGATCTTGGTGCTGAAAAATTCTTTGATATAAAATGCCGTATGGCAGGACTTCATCCGGATGCTGTTGTACTGGTTGCCACCGTCCGGGCCCTTAAATACAATGGCGGTGTAGCAAAAGAAGATCTTTCCAAAGAGAATCTGGATGCCCTGAAAAAAGGCATTGTTAACCTGGAAAAACACATTGAAAATGTAGCGAAATTTGGTGTTCCTTGTGTGGTTACACTGAATCAGTTCGTATCAGATACACAGGCCGAGTTAAATTATGTAAAACAGTTCTGTGAGGATCATGGCTGTGAATTTGCTCTCAGCCAGGTATGGGAACACGGTGGAAAAGGCGGTATCGAGCTGGCTGAAAAGGTAATTCAGACTATTGACGAAAAAGAAAGCCACTTTAAACCATTGTATGATACAGATCTTTCCATTAAAGAGAAGATTACAGTCATTGCAAAAGAAATTTATGGTGCAGCAGATGTTGTATTTGAACCTTCTGCTTCCAAACAGATCGCCCAGATTGAGTCCCTTGGCTTTGGCCAGATGCCTGTATGTATGGCCAAGAATCAGTATTCTTTGTCTGATGACAAGACCTTATTAGGAAGACCGGAAAACTTTACAATACACATCCGTGAAGTATATGTTTCTGCCGGAGCAGGATTTGTAGTTGCCATAACCGGCACTGTCATGACAATGCCGGGTCTGCCAAAAAAACCAGCAGCAGAGGGCATTGATGTAAATGATAACGGAGTTATTACAGGACTTTTCTAATGAGCCGCAAGAAACAAAAGCAGACATCGGAAACCTTTATATTAGGAGCGTTGCTGGCACTCTCAGGAGGGTTTCAGGATGCCTACACATATAATGTGAGAGATAAGGTTTTTTCCAATGCACAGACCGGAAATGTTGTGCTTATGAGCCAACATTTTATGACGGGAGATTTTGCTGTTGCTTTACAGTATTTGTTTCCTATTCTGGCCTTTGCCGGCGGAGTTTTTGTAGCAGACAGGCTTCACCAACATTTTCAAAATTCCCGTCGTTTTCACTGGCGTCAGATTGTGGTTCTCTGGGAAATACTGATCCTGCTAATGGTAGGATTTATTCCCACCACATATAATATGATCGCCACTATGCTCGTATCCTTTTCCTGTTCCATGCAGGTACAGGCTTTCCGGAAGATCAATGGATACGGATATGCCAGTACTATGTGTATTGGTAATTTGCGCAGTGGGACAGAGGCTTTGTCCGTTTATCTCAGAAGTAAAAACAAAGACCAATTTATTAAAATGATACACTATTATGGCATTATCCTGGTCTTTGCACTGGGGGCCGGCTTAGGCGGTGTGGCATCTCGCTATATCGGCATTTCTGCCATATGGAGTTGTGCTGTGCTTTTAACCATTGGATTTATCCTTATGTTCAAAGAGAAGATATAAAAAAGCAAGGAGTTTTGTCTCCTTGCTTTTTTATTATTCCTGTTCTGATCCGTTTCCTTCACAGAACGCATTGTACCGTTCATCCATCAGCTCATCAATATATTCTTTTGGGAAGAACGGAAAATTCTCACTGACGATCTCACAAAGTCTGGAGTGTACCGTAAAGTAATTATTTTCCTCTGAATCCTCCGGATCAAAGTAACTGTTGATCAGATCATTGGTGATGTTTTCTTCAATCCATGTTATAACTTCATCTGATAACTCGTGTTCCTGTGTTACAAGGGCTTTTGTCCTTCTGGCACGAACCAGTGAAGTGATACCGATTCCAAGAAAAATAACAAATACTACACTCATCACTACCGTGGAATACAGGTTGAAGAATGAAAAAACACCAATCTGGTTTAACAGCAGAACAACGCCGCCGATCACACTGAAAATAATAAATGACAGACCACTGAATAGGAGATCGTCATATTTGTCTTTTTTCTTTACATATACAGAACTCTGATCCGTTCTAAGATCGGAGAACATCTGCTCTGCCTCTTCCTCATCTAATTCCTGCAGCTCATTGGTAATTTCAGGAACAAGCGCCGCAAGAGGCTGATCCTCTGTCTGTTCTTTTAAAAGCTGACTAAGAGCCATCCTGGCATCTACTTTTTCAACCTCATCTACATATACCGGAAATTCTGTCTCATTCTGATCTGCTACGGCAAAGGCACTGTTTATTCCTTTAAAATTCAAAAATTTAGCCACTTTCAATGCTTCTTCTGCCGAATCCAGTGTACCAAGAAGAACCTTATCATCAAACGGTGTTTCTTCCGGTAATTCATCCACTAAAGGCACCTGACAGTCTGCGCAGACCGTAACCCCTTCAACATATTCGTTTCTACATTTTGGACACCAAGCCATATTGGAGTTCCCCCTTTATCTAATTCTGTCACATTCATGATGTAATCTAGAAATTATCTTATCATATTCATAGTGTTGAATCAAGATAATTATAAAGCCTGCTGGACCATCCTGAAAAACTTTGGTATAATAATATATCACATTAGCAAAAAAGAAATGAGGAAATCAATTGAGAACATTAGCTTTATCCGATGATATATTAATGCAGGTAGAAAAACCTGCCCGCTATATAGGAAACGAAATCAATATGGTAAAAAAAGACTGGCAAAAGGTAGATGTACGCTTCTGTATGTGCTTCCCGGATGTATATGAGATTGGTATGTCTCACCTGGGCATACAGATTTTATATGATATGTTTAACCAATGGGAAGATACATACTGCGAACGGGTTTATTCCCCCTGGCCGGATCTGGACAAAATTTTACGGGATAAAAAAATCCCTTTGTTTGCCTTAGAGAGCCAGCAGCCAATCAGGAATTTTGATTTCCTTGGTATTACCATCCAATACGAGATGTGTTATACCAATATTCTTCAGATCCTGGATCTGTCCCAAATTCCTCTTTTGGCAAAAGACCGCACCTGGGATGTTCCTCTGGTCATCGGGGGCGGACCATGTACTTATAATCCGGAACCTATTGCTGACTTTTTTGACCTTTTTTACATTGGAGAGGGAGAAACTGTCTACAGAGATCTTCTGGATGTCTACAAGGAATCACGAAAAAATGGTGACAGCCGCCGGGAGTTTCTGAAAAAAGCGGCTGCTATTGAAGGCATTTATGTTCCGTCTCTCTATGCTGTATCCTACCATCCGGACGGTACCATTGCTTCTATGAAGCCTCTGGAAGAGGGAGTTCCTTCCAAAGTAAAGAAACAGGTTGTAAAAGACCTGAGCCACACTTATTATCCATCTAAGCCACTGGTTCCGTATATTCGTGCCACACAAGACAGAGTCGTTTTAGAGATCCAGCGTGGCTGTATAAGGGGATGCCGTTTCTGTCAGGCAGGAATGATCTACCGGCCAATCCGTCCCAGAGATCTGGAATTTTTAAAGCAAAAAGCGTTGGAAATGCTGGAAAACACCGGCTATGAGGAGATTACCCTCAGTTCCTTAAGTTCCAGTGATTACGAAGAGCTTTCCCAGCTGGTGTATTTTTTGATCGATGAGTGTAAACAGCGCAAACTAAATATAGCCCTGCCGTCTCTGCGCATTGACGCCTTTTCTCTGGATGTCATGAGTAAAGTACAGGATATACGAAAAAGCAGTTTAACCTTTGCTCCGGAAGCCGGCTCTCAGAGAATGCGTAATGTGATCAATAAAGGTCTGACCGAAGAGGATATCCTAAAGGGTGCCTGGGAAGCATTCCAGGGAGGATGGAACCGCGTCAAACTTTATTTTATGCTGGGACTGCCCGGAGAAACCGATGAGGATATTGCTGCCATTGCAGAACTTGCCAATAAAATTGCCGCAACTTATTTTGAATTA
>HF998354.1:42069-44206 GCA_000433735.1 Clostridium sp. CAG:167
TTACAACAAGAATAGCGTCATGGAAGACCGGAAATCACTGCCAGCACTTCCTTCTTTGTACCAAAGCCATTCACTCCTTTCCAATGGAGTCCTATGGGAACTGCTTCCTATTTTGAGGAAAAACGAAAGTTTCTTACAAGGCAGGTACGAAGCCAGATCAACCAGCGTTCTCTCCGCTATATCTGTCATGATGCTGTCACTTCAGAGCTGGAGGGAATTTTTGCCAGAGGTGACCGTCGTCTGTCGAATGTGATTTTAAAGGCATATAAAAGAGGCTGTATTTTTGATGCCTGGACTGATTTTTTCAAACCGGATGTCTGGGAAGAGATCATGACCGAATGTAAGGTTGATAAAAACTTTTATAATTACAGAGAACGGGGAGAAGATGAGATCTTCCCGTGGGACATCATTGACATCGGTGTATCGAAGAAGTTTTTGCGGAGAGAGTATGAAAAATCAAAAAAAGAAGAAGTGACACCTAACTGCCGTATGAACTGTGCCGGCTGCGGTGCTGCCAAATTCCAGACCGGAGTCTGTATGGAGGAAAGATAAGAATGAAAACACGAATGCGATTTACTAAAACTGGAACTGTCAAATTTATCGGCCACTTAGACTGCATGCGCTTTTTCCAGAAAGCACTGCGGCGGGCCAGACTGGATGTAGCATATTCCCAGGGATACAGCCCCCACCAGTTAATGAGTTTTGCCTCGCCGTTAGGTGTGGGAATTACCAGTGACGGAGAATATATTGATGTAGAATTTAACTCCCTTCCGGAGCTTTCCCTGGATGAATTAAAGGATTATATCAACCAGTTTATGACAGACGAGATTTTCATTACAGAGATTGAAATCATGCCGGATACATTCAAAAATTCCATGGCACTGCTGAATGCATGCGACTATATGATCGTGGAAAAAGAACCGCAGGTATTTCCTGAAGATTATACCGGTTTATGGGAAAACTACTTAAACCAGCCGGTGATTTCTGTTATAAAAAGGACAAAAAAATCCGAAAAAGAAATAGACATCAAACCATTGATCCTTGCAAGCAGTGTTGTATCCCTGGAAGATTTTGAAGAAAAAACAAATCAAAAATTTCCACCTTTACACTGTCAGTACAAAGGAAATGCCATCTTTATGAAATTAACAAGTGGAAGTGATGTGAATTTAAAACCAGATCTTGTAATAAGTGATTTTTTCCGTTATTGCCACCATGATGTATCACCTTATGCATATCAGATCCACAGACTACAAATGCATTTTAAAGAAAAATAGAAGAGAACCATCTGTTTGGGAATTTACCTCCCGGCAGATGGTTCTCTTTTCATTATTTCTTATTTGTCTTCTTTTTCCGTATAAAAAACTGTCTCAGCATAACCGGATGGAACAAGATCAGAAGTGGGAACAATTCCAGACGTCCTGCTAACATATCAAAAATCAGAACATACTTAGAAGGTGCACTAAAGCAGTCGAAATTCTGCGTCGGTCCCACCAGATCCAGTCCCGGACCAATATTATTGATGGTAGCTGCCACTGCTGTAAAATTTGTGACCAGATCCTTATCCTCAAAAGAAATAAGAAATACAGAGGCTACAAACAAGATCACAAAAGTAATAAAGTAAACATTCGTAGCCCGTACTACATCGTGTTCTACCGGCTTCTTATCAATGTTGATCTTTTTGATACTCTTGGGATGAATGTAAGACTGCAGTTCTTTTCCCACTGTCTTGATCAATATAACAAAACGGGATACTTTGATTCCGCCGCCGGTACTGCCGGCACAGGCCCCTACAAACATCAATAAGACTAATACCGTTTTACTTGTCTGACACCAGGCATTGAAATCCACAGTTGAATATCCTGTTGTTGTAATGATGGTTGCTACCTGGAAGGCCGCATGGCGCAGAGAATCCCAGATTCCCATAGAAGTCTGAAGAAGATTCATAAATATGATTCCTGTAGCAACAAGGATGATCAGAAAATAATACCGGACTTCTTCCAGTTTCAATGCCTTTTTTACCTTCTTGTATAAAATGAAATAATAAGCATTGAAATTAACACCAAACAAAATCATAAAGATAGTTACAACCCACTGGATATAAGCAGAATATCCGCCCATACTGTCGGCTTTGATGCCA
>HF998354.1:44242-50443 GCA_000433735.1 Clostridium sp. CAG:167
GGCAGTTCCTATACTGGTGCAGATCGCATCATACACAGGCATTCTGCCTGCTACCAGAAATACAAATTCCATGACGGTAAGTGCCAGATAGATCAAATACAACAGTCTGGCTGTCGTCCGGATCTTTGGCACCAGTTTACCGACTGAAGGTCCCGGACTTTCCGCCCGCATAAGATTAAAGTTGGAGCCACCGCTCAACGGAATGATGGCAAGTAGGAATACCAATACTCCCATACCACCGATCCAATGTGTAAAACATCTCCAAAAATTAGAACAGTGGGAGAGCGCTTCCACATCCGATAAGATACTGGCTCCTGTTGTGGTAAAACCGGAAACTGTTTCAAACAATGCATTGGTCACAGATGGGATTTCCCCGCTGATCAAAAAAGGAAGTGCGCCAAAAAAACTGAGACAGATCCAACTAAGCGCCGTTGTCACACAGCCTTCTTTCAAATAAAAAACTGTATTCTTTGGTTTGCGGATTGTGACAAGACCACCCACGATCCCACAAACTCCTGCTGTGATCAAATAAGCAAACCCTTCTTTTTCCTGATAGACCACCGCCATAATACATGGCAGCAACAGCAACATGGCCTCAATTTTGAGAACCTGTCCCAATAAATATCTGATAATCGATCGATTCATTCTTTCTTCCTGCCTCCGGACTATTTTTCCAAAATATCTTTGATATCATTAAATCTCTTGTGTGTTGTTACAACAATGACGGTATCTCCCAGATTAATCTGATCCTGACCACTTGGTATGATCACTTTTCCCCTCCGGTAAATACTGCATACAAGAAGATTCTTCTTTAATCTCAACTCAGACAATGTTTTAGAAGTAACGGCACTGGCTTCATCTACACGAACTTCAATGGCTTCCACCCGTGAATCAAACATGTGGTACAAAGTCTCGATATTGCTGTTTTGCGAATTGTTTTTGGCCCGGACATAAGCAATGATTGCCTCAGAAGTAATGATCCTTGGGTAGATCACACTGCCTAGATCCAGTTTCCCGATTACATTTTTAAATGTCATGCGGTTGATCTTTGTAATCACTTTTGCCTCTGATACTTGTTTGGCAAAAAGATTCAGCATAATATTCTCCTCATCAATACCGGTAAGAGGGACAAACGACTCGGCCCGTTCAATACCTTCCTCCATCAATAACTCCTGATCAGTTCCGTCACCATTTATAATGATCGCCTTAGGCAGGAGTATACTCAGTTCATCACACCTTTTCCGGTCTTTCTCAATAAGCTTAACATCAATGCCCATATTGATCAGATTTTCTGCCAGATAGTAAGCTGATTTTCCCCCCCCTACGATCATAGTATTTTTAACCTGTTTTGTTTTGAATCCTATATTTTTCAGGAAACCACGGATATGGGATCTGGAGGCCACAAAAGAAATAATATCGCCTTCTTCCATAACAAAAGAACCGTCAGGTATATAAATTTCATCCCCTCGCTGGATCACACAGATCAAAATATCGGAGCAAATATCCCTGCCTAATTCCATAACTGACTTTCCTACCAGGATATTGCCGGCAGGCAATTTGAATTTTACCATTTCTGTCTGTCCGTGGGCAAAGGAATTGACTTCCAGTGCTGTAGGCAGATACAAAATTCTTGCAGTCTCCCTGGCAGCCTCCAAATCCGGATTAATAATCATCGTCAGTCCCAGTTTTTCCCTAAGATAGGTAATATCCCTGCTGTAATCCGGCGTGCGGACTCTTGCAACGGCTGCACAGTCACCGGCCTTTTTTGCCACCGTACAACAAAGAAGATTTAACTCATCGGAATCCGTTACCGCTATGATCAGATCACAATTTTCAATACCTGCTTCCATCTGTACATTATAGCTGGCTCCGTTTCCGGTGATTCCCATAACGTCGTAAAGATTTGTCAATTCTGCCACCTTTGATACATCCTGGTCCACAACCGTAATGTCGTGTCCCTCTTTGCTTAACTGCTCTGTCAGGGCAGAACCAACTTTTCCGCAGCCAACAATAATAATATGAAGTCCCTCGCCGGCTACAGTCTTTAATCCAAGCATAATTTCCTCCCAAAATAATCAATATAATTTCGTTATTAACCGATTGAATATAATATAACACTTTATATTTTAAAAATCCATATAAACTTTCATATTTGCCAGATTCCCGGCAAAATGATATAATGTACATAATTTTAACAGTCTCGTTTCAGGCTGTTACCTTTTTTAAAGGAGTACCATCATATGTTTTGAAAGGAGTACCATCATATGGACGAAAAACCACATAAGCGGAGAGTGCGTTACAAAGGAACTCACCCGAGACGCTATGAAGAAAAATATAAAGAACATAACCCGGAAAAATACAAAGATACCATTGAAAAAGTTATAGCTAAAGGCAGCACCCCTGCCGGTATGCACCGCTCTATCATGGTCCGGGAAATCCTTGATTTTCTTGCCATTGAGCCAGGTATGCAGGGATTAGATGCCACCCTGGGGTATGGAGGACACACACGGCGTATGCTGGAAGCACTGCAGGGAACCGGCCGGATCATCGGCCTGGATATTGACCCTATAGAATCCGTAAAAACAGAAGAACGACTGAGAAAGGCCGGATACGGAGAAGATGTATTTATCTGCCACCGGACAAACTTTGCTAACATTGATAAGGTAGCAGAAGAGTTTGGAAAATTTGATTTTGTGTTAGCAGATCTCGGTGTTTCTTCAATGCAGATTGATAATCCGGAGCGGGGTTTTTCCTACAAACAGGATGGCCCTCTGGATCTTCGCCTGAACCCACAAATAGGCACACCGGCTTCGAAGCGCCTGAGTGAACTGTCCGAAGATGAGATATGCGGCATGTTAGTAGAAAATGCCGATGAACCTTATGCCGTTTCTTTGGCAGCTGCTATTTATAAACAGTCTCATTTTGGTAAATCAATTGATACTACAACCTGTCTGAAACAAATAATTGAAGAAACCGTTTCTCCTATTTTAAAAGGAGAAAAAGAAGAAGAGAAGAAAGCCATACTGAAAAAAACCTGCCAGCGTGTTTTTCAAGCCATCCGCATTGATGTTAACAGTGAATTTGAAGTATTAGATGCCTTTTTACAGAAACTTCCTTTCGTTTTGAATCCGGGCGGCAAGGCGGCAGTCCTGACCTTTCACTCCGGTGAGGACCGTATGGTAAAAAAAGCTTTTCGCGCAGGACTTGGCATATATTATAAAGAAGTCTCCAAAGATGTAATCCGTCCAAGTGCCAGAGAATGTAGGGAAAACGGCCGGGCCCGTTCAACAAAAATGCGCTGGGCTGTTGCCATGGGGGGAAAAGAATAGCATGGAGAAAAAAGACCAGATTGTTATTACCACAGTAAAAGACCGGCTATGCTGCTGCTATCTGGAAAACGGGAAGCTGTATGATGTGGTATTTTCAGATTCAAAAAAAGAACATAGCGGATCTGTAGGAGATATTTTTACCGGCCGGGTAGAAAATATCATACCAAACATTCAAGCTGCCTTTGTAAGGATTTCCAAAGATGAAACCGGTTACCTTCCTTTGACAAAGGAAGAATTAAAAAACGTCCGGTGTGGTCAGGAAAAGATCGTGCAGATAAAAAAAGCAGCTGTAAAAACAAAACAGGCTGTATTAACTTGTCATCCGGAACTGGTTGGACGCTGCAGTGTCGTAACCGGCGGGCGAAAAGGTGTAGGAATTTCAAAAAAGATAACCGACGAATCCATCCGGGATACTTTAATTCGTCTGGCAGATACCTGTCTGCCGGATTTCATGCACCTTGTTTTCCGCACCAATGCAGCAGAACTGCCAGCCGATACCGTAAAAGAGGAAATTCTGCGGTCTGTTAAGGTACTACAGCAAATTTATGACAAAGCAAATTATACCAAAGCACCGGCGCTGCTGCAGGAAGCCGTTCCTTTTTACCTGAGATTTATAAGAAATATCCCGATTGAAAGAAGGGTATCTATTCTTACGGATAATCCCGGTGTATATAAGGTTCTTTCGGAAGAATATCCCGAAGTAATACTATATCAGGATACATCTTACTCGCTGGATCACCTTTATTCATTAAGCAGTACCATAGAAAAAGCACTGTCAAAAAAGGTATGGCTTAAAAGTGGAGGGACACTTATTATTGAGCCAACAGAAGCACTGACTGTTATAGATGTAAACACAGGTAAAGCCATTCAGGGAAAAAGGAACAAAGAAACAACCTTTTATAAAGTAAATCTGGAAGCTGCCAGGGAAGCTGCCAGACAGATACGCCTGCGAAATCTGTCTGGCATGATCCTGATTGACTTCATTGATATGGAAGAGGAAGAGCATATTAAATCTCTTATATACAACTTTAAAAAAGAACTGGAACAGGATCCAACCCAGTGTACTTTCATTGATATTACCAAACTGGGGCTTGTTGAACTGACAAGGAGAAAGACTCATTTGTCCCTACCGGAATGTTTAAAACAGGAATAAATATGGAAGGGGGATCACTATGGAGAAGGAGCCATATCTTATTTCAAACACAGAAGATGAAAACCATCTGACGGACTGGTCGGACAAACTTCAACAATTTTTTCAGTGTACCACTGGAGATTTCTCCGCTGATTTTTTTAAAAACAACCAAAATCATCCGGGGGCTATCTGTGTGGATGCCGCTATTTTTCAGGAACTCTATCGGTTTATCAAACAGATTGAAGGACAATATCCTAACCAGTTTCAGGTGGTTTTACTGACTCTGACCGTAGAAGAAAAAGAAGAAGATGCTGTTCCGGATCCATCCTGTCTTGCTCATTTGCAGGATGCTATTAAAACTTCCATCCGGAATGTGGATATTTTTACAATATCTAAACCGGGACGATATGATATTCTTCTGACCAATGCCAGCAAAGATTATATACCTGTCATTGTAGAACGGATCAGGGAAAAATTCTACTCAAAAACAAATAATCCGGACATCCGCTTAAAAACTTTTATTCAAACAGAATAAAATACTTGACAAAACCAAATTCATGATGATAGAATACACTCGTATGCCGCACAACGAGGTTATAGTTCTGCCCTTAAGGCAGGCACCACAGTTGGCGAGTAAATTTATAGGAGGTGCTATATGTACGCAATTATAGCAACCGGTGGTAAACAGTACAAAGTTCAGGAAGGCGATGTGATCAAAGTTGAGAAACTTGGTGCAGAAGCTGGTTCCGAGGTTACTTTTGACCAGGTACTTTTAGTTGGCGACAAAGATGTGAAAGTTGGAACTCCAACCGTTGAAGGCGCATCTGTAAAAGCTACTGTTGTAGCAGAAGGTAAAGCCAAGAAAGTTATTGTTTACAGATATAAAAGAAAAACCGGATACCACAAAAAGAATGGTCATAGACAGCCATTTACTCAGGTAAAGATTGAAAAGATCAATGCTTAAGTAGTACTTATATGATCAGGATTGAAGTTAAAAAGCAGAACAGTGACATTATTGGTTTTGAGGTAAAGGGCCACGCAGGAAGTGATGAATACGGCAAGGATATTGTCTGTGCCGCCATTTCCGTATTGACGATCAATTGTATTAATTCGATTGAAAAGTTTACGGAAGACATTTTCGTTACACAGAGTGATGAGAATACTGGGAAGATATGTTTTTTCCTAAAAAAGAATCCCTCATTCCCATGCCGGATCCTTTTGGATTCCTGGTATCTGGGAGTTTCCGAAATAGCCCTGGAACATTCGCAATATGTCCGCATTATTAATCGTTAGGAGGAAAAGACCATGATGAAATTGAACCTTCAGTTTTTCGCTCATAAAAAAGGAATGGGTTCTACTAAGAATGGTAGAGATTCTGAGTCTAAGAGATTAGGCGCAAAAAGAGCTGATGGACAGTTTGTTTTGGCTGGAAATATCCTTTACAGACAGCGTGGAACAAAAATCCACCCAGGTGTAAATGTTGGTAAAGGTGGAGACGATACATTGTATGCTTTGGTAGACGGTGTTCTTCGTTTCGAGAGAAAAGGAAGAGATAAGAAACAGGCTTCCGTATATCCAGTAGAAGACAAATAATTTGGATTTAATGATTCGAAATGAGTCTGGGCTGCGCAGGTTTATGTGCAGCCCTTTTGTATATCATAGAAAGGTATGAAATTATGTTTGCAGATCGCGCAAAAATTCTTATACGATCCGGAAACGGCGGAGACGGCCATGTAAGTT
>HF998354.1:50463-68295 GCA_000433735.1 Clostridium sp. CAG:167
GCGGGAAAAATATGTAGCTAACGGCGGCCCGGATGGTGGAGACGGCGGCCGTGGCGGTGACCTGATCTTCCAGGTAGACCCAGGCGTCAACACTCTGAATGAATTCCGTCATGTCCGTAAATACTTTGCAGGCAATGGTGAACCCGGCGGAAAAAGACGCTGCCACGGAGCAGACGGAAAAGACATGATCATCAAAGTACCGGCCGGCACCATTGTAAAAGAAGCATCTACCGGACAGGTTATTACCGATATGTCTTACGAAAACCAGAGGGAAGTTGTTTTAAAAGGAGGCAACGGCGGAAAAGGAAACCAGCATTACGCCACCCCTACCATGCAGGTTCCAAAATATGCCCAGCCGGGCAAACCAGGTATTGAACTGGAAGTCATTCTGGAGTTAAAAGTAATTGCAGATGTAGGATTAGTCGGATTCCCAAATGTAGGAAAATCCACCTTATTATCACGGGTTACCAATGCAAAACCGGAAATTGCCAACTATCACTTTACTACTTTAAATCCTCATCTGGGAGTAGTAGATCTGCCGGGCACAGATGGTTTTGTTATGGCAGATATTCCCGGACTTATTGAGGGTGCATCGGAAGGAGTTGGACTTGGCCACGAGTTTTTGCGTCACATAGAGCGTACCCGTGTACTGATCCACATGGTAGATGCAGCCTCCACAGAGGGAAGAGATCCGGTAGAAGATATTCTCACCATCAACCGGGAATTAGAACAGTACAACGAAGAAATTGCCCGACGCCCTCAGGTAATAGCAGCCAATAAGATTGACTGTTTTTACGGAGACGACAGAGACACCGCCCTTCAGAGATTAAAAGAAACATTCGAGCCAAAGGGCATCCGCGTTATGCCGATTTCCGCTGTCACCGGAGAAGGCGTAAAAGATTTACTGTATCATTGCAAGAACCTTTTAAACGAATTGCCAGATGATAAGGTAGTCTTTGAAAAAGAATATATGATCAAAGAACCTGATTTTTCCAACGAACCATATACGGTGGAAAAAGACGAAAACGGCCTCTTTGTTGTAGAAGGCCCCCGCATTGAACGTATGCTTGGTTACACCAATCTGGATTCCGAAAAAGGATTTGAATTTTTCCAGAAATTCATGAAAACCAACGGAATATTAGATGAGCTGGAAGCCATGGGAATCGAAGAGGGCGATACAGTAAAAATGTATGGCTGGCAATTTGATTATTATAAATAACAGATAGAAAGGAACAAACTATGACTAGCAAACAACGCGCTTACTTAAAGAGTATGGCAGTAAAAATCGAGCCTGTCATGCAGATCGGTAAAGCTACAGTTACACCAGAATTAACGAAAGCCGTACAGGAAGCTTTAGAGGCGAGAGAACTGATTAAACTTCATGTTTTAAAAAACTGTGTTGCTGACGCTGGCAGCATTGCCCAGGTACTGGCCGAACGAACCCATTCCCAGGTTGTTCAGGTGATCGGCAAAAAAATTGTTCTTTACAAAGAATCACATACAAAGCCAGACGATAAAAAAATCGTATTACCTGCAGCCAAAAACAACACAAGATTCCAACAATAAGGCAGATGATCATCATATGAATAAGATAGGTATTTTAGGCGGCACTTTCAATCCGATTCATACGGTCCATCTGCAAATGGCAGGAGCAGCCTGCAACCAGTATGATCTGGATGAAGTATGGTTTATGCCAAGCAATCATCCGCCTCACAAAGAAGAGTCCGATATTGTATCCAATGAACACCGGCAGCGTATGATACAGTTTGCCATCAGCTGCTGCAAAAAATTCCGTTTTTCAGATTTTGAATACAGCCGGCCGGGGACCACTTACACAAGTGATACCCTTTCTTTACTGCATGAGAGTTACCCGGATACACAGTTTTATTTTATCATGGGGGAAGATTCCCTGAGAGACTTTGATTCCTGGCACGAACCGGAACAGATTGCTGCCAGATGCCGTATTCTTGTTTGCAGCCGGGAAGGACGTTCTCTTATGGAATTGTGTGAAAAAATGAACCGGAAATACGGATCTGTTTTTTCTGCCTTTTACATTCCTGCTTCCTGTATATCATCCAGTTATATCAGAGAACAGTTACAGGAAGGCATTCTTCCGTATGGACAACTTCCACCTCAGGTTCTTTCCTATATAAGACTTCACGGACTGTATCATACAAAACCATGGTGTATCAACGCTTCAAAGGATTCTGCCATGAAACAGTTGATTCCCATGCTGCAATCCAGTCTGCGTCCCAAACGGTTTCTGCACACATTGGGAGTCGCAGACACCGCCTCAAACCTGGCTGTAGTTCACGGAGTAAACCCACAGAATGCAAGACTGGCCGGTATGCTCCACGACTGTGCCAAATACCTTACCGATACGGAAATGATTGCATTATGTGAGAAAAAGCATATCCATCTGACTGATTTTGAATGTTCTACTCCGGCATTGATCCACAGTAAACTGGGTGTATTTGTCGCCAGGGAACGCTATGGTGTAGAAGATTCTGCCATTTTATCTGCCATTGCCTGCCACACTACCGGCAAACCGGACATGACCTCCTTAGAAAAGATTGTGTTTATTGCAGATTATATAGAACCCGGACGCAAGATGGATTGTAGTCCTCATTCTCTAAAAAAAATAAGGCAGACCAGTTTTCAGAATTTGGATCAATCCCTGATTTTGATCCTGGAAAACACAATTCATTACCTGACAAAGGAAAAACTGCCGGTTGATCCTGTTTCCAAAGAAACATATTTATATTATAAGAAGGAGAGCCCTACATGAATGATATCACAAAATTAATGGTACGAACTGCCTATGATGCTTTAGATGAAAAATTAGGTCAGGACATAGAGATCATTGACATTCAGAATATTTCTGTCATTTCTGATTATTTGATTCTGGCCAGTGGAAACAACATGAACCAGATCAGTGCCATGGTTGACCTGACCGATGAAAAAATGGCAGAGGCAGGTTTTCGTTCCCGCCGCATTGAAGGAAACAAAAATTCCACATGGATATTAATGGATTACGGTGATGTTGTCATCCATGTATTTTCAAAAGAAGATCGTGCTTTTTATGATCTGGAACGCATCTGGCGGGACGGAGTTACCATGACCCGGGATGACTTTTAATTGATACAGGTCTTTTGTACCAACAAAAAAAGATCCATCTGTAAGAGACTGCATACAGCAAACTTACAAAATGGATCTTTTATTATTTTAAGTTTTTACATACGGCGGAAGAGTCCTACCACCTTGCCAAGAATAACAACTTCATCTACATAAATCGGATCCATAGTATCATTTTCCGGCTGAAGACGATATCTGCCTTCTTCTTTGTAATATGTCTTTACCGTAGCAGAATCCTCAACTAATGCAACTACAATATCTCCGTTTCTAGCCACCGGGGTCTGCTGTACAAATATCTGATCTCCGTCATAAATTCCTACATTGATCATGCTTTCACCCCGAACCTTCAGTACAAACAGTTCGCCGGATGGGAGATCATCCGATGAAACCGGAAAGTATCCTGCAATATTCTGTTCTGCCAAAACCGGCTGGCCGGCAGCCACCTCGCCAATGATAGGAATGTTCCGCAGTTCTCTGCGAGTAAGATTAAATTCATCATCCACAATTTCAATGGCTCTTGGCTTTGTAGGATCCCGTCGGATATATCCATTCTTCTCCAAAGTTGCCAGGTGAGAATGTACTGACGAGGTAGACTTCAGATTTACCGCTGCGCAGATCTCCCGGACAGCCGGCGGATACCCATGATCCAAAATCTGATTTTTAATATATTCCAATATTTCCTGCTGCTTTGCAGATATTTTACCTTTTTCCATAGATTCTCCCTTCTGCCTTGCCTGTGATATCCGGTCTGTACTGACAACGGCCACACAAACAAAGGTTCGTTTCTAATAATATATCATATCTATGTTCTAAAGTCAAACGGATGTTCTGATTTTCTGTCTTTTTTTGTTATATTTAGGTAGACAAATACTTGTTTTATGGTTATAATGTATTTTGATATTAATAAAGGAGTGTATATTAAGATGTTAAATAAGATAAAAGAGTTCTTTTCAAAAATGAAAAATGACGAACATAGTTTGTTTGAGATAATCATGTTTTCCATCAGCGGCGTTGTGTCAGTTGTCGTTCTGGTGTGTGCCATTATGCTTGGAAATTTTATGTTTTCCAAGCAGGATACAGTCACCGACCAGGAAGCAGATGCCGGAAGCGTGACCGGAAGTGCTGTGACAGAGACGGAAGAGCCGTCTGCTACTGCCACACCGGATGCAAATTCTGTGGTTCATGAAGATGACAACACAAATGATGATATTGATGCATCCCTTGCAAACAGTGATTATGCTTATACTACTACCAGTGTAAATATGCGAAGTGACGCTTCCCTGACTTCCAGCGTCCTTACGAAAGTACCGTCCGGTACAAAACTGAAACTGACAAAGCTTTCTGATGATAAACAGTGGTGTGAGGTTGAGTACAACGGACAGACAGGTTATATCAAATCCCTGTATCTGTCAACTACCAAACCAAAACCGATTGAGACAGTAGCTCCGACAACACAGCCTACTCAGAGCAGTGCTTCCGCTACTCGTACACCTGTGCCTAAGGCAACCAAGACACCTAAGCCTAAGGCAACCAAAGCACCAAAACCAAAAGCCACGAAGAAGCCGGCGGCTACGAAGACGCCATCCGCTAATGTTACTACGGAACCTACGGCAGAGCCTACCGCTGAAGTAACTAAAGAGCCTACTAAGGAACCTACTAAGGAGCCTACTAAGGAACCAGTTGTAACACCTGTACCAGAGAGTGAAGGAAATTAAAATCGTGGAAATTCAAACCGAAAAACTTACTCCCATGATGCAGCAGTACATGGAAACTAAAAATCAATATAAAGACTGTATTCTTTTCTACCGTCTGGGTGATTTCTATGAAATGTTCTTTGATGATGCCCTGTGTGTCACCAAAGAACTGGAATTGACCCTGACCGGTAAAAGCTGCGGTTTAGACGAAAGGGCACCCATGTGTGGTGTCCCCTTTCATTCTGCTGAAAGTTATATTAACCGCCTGGTTGAACGGGGCTATAAAGTAGCCATCTGTGAGCAGGTAGAAGATCCCAAAAGTGCAAAAGGCTTAGTGAAGAGAGAAGTAATCCGTGTTGTCACTCCGGGAACCAACAGTTTTACTTCTTCTTTGGATGAAACAAGAAACAATTATCTTATGGGAATTGTTTCCATTGAGGGGAAATTCGGCATTTCCGTAGTGGATGTTACAACCGGAGAATACCTTATGACAGAAGTGGATTCTGTTTCCAAATTGTTAGATGAGATCAACAAATTTACACCTTCTGAGATCATCTGTAATGATACGTTTTATATCAGTGGTGTGGATATGAATGATCTAAGCAGCCGGCTGGGGATTGTAATTTCTCCTTTAGATCCTTCTTACTTTGACAAGGACAGTTGTCAGCGAGCGTTGTGCCGCCATTTTAAAGTAAGCACATTAGAAGGACTTGGATTTAAAGAATATGCCATTGGCACGATTGCTGCCGGATCGATCATGCAGTATCTGGAAGAAACCCAGAAATGTTCTCTGGCTCATATTTCCCACCTGCTTCCTTATCATACCGGAAAATACATGCTGTTGGACCGAAATACCAGGCGAAATCTGGAATTAGTAGAAACACTGCGGGAAAAGCAGAAGCGTGGCTCTCTTTTATGGGTACTGGACAAAACAAAAACTGCCATGGGGGCCAGAAAACTCCGTTCCAGTCTGGAGCAGCCTCTCATCGACAAAGAAACTATTTTACGACGCTATGATGCCATTGATGAATTAAATCAGGATGTGATCACAAGAGAGGAACTGCGAGAATATTTGAATCCTGTTTACGACTTGGAGCGTCTTTTAAGCAAGATCAGTTATAAAACCGTAAATCCACGGGATATGATAGCACTGGAATCCTCTCTTTCTATGCTGCCTCATATCCGCCTTTTATGTTCCAACTTCAAATCTGATCTCTTTCAAGACTTTACACAGAATCTGGATCCTCTGGAAGATGTATACCAGCTGATCCACAGTGCAATTGTAGAAGAACCACCTATCTCCGTAAGAGAGGGTGGAATTTTCAAAAATGGCTTCAATGAAGAAATTGATCACTTACGGAACGCCAAAACAGAAGGGAAGAACTGGCTGGCAGATCTTGAGACAACAGAAAAAGAACAGACCGGCATAAAAAATCTGCGTATCAAATACAACAAAGTCTTTGGTTATTACCTGGAAGTTACCAAATCTTTTGTTAACCAGGTACCGGACACATGGATCCGGAAGCAGACTTTGACCAATGCTGAGCGTTATACAACACCAGAATTAAAAGAGATGGAAGATACTATTTTAGGTGCAGAAGACCGTTTGTACAATCTGGAATATGCCGTCTTTTGCCAGTTGCGGGAAGAGATTTTCCAGCAGATGGATCGTATCCAGCAGACAGCCTCTGTCATCGCATCCATTGATATGATTGCTTCTCTGGCCTATGTGGCAGAGCACAATCATTATGTACGGCCTAAACTGAACAACAAAGGGATCCTTCGTATCAAAGACGGCCGTCATCCGGTTATTGAACAAATGATCGCCCATGATATGTTTATACCAAATGATACCTTTCTGGATGAAGATTCCCACCGGCTTGTAATCATTACAGGTCCTAATATGGCCGGTAAATCTACCTATATGCGTCAGACGGCACTGATCGTGTTAATGGCTCAGTTAGGTTCTTTTGTTCCGGCCAGCCAGGCAGATATATCACTGGTGGACCGTATTTTCACCCGGGTTGGTGCATCCGATGACCTAGCAAGCGGCCAAAGTACTTTTATGGTAGAAATGACAGAAGTTGCAAATATTTTACATAATGCCACTAAAAACAGCCTTATTATCCTGGACGAAATAGGCCGTGGAACCAGCACCTTTGACGGATTAAGCATTGCCTGGTCAGTGGTAGAACATATTGTAGACAAAAAACTCATCGGTGCCAAAACCCTGTTTGCCACCCATTATCATGAACTGACCGAACTGGAAGGCAAACTGGAAGGGGTACAAAATTACTGCATCGCCGTAAAAGAAGATGGCGAAGATATTGTTTTTCTACACAAGATCGTAAAGGGCGGAGCCGATAAGAGTTACGGAATCCAGGTTGCCAAATTAGCAGGTGTACCGGAGCAGGTTTTGATCCGCGCCCGGGAAATTGCCGATCAGCTGGAAAACAAAGATGCTCTGTCTCTGGACGGAGTAGTAAACCAGATGGCAGTTTCCTCCCCTGGGGAAAAGACCATGAACCAGTTATCTATTTTTGATACAATGGGCAATGACCAGACAGACGATATTCTCTTCGAATTACGGGATATCGATCTTTCCAGAGTCACCCCGATGGACGCAATGAATTTAGTATATAAATGGCAGAAGAGCCTTCAGGAGCGATGGTAAAATGATACAGGTACTTGATCAGGAAACAATTAATCATATCGCAGCCGGCGAGGTAGTAGAACGCCCGGCTGCCGTTGTCAAAGAACTTATCGAAAACTCTATGGATGCCGGTGCCACCGCCATTACGGTGGAAATAAAAGAAGGTGGCATTTCTTTTATCCGTGTAACCGATAACGGAAGCGGCATCCGCCGTGACGAGATCAAAACTGCTTTTCTCCGTCACGCAACCAGTAAAATCCAATCACTGGAAGATTTGTTAACGATCCACAGCCTGGGATTTCGCGGCGAGGCTTTATCCAGCATCGCCGCTGTTTCCCAGGTTGAATTAATTTCAAAGGAAACCGATGAGATCACGGGCGTGCGTTACGAGATTCATGGTGGAAGAGAAGTGGCATTTGAGGAAGTAGGATGTCCATCCGGTACCACTTTTATTGTCCGCAATCTCTTCTACAATACTCCTGCCAGAAAAAAGTTTTTGAAATCAAAAATAACCGAAGGAAATTATATCCAGGATCTGATCCTCCGTTACTCCCTCTGTAAAACGAAAATACGTTTTACTTTTATTGCAGACGGAAAAACTAAGATTCAGACCAATGGAGATGACCAGTTGAAAACCAATATTTTTTACAATTATGGTTCCGATCTCACAAAACACATTGTAGAATTATCTTCCCAGTCAGCCCACGCTGTTCTAAGCGGATATATCGGTACCCCCGATCTTTCCCGAGGCAACCGTGGTTTTATGAATTATTATGTAAACGGCCGTTATATAAAAAGCCCTGTTATTACCAAGGCAATCGAAGATGCCTATAAGGAATTTCTGATGAATCACAGGTATCCCTTTGTTGTACTGTCTCTCACAATTGACAGCCGTCTTATTGATGTAAATGTCCATCCAACTAAAATGGAGATCCGTTTTTCCGACCAGGAGGAGATTTATAATCTTTTTTATAACAGCATTTATAACCGCTTAAAGAAAATGACGCTGATCCCGGAAGCGACGCTGGACACCGTTCCATCTGCCAAAGAACAAAAAAAAGAGAAAATCTTATACCAGAAAACGATTCAAAAAACACCGGAACCTTTTGAACAGATCCGCCAAAAAACAGAGTACCATCCACCGGCTGCACCACAAAAAGAACCGGAACCAAAACCTGAGTCTGCGCCAGTCTTTACCCAGACCAATCTGTTTAAAGAAGAAATCATAAAAGATGAGGTTCCTGTTTTCCGTATTATCGGACAGGTCTTTGACACTTACTGGCTGCTGGAATATCAGAACGAACTTTTGATCATCGACCAGCACGCCGCTCATGAAAAGGTATTATTTGAAAAACTGATGAAGCGGATGAAAGAAAAAACTCCGTTGACCCAGACACTGATCACTCCGATGGTCATTACTCTGTCAGGCAGAGAACTATCTGTTCTGGAAGAAAATCTTTCGGTTTTCGAACAGATTGGCTTTACACTGGAACCTTTTGGAGACAGAGAATACCTGATCACCGGGATCCCGGCTGACTTTCTTAACATTCCATCTAAGGAACTGTTTCTTGAAATGCTGGACTCAATGTTAGAACAGGGATCCAAAGCAACGGACACAGAATTGGTGCTGGATCATTGTGCCACCATGGCATGTAAAGCTGCTGTAAAAGGTAACAACCGCCTTTCTTTTTCTGAGGCCAAAAAGTTATTTGAAGAGATGCTTCAAATGGAGCAGCCTTATCACTGTCCTCACGGCCGTCCTACTACCATTGCCATGAGCAAATATGAATTTGAAAAGAAATTTAAGCGGATTCTATAGAGACAGGAGAGTATTTATGGAACAAAACGAAAAAAAACCTTTGATCATACTAACCGGCCCTACCGCCGTAGGTAAGACCGAACTCTCTATTGAGCTGGCAAAAGCGGTTAATGGAGAGATTCTCTCTGCCGATTCTATGCAAGTATACCGTGGCATGGACATCGGCACAGCCAAAATTACAAAAGAAGAGATGCAGGGGATTCCACACTATATGATTGACGAACTGGATCCGGACGAAGAATTTAATGTATATATTTTTCAGGAAAAAATACGCCGTTACATGACAGACATTTACGACCGTGGAAAAATTCCTATTCTTACCGGAGGAACCGGATTCTATATTCAGGCCATCCTGTACGATATCGCTTTTACGCAAACCCCTTCTGATCCGTCCTATCGTTTATCTTTACAAAGACAGGCAGATGAACAGGGAGTGCAGGCTTTGTATGAGAGATTAAAAGAAGTTGACCCGGTGTATGCCGCCACACTTCACGCCAATAATGTAAAGCGGGTGATCCGCGCATTAGAATACTATCATTTTACCGGAGAAAAGTTTTCCGTGCACAATGAGCGTGAATCCCAACGGGTTTCACCTTACAACTTTGCATATTTTGTACTGACTATGAACCGCCAGACTCTCTATAAGCGTATTGATACAAGAATCGACCAGATGATGGATGCCGGTCTTTATGATGAGGTAGCCTCATTGCTAAACAAAGGACTGGATCCTTCCCTTGTTTCTATGCAGGGACTTGGCTATAAGGAACTGGTACCCGCCATCCGGGGGGATATTTCTCTGGATGAAGCTGTCTGTACACTGAAGAGGGACACAAGACATTTTGCCAAACGGCAGCTCACCTGGTTTCGCCGGGAAAAAGATGTCTGCTACCTTGACAAAGACATTTACAAAGACACTCAGCAGTTATTGACTGTGATCAAAAAAGAACTGAAAAATAAGGACATACTATAAAAATAAGCGAGGATTATAAAAATGAACCGAGAAGAAATGTATCAACAATTTGGAATATCTGCCGATGTACTTGCTCTGGGCAAAGAAGTATTACATGACATAGAAGACCGTTTTGCGTCCATTGACGAGCGGGCCGAGATCAATCAGTTGAAGGTGATCCATGCCATGCAGAAAAACCGTGTCAGTGAAAGCCACCTGTGGGGTTCTACCGGATACGGTTATAATGACAGCGGTCGGGACACACTGGAAAAAGTATATGCGGATATTTTCCATTGTGAAGATGCCTTGGTCCGCTCTCAGATTACTTGTGGAACTCATGCACTGACCATCGCCTTAAGTTCCATTCTCCGCCCAGGAGATGAGCTTCTTTCTCCTGTAGGCAAGCCATATGATACACTGGAAGGCATTATCGGAATGGAGGGAACTCATACCAAAGGATCTCTGAAAGAATTTGGCATTTCCTACCGCCAGGTGGACCTTGTAGGTGACAGCGAATTTGATTACGAGGGAATCCGTCAGGCTATCAACGAAAAGACAAAATTAGTTACCATCCAGCGTTCCAAAGGGTATGCCCTGCGAAAAACTTTTTCCGTTGATCAGATCGGAAAACTGATCCGGTTTATCAAATCTGTAAAAAGCGATGTGATCTGCATGGTAGATAACTGCTACGGTGAATTTGTAGAAACCATTGAACCTACCGATGTAGGTGCTGACCTTTGTGTTGGTTCCCTTATTAAAAATCCAGGTGGCGGTCTGGCTCCTTTGGGCGGATATATTGCAGGCCGCAAAGATCTGGTAGAACTGGCTGCCTACCGGCTGACTGCACCGGGTCTTGGCAAAGAAGTAGGAGCTTCCCTGCAGGTTAACAGCAGTTTTTACCAGGGACTTTTCCTTGCCCCAACCGTTGTTGCCAGTGCTTTAAAATCCGCCATTTTTGCTGCCAATCTGTATGAGCGGCTTGGCTTTACAGCCAGTCCTTCCGGATCCGAAGAGAGACACGATATTATACAGGCCATTGCCTTTAAAAGTCCGGAACGGGTTATTTCTTTCTGCCAGGGTATCCAGCAGGCTGCTCCGGTAGATTCCTATGTCCTGCCTGAGCCATATGCTATGCCCGGATACCACAGTGATGTGATTATGGCAGCCGGCGCGTTTGTACAAGGTTCCTCCATTGAACTAAGTGCCGATGCACCGATTGAACCGCCTTACAGCGTTTTCTTCCAGGGCGGCATTACCTGGCCTCATGGTAAATTAGGTATTTTAAAAACACTGCAGAACATGCTGGACGGTGGATTTGTCACATTACCTTAACTCGTGACGAAAAAAACCGAAAACCAAAAAGAAAATATCTGTGAAACAGTGTACAATTTTGGAATATTATGCTAAAATATCTGTGTTTGATTATTTTAGGATTGGCTTTCTGTACAAAGTATGAAAAAAATGAAAGAATTACCTGTATCTGAAATGCCATATGAGAAATGCATAGAAAAAGGACCATCTTTTTTATCTGATGCGGAACTTTTAGCCGTTATCCTGCGAACTGGTTCCCAAGGTAAAAACAGCCTGGCCCTGGCTACCGAACTTCTTACCCTGCATCCATCTTACAAGGGACTTGTGGGATTATACCACCTGACTCTGCCGGATCTGGTAAAAGTAAGCGGGATTGGCCGGATCAAAGGAGTCCAGATCTTATGTGCCCTGGAATTAGCCAAGCGGTTAGTCCACGCCACAAAAGAAGATCATTCTCCCTTGCAGACACCGGAAGATGCAGCCAGGTATTTTATGCAGGAAATGAGAATGCTGGATAAAGAACATCTGTATGCAGCCTATTTGGATGCCAGCGGGCGCCTGCTGCACTGGGATGTGGTGTTTATCGGTACGATACGCAGTGCGGTAGCAAACCCAAGAGAGATCCTGCGGCTTGCTCTGCAGTATGATGCAGCTCATTACATTATATTACATAATCACCCCAGCGGTGATCCAAAGCCCAGTCCTGAAGACATTCAGATAACAAAGAAGCTGGTACAAGCCTCTGAACTGATAAATATTCCCTTAGTGGATCATATTATTATCGGTGATAATAGATATGTAAGTTTCAGAGAACAGGGGCTTATGAAATAGAACAATCGAAGAGAGGAAGTTAAAGTATGTCAGGAAAAGCAATTGGAATTGATTTTGGTACAAGTTCTATTAAATTTTATAAGAATGGAGAGGGCGTTATCTTACACGAAAAAAATGTAATCGCCGTTTACAACAAAATCCACACCTTTGCCGTGGGAAATGAAGCCTTTGAAATGTATGAAAAGGCTCCTGCTAACATTGAAGTATCATATCCTGTAAAAAACGGTGTAATAGCAGATATCGGAAATATGCAGGCTATGATTGATTATTTCTTTGAAGAATTAGACGGAAAGCGCAAATTAAAAGGAGCCGATTATTATATTGCAGTTCCTACTGATATTACAGAAGTTGAAAAAAGAGCTTATTTTGATCTGATCTCCAATACAAATTTAAAACCACGAAAAATTCATGTAGTGGAAAAACCTATTGCAGATGCCTTGGGTATGAATCTGGATATTACCAAATCCACAGGAACTCTGGTAGTGGATATTGGTGCCAACACAACCGAGATCTCTGTATTATCTCTTGGCGGCATTGTATTAAGCCGTCTCATTGCAGTAGGTGGCAACAAATTTGATGAAGCCATTATCGGCAAGATCAAGAAAGATAAAAACTTTGTCATCGGCGAAAAAACTGCAGAACAGATCAAGATCACCATTGGTTCTGCCTATGCTACCGATGAGACTATGGATATCTGCGGCCGCAATCTGGTAACCGGACTTCCAAGCGAAGTAACGGTAAATGGATCCGAGATCCATGATGCCTTAAGTGAGCACTTTCAGAGCATCGTAGACAACATCAAGATCATTCTGGAGCGCACACCACCGGAAATTTCCGCGGATATTTACAAGTCCGGCGTATATATTACCGGTGGTTCCAGCCGTATCAAGGACCTTGGCAAATTTATTTATGACCAGATCGGACTCCGCGTCAATCTTTGTGAAGAGCCGGAGAGTACGGTTATCATCGGTCTTGGTTCCATTATTGAAGACCCTCAGCTGGCCAAATTAACTTTGTAATCCGGAGGGAAGAACATGAAAAGAAGACGGAATAAAAAAACGATCCATCCAAAGATCATATATATATGCCTGTCTGTATTTTGTGTGTTGCTGGTACTGTTTTCATTCAAATTTTCAGATCAGTTTTCTTCTGTTAAAACTATGTTTGGAGACTTTGTAACACCAATGCAGAAGGGAATTAACTCAGTAGGCAGTTCTATTTCCGGTGCTTTTGATCTCTTTCATTCAAAAGAATCTTTGCTGGCGGAAAATAAAGAGTTAAAAAATAAGCTGGATTCTCTCAGTTATAACAACAAGATTCTCGTCAGCGAAAACAACGAATTGGAAAACTACCGCCAGCTGGTTAATCTGAACAAAAAATATCCGGATTACCCCAAAGTTGCCGCGACTGTTATCAGCCGCGACGGAAACAACTGGTTCAATGTTTTTTACATCGATAAAGGAACCGAAGACGGCATTGATGTAGATATGAATGTAATTTCCGGAAACGGACTGGTAGGAATTGTCTCCGAAGCAGGAAAACATTATGCCAAAGTCCGCTCGATCATTGATGACAAGAGCAATGTAAGTGCCATGTTTGAAAAAACAGGTGAAACCTGCATTGTAAAAGGAAATATGGAAAGTATTTATAATGGATATATTGATGTGGAAATGATCAGTAATTCTGCCAAGATCAAGCAGGGAGACGAAGTCGTTACTTCCCATGTCAGTGATAAATACTTACAGGGACTTTCCGTTGGTTATGTGAAAGATATTAAAACAGACGCGGCCACCCTGACTAAAACTGCTCATTTAACCCCTTCTGTTAATTTTGACCAGCTGCAGTATGTACTGGTTATCACACAGAAGAAAGATACATCAGAACTTAAGGATATTTCAGGAAAATGATTCGAAAAAAAATAACTGCTGCTATTATTATCTTAATAGGTTTTCTTCTTCAGACCAGTGTATTCCGCAGTTTTGAACTGGCCAATGTAGTACCGAATATGTTATTGATCGTAACGGTGTCCTATGCTTATTTACGAGGCCGTACGTCGGGGTTACTGATTGGTTTTGTGTGTGGACTGCTGTTGGATATGTACTGTGGAAGTGTGATGGGGCTGTATGCCTTTATCTTTATGTCCATCGGATTTTTAATCGGCTTTTGCAGAAAATTTTATTTTACAGATACATTAGCCCTGCCGTTTATTCTTATATCCGTCAGTGACTTAGTATATGGTTTTTATTACTTCATAACAGAGTTTCTCATGCGGGGCAAACTGGCCTTTGGTTATTATTTTCTGCATGTGATTCTACCGGAAATGCTGTACACAGCCATTGTGGGCATTGTGATTTACCGGCTGATCAAAGTTCTGGAGCAAATTATCAATAAAGCTTATATCAGAAAGGAGGATTAGGCTTGTTAGAAAATATAAGTGACTTTTTTAAATCCATTGTGAAAAGCAGACTATTTTCATTTATAATAACCTACATTGTCCTTTTTAGTATTCTGATAGGCCGCATGTTCTACCTTCAGATCATTAAAGGCGAAACATATGACAAACAGGCCTCTCTGCAGATGCAGAGAGAGCGCACCATTAAAAGCATGCGCGGAAAGATTTACGACTGTAACGGTAAACTCCTTGCAACAAACGAACAGACCTATGGTATCACTCTGGAAGACTCTGTGGAACTGACAGACAATCCATCCAAAAATAAAATGATCCTAAAGTGCATCCGCCTCATCGAAAAAAACGGAGACTCTCTGGATCTTGAGTTTCCTATCACTTACAAAAATGGCAAATTCCGTTTCAATGTAAACTCATCTGCTGAGATGCGTTTTAAACGGGATATTTATTACAAAAAATCTGTGGATGAACTCACTGCTGAGCAAAAAAACATGACAGCCAAGGATTGCTACGATTATATCCGTACCTCCCAGGGGGCCAATGTCATCAACTTCTTTACAGCCGCCAAAGACACAAATAAAAACGGCAAAATTGATGCAGAAGAACAGGCACAGGCAGACGAAGATTACAGTATTGAAGATGCATTAAAGATTATGACGGTGCGTTACGCCCAGTTAATGAACACTTATTCCAAATATGAACCGATTACTTTAAGTTCTAATGTAAGCCAGCGGACAGTGGCTGCCATTAAGGAAAACAGTGCCGACATGCCGGGTGTGGAGGTCAGCACAGAATTGAAGCGTGTTTACAAAGACAGCAAATATTTTTCTCATATCATCGGTTACACAGGTATGATTTCTTCGGAAACTCTGGAGAATCTCAAGGCAGAAGATCCTAATACTCCTTATACCTCTACCGATCAGATTGGTAAAACAGGGATTGAACAGGAATACGAAGAACAACTGCGGGGATCCAAAGGTTCCCAGAAACTTATCATCGACAGTTCTTCCCGCGTCGTGGAAACGACCAAAGAAAAAGACGCTGTAGCCGGGACAGATATCTATCTGTCTATCGACAGTGACCTGCAGAAAGCTGTTTATAAATTAGCTGAAAAGGAAATTGCCGGTATTTTAACATCCAAACTGGTAAACGGAAAAAGTCATGGTACTAAGGGACACAAGGCTTCCGGCATTTTGGTTCCTATCTATGATGTTTATGACGCTATTTTGCAAAACAGCATCGTAGATGTGACTCATTTTAAAGATGATAAAGCTACCACACTGGAAAAAAATGTTTACAATAAATTTTTATCCAGCAAAAAAAGCGCTGTTAACGCTGTTAAATCTCATCTGACTTACAATGATAAAACAGCCGGAAAGGATTTATCCAAATCTGTGAACAGTTACATGACATACATTATGTCCATGCTGCGCACCAACGGAATTTTTAATTCCAATTTCAAAACAACAGACGCGATGTACAGCAAGTTTATCAACGATAAGATCAGCCTCAGCGAATTTTTGGTATACGCAATTGAAAATAACTATATAAACCTGAATGAAATTGATATCGGCAGCGATTATTACAGTTCTGAGGAAGTATTCCAGAAAATTTGCCGGTATATTTATACCGAATTAAACGATGATGCCAAGTTTGACAAGAAAGTTTACCATGTCATGGTAGATAAGGGCACTATCAGCGGCCGTGAAATTTGTTTATTGCTGTTTGACCAGGGTGTATTAAAGAAAAATCAGACTACCTATACCAAGATACAGACAGGCATGATCTCACCTTATTCATTTTTGAAAAGTAAGATCCGTTCCCTGGCTATCTCTCCCGGTGAATTGGGTCTGACACCATGTGCAGCATCGGTTGTTGTTACATCTGTAAAAACAGGGAAAGTACTTGCCATGGTTTCTTATCCAAGTTATGATAACAATAAGTTTTCCAATACCGTAGATGCCGATTATTATGCTAAAGTCAGCACCAGCAGTGCATCTATGCTTTTAAACAGGGCCACCATGCAGAAAACAGCACCAGGTTCTACCTTTAAGATGGTAACTGCTACCACCGCTTTGGAAGAGGGAGTGATCACCCCCGGTTCTACAGTTCATGACAATGTACAGTTTACAAAGATCAATAAGCCATGGCCAAAATGCTGGAGTACTTATTCCCACGGTACTATCAATGTATCACAGGCGATCCAGCATTCCTGTAACTATTTCTTCTATGAAATGGGTTATCGCCTGGGAGGTGGTCATAATCTTATTGTGGACAACGAAAAAGGCCTGAACAAATTAAAGAAATATGCAGGAAAATATGGTCTTACCAGCAAGTCAGGAATTGAACTGCCGGAAGCAGATCCAACTTTTTCCAGTATAGATGTTGTCCGTTCCTCTATCGGACAGGGAACCAACAACTATACACCGGTTCAGCTTTCCCGCTATGTAACAACGGTAGCCAACGGAAAGACATGCTATGATCTGACACTGGTTGACAAAACCGTAAACACGGTTTCTAAAAAAACAACAACCAATTCTGCTAAAAAGAAGGATACATTGGATGTTTCTTCTTCTACTTTGAGTGCCATTAAAACAGGTATGAAAAATGTAGTTAATAGTGGAAGTCTTACTACTTTATTTTCCAAAGTTCCTGTTATCGTTGCCGGCAAAACCGGTACGGCGCAGATTAATGCCAACGAGCCAAACCATGCATTGTTCGTTAGTTTTGCCCCATACAGTAATCCGGAAATATCTGTTACGGTACAGATACCTAATGGATATACTTCATCCAATGCGGCAGAGTTAGCAAGTAATGTTTACAAATATTATTATGACAAAAATTCAAGGAAAAAACTTTTGAACAAAAAGGTTTCTTCCCCGACCATAGGAACCGTACATGACTGATGTACAGGTTTGTCTTATGGGATTTTGATAAGGAGGATATTATGGACAAGTCACCCGTTATATTAAAAGGGTCAAAGTCAGGGATTGAATTAACACTGGATCCGGAAATGGATTTCCCGGATCTGCT
>HF998354.1:68322-93848 GCA_000433735.1 Clostridium sp. CAG:167
TAAAAGAGAAATTTTCTTCTGGTTCCCACTTTTTGGGAACCGCACAGGTGGCCTTATCTTTTAAAGGCCGGGATCTTTCAGAAGATGAAGAGGCCTGCATCCTTCAGACCATTCATGCCAACTCAGATCTGGATGTTGTGTGCCTTGTTGATCCGGATAAAATGAAAGAGGAGATGTACTCCAAGGCATTGAACGACCGGCTCGCCGAATTAAATAACAATATGGGCCAGTTTTTCAAAGGAAATCTTCGTTCCGGACAAGTTCTGGAATTTGATACAAGCGTTGTTATATTAGGTGATATCAACGCCGGGGCACAGGTTGTATCCACCGGTAATGTAGTGATTTTAGGTGCGCTGAACGGAAATGTATATGCCGGGGCTTCCGGCCGGACAAATTCCTTTATCTTTGCCTTGAAAATGAATCCGCTGCAGATCCGGATTGCCGATGTAATTGCCCGTTCATCGGATGAAAAAACAGATCCACCAAAGGATCCACAGATTGCCTATCTGGAAAATAATACAATCTATGTTGATTCTCTGTCCAAGAGTTCTTTGGCAGATATTCATATATAATTTTGGAGGAAAAGAAAAATGAGTGAAGTAATTGTTATAACATCAGGAAAAGGTGGCGTTGGTAAAACAACCACGACTGCAAATGTTGGTACCGGTCTTGCTATGGAAGGTAAAAAGGTCGTTCTTATCGATACAGATATAGGACTGCGTAACCTGGATGTAGTCATGGGATTGGAAAACCGCATTGTATATAATCTGGTAGATGTGATTGAGGGAAACTGCCGCATCAAACAGGCTCTCATTAAAGATAAACGAAATCCTACTTTATATCTGCTTCCTTCTGCGCAGACACGGGATAAAACCGCTGTCAGTCCGGAAGAAATGGCCAAATTGACAGAGGAATTAAAAGACGAGTTTGATTACATATTGTTAGACTGTCCGGCAGGTATTGAACAAGGATTTAAAAATGCCATTGCCGGTGCAGACCGCGCCATTGTCGTAACCACACCGGAAGTATCTGCTGTCCGTGACGCAGACCGCATCATTGGCCTTTTGGATGCCAATGAAATCAAGAAAACAGAATTAGTCGTAAACCGTCTTCGTACCGACATGGTAAAACGAGGTGATATGATGTCCAGCCAGGATGTAGTAGAGATTTTGTCTGTGGATCTTTTGGGTGTTGTACCGGATGATGAAAATATTGTTGTATCTACGAACCAGGGTGAACCATTGGTTGGCAGCAAATGTCTGGCAGGACAGGCATACAAAAATATTTGTGACCGCATTATGGGAGAAGAGGTTCCTTTTTTGGATCTGACACAGAAGAATGGCTTTTTCTCAAAATTAAAAAACAAATTTAAAAACTAAGGAGATATCTAAAATGGGATTTGCAGATTTTTTTAGGAAAAAATCCTCCAGCAATGTGGCAAAGGACCGATTAAAAATGGTATTGGTGTCGGATCGTGCCAATTGCTCACCGGATGTAATGGAACAAATAAAAAATGATATTATTCATGTCCTTTCCAAATATGTAGAGATTGATCTGGAAGGATTGGATATCAAGATTGAGCAGACAGAATCAGAAGGTAACAATGGTATGGTACCGGCTTTGTTTGCCAATATTCCAATTAAAGACATGAAGCATTCATCAGGAAATAAAAACAAGTAGCTAGGCGGGATGGAATATGCGCGAAAAAATAAATCGCTGGTTAGAACTAAAACGATATAACTGGAAAAATCTGGATATTTCCCTTTTGGTTGTTGTGTCCATTTTACTCCTGATCAGTACCTACGTTTTATCCATTGTCCAGGGAGATTCTTTTTCCCTCAAAAGACAGTTGTTTGGTATTATTGCAGGCTTTGTCATTGTTTTCATTTTTGTTCTTATTGACTACCATGATCTGTGTCTGTATATACCTGTGATCTACATTGTAACCACACTGATGGCCGCAGCCACTAAGTTTTCGCCGTTAGGAGATGACCAGGGAACTGATTCTTACCGCTGGCTGGACTTTAAGATTATTGAATTTCAGCCTTCGGAGGTGTGCAAAATAGCTATCATATTGGCACTTGCTGCCTTTTTTGCCAAACGAAAAGACAACTTAAAGAATTTTAAAACATTTTTCCTTGCCTGTGCCATTGCCCTGGTGCCTACAATGTTTATTCTGGTTCAATCAGATCTTTCGTCCAGTATTGTTATGATAGTAATCCTGATCATGATGTTGGCAAACTCCGGCATCGGACACAAAGTGCTGGGACCGGTTGCTGCCGTTATGATCCCTGTTGCCGGCTTTTTATTCTGGTATATCCAGCAGCCTGGGCAAAAACTTCTTCACGGCTATCAGTTAAAACGAATTATGGGCTGGCTTCATCCGGAAGAGCAGGCACTGGACACGATGTTTCAGCAGAATAATTCCATTTTATCCATTGCCTCTGGCAAATTATATGGTAAAATGTTAGATGGAACTACTACAACAAGGAACTATTCTAAAGTAGATGTAACAGAAAGTGATTTTATCTGGACACCGATTGGGGAAGAATTCGGTTTTATCGGGTGCATGGTAATTTTACTTTTATTGTCCATTATCATCATTAAATGTTTTATTGCAGCAAAAAATGCAAAAGATTACACAGGCATGATGATTGCCGTGGGCATTGGGTCCATGTTTTGTTTTCAGGTATTTATTAATATCGGAGTAGCCACCAGACTTCTCCCTAATACCGGTCTGCCACTGCCGTTTTTAAGTAATGGCCTGACTTCACTTTTAAGTTATATGATCATGATTGGGATTTTATTAAATATAGGGATTCAACCAACTCGTGGCAGTGGTGACAGTTTTGAAATACATTAGATAACAAATCATTTTGAAAGGTTGGAGATACATGAATATAGGATTGATCGCACATGATGCAAAGAAAATCTTAATGCAGAATTTTTGTATTGCTTATCGGGGAATATTAAGCAAACACACAATTTTTGCTACAGGAACCACCGGCCGTCTGGTAGAAGAGGTAACAAATCTTACTATCCACAAGTATCTGGCCGGACACTTAGGCGGCGAAAAACAGTTAGGTGCTCAGATTGAAAATAACGAACTGGATCTGGTTATCTTTCTTCGTGATCCTTTGACACCAAAAATTCATGAACCGGATGTAAATAATGTATTTAAATTGTGTGATATTCACAACATTCCACTTGCTACCAATTTAGCTACCGCTGAACTTCTGATCAAAGCACTGGAGCGGGGTGATCTGGACTGGCGTGAATTAGTTCGTATGTAAGGGCACACCACTTTGTCGTAAGGTGGGTACCCCCTTACCTAATTTTTCAGACGGCCACAGAAACTAATGGCATATAAACCACAAATACCAATCACAGCATAAATAATGCGAGACAGGATGGACATGGAACCACAGATTACAGCAACCAGATCTACACCAAAGAATCCAACCAGTCCCCAATTAATGGCACCAATAATGATCAGTGTCAGAACAGTATAATCTAATCCTTTCATGGTATACCTCCTTTTTGCATTATTTTGCTCATTTTTTTAAAAAATATACAAAGATGGAGGAGTATAAAGATGGCAGTTTCACAAACCCGTAAAAAAAAGAAAAAATTTCATCCTAATCTTTCTTTCTTCATCTTTTTTCTTATATTAATGTATATTGTTATTCTGGCCTGGGGATATCTTTCTCAGGATCATGTTTCTATTTACGAAGTAAATGCAGCTAAACTCGATGATGACACACCTTTGTATGGCTATATTATGCGTTCAGAAGAAGTAGTCAATTCTGAAGCAGATGGCTATATCAATTACTATAATGCAGAAGGCAACCGTGTCGGAGTGGGCGATGTGATCTATACTCTGGACACCAGTGGTGATGTAAATTCGATTCTGAAAGAATTGCAAAACAATAAAACTTCCACTCAGAATATATCCGCAATGCGGGAAACCATTGCCTCATTCCAAAATTCATTTAAACTTTCAAATTATTCTGCTGTGAAAGACCTTTCTTTTAATATTAATAATGTGATTTTTCAGGAAAATAATAAAGCACTTTACAATGATCTCAACAAAGCTGTTCAAAAGGCCGGCAAAAGCAAAAAATTCAAAGGATATACCGCTGCTCATTCCGGAGTGATTTCTTATTCCGTAGATGGTCGTGAAGCAATTAAGGAAAAAGATCTGACCATCGATCTGCTGGACCACTATGGAAATAATGAACGCAAACAGATTCAGAGCAACGAAAAAATCAAGGCCGGATCCCCGGTGTACAAGCTTGTAACAAGTAATGAATGGTACTTATATGTAAAAATACCGGATTCTTATTATGACTCCCTTAAATCCTTAAAATATGTACGGGTAACCATTGAAAAAGATAACACAAGTTTTAATGCAGCGGTGGAACTGCTTGAAAAAGACGGATGCCATGTCGCGAAATTACGGACAAACCGTTTTATGGAGCGCTACCTGAACGACCGCTATCTGAAGTTAGAATTTTCCCTTAATTCAGCCAATGGCCTTAAAATCCCTGTCAGTTCCATGCTGGAAAAGGAATATTATGTTTTACCATCAGAACTGATCACTACCGATAAAGATAAAAAATCCACCATTACAAAACAGTTACTGGATCAGGACACCATATCAGAAAAAAAAGTAAGCATTGGCACCTATTACATTGTCGATAGTAAATATTATGTAGATTCCTCCATTGTAAAAGGAGGAGATATTTTAAAAAATCCTTCAACCGGTCAGGATTATATCGTTAGTTCCAAAGAAAACCTGTATGGCGTGTACTGCACAAATCAGGGATATTGTCAATTCAAACCGGTTGATGTACTTTACAAAAATAAAGAATACGCCATTGTATCTACCGATACTCAGGGCGGTCTATCTGCCTATGACCATATTATTGTAGACCCATCCACAATACACGAAAATGACTTTATTAACTAGAGGAGATGAGAATGTTGGTTACTGAAAATTTAAAAAATGTTGAAGAAAAAATTGCACAGGCCTGTCTGCGAAGCGGACGCTCTCAAGATGAGGTTACTCTCATTGCTGTAAGCAAGACCAAACCGGTGGAAATGATGCAAGAGGCTATTGCCTATGGTATTACCACTTTTGGTGAAAACAAAGTACAGGAAATCACCGAAAAACAAAAAGTTTTAACACAGCCGCTGAACTGGCACATGATCGGCCATCTTCAGCGTAACAAAGTAAAACAATTAGTCGGAAAAGTATGCAGGATTCATTCTGTGGATTCCGTCCGTCTTGCCAAACAGATTCAGCATGACTTTGCTGCCAAAGATGAAACAGCCCATATTTTGATCGAGGTTAATGTGGCAAAAGAAGAGTCAAAATTTGGATTTTTACCAGAAGAAACTGAGGATGCCATCCGTGAAATTGCTGCTATGCCAAACATTGTCATTCACGGATTGATGACCATTGCACCTTTTGTAGATAACCCTGAAGAAAACCGGATTCATTTTAGAAATTTGAAGAAATTACTAGTTGACATAAATGCCAAAAACATCGATAATGTTAGTATGCATGAGCTTTCCATGGGCATGACCGGAGATTACGAAGTTGCCATTGAGGAAGGCGCCACCTATGTCCGGGTCGGAACCGGCATTTTTGGAAACAGAAACTATAACTAGAAAGGAACGAAGGATATTATGGCTTTTGATTCTATTAGAAGTTTTTTTAATATTGATGATGACGACGATTACATGGAAGATTCTTATGAGGATCTGAATGACTATGAAGAAGAACCGGTTCGTCACAAAACTACATCCAGACAAAGGGTTCGCGAAGAATATGATGACGAGCCAAAGCAGAAGAGTGGATTTTTAGGCAGTAAGCCTAAAGTTGTTTCAATGAATAGGAGTTCTATGGAAGTTAAAGTGATCAAACCACATACATTTGAGGACTCACAAGAGATATGTAATATGCTGTTAAACGGCCGTCCTGTCATTGTAAACCTGGAGGGCTTTGACCCGGATGATGCCCAGCGCATCATGGACTTTATATCCGGATGCATTTATGCTATTAATGGCAAGTATCATCAGATTTCCAAATATATCTTTATTTTCTCACCGGAAAATGTAGATATCAGTGGTGATTCTTTATCCTTTGATGGCGCACAGAGTTCTATGCCAGTGATCAACCGGGAATTCTAAATGGCAGATAAACAAGAACATTTTTTTATAAGCCGTATCGAAGATCTGATCAGACAGGCACTTTTTACAGGTACTTCTGTTTATACAGATTTTCTTACAACTAAAGAATATATGCTGACAGAAAAAACAGCTGCTTCATTTCCGGACATTTCTGTTTATTTCTGGGGCGGAAGCAAAGACTGTGACCACTTTATGGCTGCTTTTGTTCCTGACCAATATAAAGAATTTTTTACTGTGGATTCTTTTCCTATCTGCTGTATTAAGGTTGAGCCAAGACATATAAAGTTTACAGAGCAGCCATTACAGCACCGGGACTATCTGGGGGCTGTTTTAAATCTTGGAATGGATCGTTCCAAGATTGGTGACATCCGCATCAGTCGGAACGCTGCCTATGTCTTCTGTCATGAAGATTTTTCATCTCTTATTGTGCAGGAACTTATTTCTGTAAAGCATACTACGGTAGAAACTACTGTAGTTTCTCAGGCAGAAGATATTCCGGCCCAGGAATTTGAGATACTAAACCGTAGTGTTGCTTCTCCAAGGCTGGATGCCATTGTTGCTGCTTCTTCTGGGTGTTCTCGCACCAGGGCGGCAGATATGATCCGTCATGGAAATGTGATCGTAAATCATGAAGAGAAAACAAATGTTAGTTTTACATGTCCTTCTGGAACAGTAATGACCATCTATCGCCATGGAAAATACCGTATTGTATATTCAGAAGAGGAACTCACTAAAAAGGGAAAACAAAAAATACAGATTTTTAAATACAAGTAAAGGGAGGAACTGCTATGTTATCGCCATTAGATTTGCAGGGAAAACGCATTACAGCCAAAAGAAAAAAATATGACAAAGCAGATATGGATGAGTATCTGGACTTTGTCTTTGAAAATTACAAAGCGTTGTATGACGAACATTTGGAAACGCAAAAAAGATTGAAAGAGGCGGATGAAAAAATAGCTTATTACCGTTCCATAGAATCCACTATGCAGAAAGCGCTGGTGTTAGCTGAGAAAACATCCACAGAGACAAAAGAGGCTGCTATTTTAAAGGCTGAAGCCATTGAAAAAGACGCTAATGCCAAAGCCTCTAAAATCGTGTCTGTCGCAGAGGCTGAGTATGACAAGATCCGTGATAAGTGTCTGACACTGATGAACCAGTTTAACCAGTACAAAATGCAGTTAAAACAGGTTACTACAGCGCAACTTGAATATATTTCCGGCGACTCCTTCGATATTCATGAACCAGAGATTCCGGAAACACCTGAAATCGAGAAAGTGGTTGCGGCCTCTGTTTCTGATTCTAAAGCAGAACCGAAATCCCCGGATCCGGAACCATTGGAACCAGGGACCTTAAATACGGAAACTGCAGAGCCGGAAGTATCTGAACCAGAAACAACAAAAGAAACGGTTATTTCGCCGGTAGAAAAAAAGGCAGACGTACAATCGGATTTTTCTGACACAACGGCTGAGGTTTCGGATGAGGCTCCCGTTGAAGATATCCAGCCGGAAGAGGAGAGTGCTGCACTAGAGCAGGTAAAAGATTCTTATGAAGTTATTTCTGATGATGATCAGCCCGTATCCGAATTCAAACTGGATAAAACTGCTTCCAGTGAAACGATTGTATTACCAAATATTAAAGATCAGATAAAAGAAACAGCTGCCGCCAAGAGTGATGATGAAACCGTGGATATTCTTACTGCAGATACCATTGATCTGAGCACCCCCATCACGAAGGTAAAGCAGGCAACAGAACAATTAGAACCAGCGGCTGATAATACAGAAGAAGAGCAGCTGGAACCTGTTACAGAAAAGAAAGATGTTCCTACACTGGATTCTCTTCTTAACAGTATGAATATGACTAAAAAGAAAAAGGGAAAGAAAGGCCAGGACGAGGATCCTTTTGAGTTTCTTGGTTCTGTAGATGATTTTTAATGAAAAAGACAATGCTTAAAACCCATTTCGTATATTCACTGCTTTTTGTTCTTTTAATCGCATTAGACAGGGTTACGAAAAACTGGGCTTCCCATACTCTGATCAAACAAGACATAGATGTGATTCCGGATGTGCTGTGCTTTCATTATCTGGAGAATGCCGGCGCTGCCTGGGGAATTTTACAGAATGCAATCTGGCTGTTTGCCATTATCACGATTGTTGTATTGGGTGTTATGATATATTTTTACAGCCGCATTCCCTTTGAACCAAAATACCACTATTTCCGGTTTACCATTATTTTGTTATCAGCCGGTGCCATCGGTAATTTTATAGACCGGATTCTGTGGCATTACGTCGTTGATTTTATCTATATAAAAGCAATCCGCTTTCCTGTTTTTAATGTAGCAGACTGCTTTGTATGTATCGGTGCGTTATGCCTGATTCATTGTCTACTTTTTGTATACAAAGATGACAAACTTTGCTAATGAGGTTTATATAATATGGAATTAATTGAATTAACGGTGACAGAAGAGTTTGAAATGGCCAGGCTGGATCAGTTTTTAGCCGGACATTTAACTCAGTCCAGAACCTATATCCAAAAGTTAATAAAAGCAGGTCAGATCACAATCAACGGGAACTTAATTACGCGAGTAAAAGTTCCCGTTCATTATGGTGATTTTATCCTTATAAATATTCCTGATCCAGAAAAACTGAAGATTCTTCCAGAAGATCTGAATCTGGATATTTTATACGAGGATGAGGATGTGTTAGTAGTTAATAAGCCCAAGGGAATGGTTGTACATCCCGCTCCCGGACATACAAGCGGCACCCTGGTAAATGGTCTTATGTACCACTGCAAAGATCATTTATCCGGCATTAACGGCGTTTTGCGGCCAGGTATTGTTCACCGCATTGACAAAGACACTACCGGGGCTCTAATTGTATGTAAAAACGACATAGCCCACCAGTCCCTTGCATTACAGTTAAAAGAACATACGATAACAAGACGATACAATGCGATTGTCTGGCACAATTTTACAGGAGAAGAAGGCACTATTGATAAACCTATTGCAAGACACCCTGTAAACCGGAAAAAGATGTCGGTCATGCCAGAGGGTCAGGGCAAACGGGCTGTGACACATTATAACGTATTAGATCATTTAAACAAGCAATATAACTTCATTGAGTGTCACCTTGAAACAGGCCGCACCCATCAGATCCGTGTACATATGTCATACATAAATCATCCCCTTTTGGGAGATGAGATCTATGGTCCGGCTACCCCCGCCCAATTTAAAAATCTTCGTGGGCAGACTCTTCATGCACGGATTTTGGGATTTAAACACCCTAGAACAAATCAATATATTGAAGTGGAAGCACCCTTGCCACCATATTTTGTGGATTTACTGGAAACCCTTAAAAAATAACGAAATTTCGTACATTTTCACTCTTGACACAAGGGCTACTATGGGTGTAGTATAGAGATACTTTCCGATTACGAATTGTGTAGAAAGCCGTTCTACACAAGTAGACAAAGTTTATTTTCTTAGGTTGGGTAAACACATCCAGGAGGTATATGGTATTAAATGAGGAACAGCAAAGCAAAGGAAAAAGAATTGCGTTTACATGAGGGTGAATTAAATGTAATGGAACTTCTTTGGTCCAATAAAGTATTGGCAGCTAAAGATATTTCCAAAATCATTAAGGAATACATTGGCTGGGAAAAAAACACAACATACACTGTGATCAAACGCTTGATCGACAAAGGCGTCGTTTCCCGTGAAGATCCTGGATTCCAGTGTCGCGCTGAAATTTCAAAAAAAGAAGTTCAAAAGATTGAAACCAATGCATTATTATCTAAGATGTTTAATGGTTCGCTTGCTAATTTCATAACAGAATATTTGGCTGATCGTAAACTTACCACAGAAGAGGTACTGGAACTTCAAAGAGTCTTAAATAAACAGATATAGAAGGAATCGCATATGAGAAATGTATGCGGTTCTTTTTTATCGCCACCGCTCTCTTGGACAAACTCCAGTTTTTCAAAAAGAGTTGAAAGTAAATTTTAATTCTGCTATAATATAGGTTGTAAATTAGTATTTATCCAATTAAAACCAGGAGGATTTATTTATATATGGAAAAGAAAACAACCTATCACGAACAGACATCCATCGATAATACCGTTAAATTAAGAGAAGTCCTTGCCACCTTGCCAGACTTTTGCCGTAATTATTTCCGTGCTATGGAACCAACCACAACGGCCAAGACAAGAATTTCCTATGTATATGATATACGGCTTTTTCTTCATTTTTTATGTACACAAAATCCTTATTTCAATAAATATGATTCCATCACTCAGATTACCTTATCTGATCTTGAAAATCTGACACCTATGGACATAGAAGAATATCTTGAATATTTAAAATATTATACGGATGAACAAGGCAGACCCCATACCAACAGCGAACGGGGAATCAAACGCAAATTAGCTGCACTACGAAGTTTTTATGCCTATTATTACAAACGGGAGTTGATCCACAGCAACCCAACCGTTGTTGTAGATATGCCCAAACTCCACAAACGGGAAATCATCCGGCTGGATCCTGATGAAGTTGCCAATCTTTTAGATTATGTAGAACATGGCGGCGATGAAATGACTGGCATGAAAAAAACTTATTTTGAGAAGAATAAAACAAGAAATCTGGCCATTTTTACATTACTTCTTGGCACAGGTCTCCGTGTATCCGAATGTGTGGGACTGGATCTGGAAGATCTGGATTTCAGAAATAACAGACTTCGTATTATACGCAAAGGAGGTAAAGAAGATTTCGTGTACTTTGGTGATGAAGTAGCAGAAAGTTTATATGACTATTATGCTGAACGAAAAAATATTGTAACCAAAGAAGGCCATGAACACGCCTTGTTTTTATCTATTCAAAAGAGGCGGATCAGTGTACAGGGAATTGAAAATCTGGTATCTGACTGTGCCAGACATGTAACAACCATCAAACATATTACTCCTCATAAACTACGGAGCACCTACGGTACCTCCCTCTACCGTGAAACAGGAGATATTTATCTGGTAGCCGAAGTGTTGGGGCATAACGATGTCAATACAACCAGAAAACATTATGCCGCATTAGAAGAAGACCGCAAACGCCGGGCAGCTTCTGCGGTCTCCTTACGAAAAGAATAAATAATCAGATTTTTCTTATTGTATCTCTAACTTTTAATACCATAGACGGCGTCACAGACAATTCGTCAATGCCCATATGGATAAAAGTTTCTGTCAGTGAGAGATCTGCGCCTAATTCTCCGCAGATTCCTACCCAGCACTGATGTTTATGTCCGTTTTCTACCGTCATTTCTATCATGCGGAGAATTGCCTCATGATGAGGATCATAAAAAGATTCTAATTTGGGATTCTGCCTGTCCATAGCCAGCGTATACTGTGTCAGATCATTGGTTCCGATGCTGAAAAATTCAACCTCTTCTGCCAGTTTGTCGCTGATCATAACAGCAGCCGGCGTTTCTATCATAATGCCAAGTTCCACATCTCCATACAAAATACCATGATCTTTTAATTCCGCTTTTACTTCTGCTACAATCTCCTTGATCTTCTTTATTTCCTCCAAAGATATGATCATAGGAAACATGATGCCGATATTGCCGTAATAACTGGCTCGGTATATGGCTCGAAGCTGCGTTTTAAACAGTTCCGGCTGATCCAGGCAGATCCGAATGGCACGATAACCCATAGCCGGATTTTCTTCTGCTTCCAGGTTCAGATAATCTACCTTTTTATCAGCACCGATATCTAACGTCCGGATAATCACTTTTTTACCTGCCATGGTTTCTGCCACTGCCTTATAGACCTTAAATTGTTCTTCTTCCGTAGGCAGTTTATCTGATTCCAAGTATAAAAATTCGCTTCGGAACAATCCAATTCCTGCGGCATCATTGGCCAGAACAGAAGCCAAATCTGCCATTCCTCCTATGTTTGCATACAGATGAATCTTCTTTCCCTTGGTTGTTTCTGTTTCTTTTCCTTTCAGATTCAGAAGAAGTTTTTTCTCCTCTTCTTCTTCTTCTTTCTTCTTTTCGTAATAACAAAGAGTCTCTTCATCTGCATCCAGAATCAGTTTCCCCTCATATCCATCTACAATAGCCATCTTTCCTTCCAGGTTTTCAGGAAGTTCCACTCCGATCAAGGCCGGAATGTTCATGGTTCTTGCCAAGATAGCAGTATGGGAATTAGTCGATCCCTTATGAGTAACAAAGCTCAACACTTTGCTCTTATCCAGCTGTACTGTTTCACTGGGTGCCAGATCTTCTGCCACCAGGATCACCGGCTCTTCAGAGTCCACTGTACCCTTTTCCTTTCCCTGCAAAATCCGGATCACACGGTTTGATACATCTTTTACATCTGCCGCCCGTTCTCTCATATAGTCATCATCCATTGCCTGGAACATCTGGGCAAAGTTGTCACCTACCGTGGCAACTGCAAACTCTGCATTGATCTTCTGGGATTGAATCACATTGGCGATGGATTCCACATAATCCAGATCATCTAACACCATCTGATGCACCTCAAAAATCTGGGCATTGGCCTCCCCCACTTCGCTGCGAGCCTTCTCATACAGCCTCTGCAGCTGCTCTTTTGCCTTGGTCCGCGCCTGTTCAAAGCGTGCAAGTTCCTCTTCCGTCTCCTGAACAGGATGTCTTTTTACCAGCTGGTCACCTTTTTCCAAAACTGAGATCCGGCCAATCGCTATTCCGGAAAAAACACTTTTCCCTTGTAATTCCACCATAAGACATACCTCCTTCCCACAGATTTCTTTTTAGAGATTTTCCTGCAGAAACTTTGACAATTTTTCGATTGCCTGATCCTCGTCACTGCCCTCGGCTTTTAATACAATTTCCTGGTCCTTTTTCACTCCCAGTCCCATAACTCCTAAAATTCTTTTTGCATCCACTTCTTTTCCATCTTTGCTGATAGTGATCTTGCTTTCGCAGGATGCAGCTTCTTTTACAAATAAACCTGCCGGCCTTGCGTGGATTCCCTGCTCATCTTTGATTACATATCTAAATTCTCTCATACCAATCATCCTCCAATCTAATTTATTTTTTCTTTTTTTAAGATGCCTAATAAGATTGCTGTTACAAATGTTCCTGCCACCCAAGCCACAATATACATAAATGGATTTCCTACCGTTGCGAATACAAACAAACCTCCATGGGGGGCCATCAGGGTACATCCAAACAGTGCCGACAACAATCCAGCTACCCCTGCACCTGCCATGGTACATGGAATAACATGAAGCGGATCGGCTGCCGCAAATGGAATGGCACCTTCTGTAATAAAGGAAGCACCCATGATCAGGTTGGACACTTTAGATCCTCTTTCCGCCTTTGTAAACTTTTTCGGAAACAGCCATGCTGCCACTGCTATCCCTGTAGGTGGAACCATTCCTCCTACCATAATAGCCGCCATAGCTATATAACAAGCCTGTACAGCCGGATCTGATGAGCTCATTCCGTTTTGCATAAATTCATTGGCCGATGCCAGCATACCTGTTCCGAACACATAAGCTGCCTTGTTGATAGGTCCTCCCATATCTATGGCCATCATAGCACCCAGCAGGAGTCCCAGTACCGTTATAAAACCGGCATTAGATATACTTGTAAGCATATTACTTAATTCTGTGTTGATCAAACCGATAAGTGGATTTAATATAAAGCACATTAAAATGGACATAATAAAGATTCCCACAACCGGATAGATCAGGGTCGGTTTGATTCCCTCCAGGGACTCTGGCAGATTAGCGCAGATTTTTTTCAAAGCTAATACAATTACACCAGCTAAAAACCCTGCAGCAATTCCACCTAAAAATCCTGAAACGGTATTACCACCATTCTCAGCCTGAAAACCAAAATCTGTAACAAATCTGTTAAAAATTCCCATCTGGTCAATTTTATCTGCAAATGGCATCTGGCTTATAAGTGCATTACCTGAAGATGCGATCAATCCTCCTGTAAATCCTACTGCCAATCCGGGCCTGTCAGCTATGGAATATGCTATATATCCAGAAAGTACCGGAACCATCAGTCCCATAGACAGACCACCAATGTATTTGAAGAAGGCCGACAGTGGTGTCATCTGTCCAAAATTTCCGCCTCCCAGAGCTCCATACCCACAAATGGTATCAATCAGAAACGCTATGGCTGTCAGTATTCCGCCTCCTATATCAAATGGAAGCATATGAGACACACCGCTCATAAGGTGTTTATACAGCGAATGGCCTATTCCTTCTTTCGCAGTTTCTTTTTCTGTCTCTTTTTCTTCTGTTCCTCCATCAAAAACAGATGCTTTTCCATCCAATATCTGACAGATGAGTTTTTCACTCTGATTGATTCCATCTGCAACTTTTGTTATTACAACCGGCTTTCCCTTAAATCTCTCCAAAGGTACCTTTGTATCCGCTGCTACAATAATGCCTGTTGCATTCTCAATATCTTCCTCTGTCAAAACATTTTTAGCCCCGCCGGATCCTCGTGTTTCTACTTTGATGCGGCATCCTAGTTCCCTGGCTTTTTTCTCCAGGGCTTCAGCCGCCATGTAAGTATGGGCAATTCCCGTTGGGCACCCGGTTACAGCCAGTACATAGGGAATTGATCCCACCACTTTTTCATCCTGAGTTGTTTCTTTTGTATCATCTTTTTCGGTTTCTGCCTCATCAATCACTTTCAAAAATTCTTCTACGGAAGCAGCTTTCATTAAGTCAGAAGTGAAGTTTTCGTCCATCAGCAGAACCGACAATTTGCTTAAAACATCTAAGTGTACATTCTCCTTTGTATCCGGCGCTGCAATTAAAAACAATAATTTTACCGGTTCTCCATCCAGTGAATCAAATTCCACACCATCGGGAATTACCATGGCGGCCAGTCCCGGTTTTATTACTGCATCTGACTTGCAATGAGGAATAGCAATTCCTTCGCCAATACCGGTTGTACTTTCCTCTTCTCTTTTGTATACTCCCCTGCGGTACTTTTCAATATCCTGAATCTTTCCACTTTGTCCCATCAGCGTAACCGCCTGATCCAACACATCTTTTTTGCCTGAAGCCACTGCATTCAACTTGATACTTTTTTTATCTAGTAAATCAATAATTCGCATATCGATTTCTCCTTTCCCATAAGTTAAAAATCAAATGAATGTGCATCCATAACTTGTCTTACCTGCTCCTTTGTAGCCAAATCCTCAGAAAAAGCACTGGCACTGCCTGTACATATCCCCATTTTAAATGCCTTTGCAAAGTCTTTCGTCTCACAAAATCCTGCCAAAAAACCTGCCACCATGGAATCACCTGCTCCAACGGAATTTTTTACAACTCCTTTAGGGGCTTCGCTCTTGTATATTTCTCCGTTTTCACATATAAATACAGCCCCATCCCCCGCCATGGATACGATTACATTCTGAGCTCCCATATCCTGCAGTTTCAATCCATATTGAACCACCTCTTCTTTTGTTTTGATCTCGGTGGAGAACAATTCGCTCAATTCATGAATATTGGGTTTGATCAAAAACGGATGGTACTTAAGAACATTTAATAGTAAGTCCCCGGTAGTATCCACTACTGCCTTGATTCCTTTTTTATCCAGTGTCTTTAAAATATCATAATAAATTGTATCATTTATCTTCATCGGGACACTGCCAGCCAAAATAAGATAATCTCCTGGAGACAAAACCGAAAGTTTTTTTAGCAACTGTTGTATATGTTCCTTTTCAATATCCGGTCCCATTCCGTTTATTTCTGTCTCCTGCTGTCCACGAAGTTTAATATTGATCCTGGACTGTCCATTTAAAACAGTGATAAGATTCTCTGTGATTCCCCTTTCCTGAATCTGCTTCTTTATCTCTTCACCAGTAAAACCAGCGCTAAACCCAAGTGCTGTACTTTCAAATCCGAGATTCTTTAATACAAAAGATACATTGATTCCCTTACCTCCTGCATATAATCTTTCTGATACAGCCCGGTTCGTTCTGCCCAACTCAAAATCATCTACATCTACTACATAATCCAAAGATGGATTCAGCGTTACCGTATAGATCATACAGCGACTCACCTCCTAGAATATAAGTAGTATACCCAGCTTCTAATAATTTTTTCAAATCTTTTTTTTGTGTCATAGTTGCTTCCTGTGAATTGTAACAATCCGAGCAGAACATGGCACCACGCTCCTTTCTTTATCTTGATCAAATTATACTTTCATTTTCCGTCATCATCAATCACTTTCATTCATTTATTCTTATTTTTTTCGTGTAACGCCAAAAGCCGTCAAGATAATTCAAATTACCTCTTGACGGCTTTCGCAAACATTCATTATTAACTTTTTAATTATCTTCCAGTCTGATATAAACTAAACATCTTTACAATTCCGGTATACAAAGACTTAGCTGCTTTCTTCTGAAAATTCTCACTGGTAAGACGGCTAAAGTCTGAACTTCCCGATATAAAACCCAATTCAATCAAAATAGCCGGAACACTGTTATTTTTAATTACATAATAACCTGCAGTCTTTGTTCCCCTGTTTTTCGTTCCCAGATCTTCCAGCAACTGGCTCCGGAATAAATTGGCCATTGTTTTACTTGTAATTCCACTAAAACTGCCGCTATTATTAGATACAGAGTAATAAACCTCCGTGCCATTCGCCGATGAATTGCTTGCCGAATTCATATGAAGGCTGATGAACGCATCTGCCCCAACTGTTTTTGCAAATTTAGCTCGATCAGATAATGTAATATAACTATCGTTTGTTCTTGTCCAATACACTTTAATATCCGGTGCATTACTTGAAAAATAATCTTTCATATAAGTGTATAAGATTTTAAATGTAATATCCTTTTCGTTCTTTCCTTTATTCTGAGCTCCCGGATCATGACCTCCATGGCCGGCGTCCAGTACAAGAATATTTTTATAGATGGATCGTGGATTTCCTACTTTTACTACAAAATTATCTCCTTGTTCATAAATTTTATACCCTTGCAAACTGGAAGTCGTTACCGTAATCTCTGTATTTGTTCCATTTTTTGCTACCGTAACATCTCTTATTCCGTTATTATTTAAGATAACCGGATTTGATTTGTAAAAAGCTACATGATCTCCCCGGATCTTAATCTTAAATTTTTTGGACATGTACATATCTTCATTGCTGACATCTGCAATAGTAGTTCCTGACGGTTTCTTAATTGTGAGAGAATAACCGCTTAACTGAGTGTTAGAAGTGTAGGCACTCATTATATTTAACGTGAGAACATTTCCCTGTACAATATAAGAAAAATCTGCCTTTTCCTTACAATTTATTGTTACAACGACTTTGTTATCTTTCTCTGTAACTGAGATCTTTTGAATCATTTCTCCAAAATTTGAAAACTGATTTTTAGCCAGATTGTATTTAGCCTTGTCCAAAGTAATCGTAATATCCTTGTTGTCACGGACAATACCAGCATCTTTCATCGCATCACTTAAACTGCCCGTCAATACAAAGGAAATTACACCAACACCTGACTGCTCACTATAAGAGGATTTCATCCCATAAATATAATTTGTCTCCGTATCCCCCTTCATGGCTGCTGTAAGTTCCTCCTGCCAGTCAAAAAACACCTTTGACTGAATAGCATAATACCTTGCTGTTTTATTCCAGGATCTTGTATACCCCAGATACTTCAATATTGCCGCAGCCGGTACACAGACAGCCTCTGTTTTCTTTGTAAGGTTTTTAATCTTTTTTACCGGCTGTCCCATCGTAACCTTTGTTCCATTTACAACCACATCTCTGGAACCAACGGTACACTGTAGGGACATATTCGTATCTTCATTGGTAATTTCAATTTTACCGGTTGTTCCATCTTCTTTATAAGTTAATTTCATTACATCCGAAAGAACTTCCTTAGCCGGCATGTACATATTGGACCGGATTTTGATCACCGGCAGGGTTTTCAGATTATATTTTGTATGGTTATAATAAACAGCTCCCTGAACACCACTATAATATACAGTAGCGTTATCATAGGAAAGTTTAACCGGTGCTTTCAATTCAATGCGTCTTCCTATCTTTTTGTAGGATAAATGCAGATTCTTGGCTACAAAAGAAACCGGTACAACAATCTTGGTTTTCTTCTTTGACACATAGCGAAGCGAAATCGGTGCTGTTTTAAGTTTCTTCTTCTTGCCATTTACATAAGCGGTCTTACTTCCCACCTTCATGGTGATCGTAACACCATTCTTTTTAATTTTGATTTTTTTTGTCTTTTTTGAGTAACTGGCAGATGCCTTTACCCCTGATTTAAAAACATCATAATAAGGCACCATATAACTCTTCTTAATAACCATAGCCCGGTATCCCGACTTACTTACAGTCTTGCCGTTATACCTTACCGTCATTTTCTTACTCTTGTTCTTATATGTCTTCCCATTATACTTGACTTTTGTATATGAAGCTGCCTGAAGAGGCTCTGCCTCCTGACAGATAATCCCTGCCACAGCAGTCATCAATATTAAAGAGACCAGTACAACTATTCTTCTTCCCGTATTCATAGTTACCTCCTATACTTTTTTCTGCATGCATCATTATATATACATGAATTGACAGAATTTTGTCATCCAAGGGATTGTAAAAACTACGAATACCAGTATAGATTACTTTGAAAATAAAATCAACTATCTCTTAATGATATACCGGAACCACTATATACTCACCTGAATATAACTCTGTAGTCTGAAGATCATTCAAATATATGATCTGATCCATATACTGTGAACTGGACATGCCGGAAAACCGGGCAGCATATTCAGCAGAAATCTGAGACAGGGAATCTCCTTCATGTACCATAACCTGCTTATATGTCACGTGGGACTCCTGATCTGAAATTTCCACGCCTGCAGATGCTTTAGAACAAAACAGCATCACAAACAAAAACATACATCCTACAGTAACCAAAGTATAAATAATATTTTTGTACATCACATTTTTTCTCATAAGTCTCTCCTTTTCGAACGCTTGTTTACCGAACATCTGTTTGAAGTATATCATTCGAACAAGCGTTTGTCAAGAAGAATAAAAAAAAGCCAGCCAATTCCGGCTGGCAATCTTTGTATACTGTTATTCTTCGTCGTCTTCCTTTTCTTCTGCATCAATTTTGATAGCACTGGATGCCAGTTCTTCAATTGCAATCGACAAAGGTTTGGGACAGGATGGATTTTTTGCCAGAGGTGCAGATCCGGCAATAATCTGTCTCGCCCTTTTAGCCGTAGCCAAAACAATAGAGTAACGGCTGTTTACAACCGGCTGTTCTCCCTGCTCAACCTCACTGTTTGCAATGTTCATTAAATCACTGTAAGATGGATGTAACATAATCTATTCTCCTTTCATTGTTAAAATCTTTTTATGATCATGGCTTTCCAAATTTACTTAATGGCCAGATTCTTACAAATACTTTTCCTGCAATATTTTCCCTTTTAACAGGACCCGGTCCCTTCGGATCATCTTCTTCTGAAAATCGACTGTCAAGACTTACAGATCTGTGGTCACCCAGAACAAAATACTCATCATCCCCCAGTTTGATAGGTTCCTGTGCATCTCCGGCACTAACCATCTCGTCCTTGGCATATGGATCATCGATCTTGTTTCCGTTAATGTATATATCATTATCCTTGATCTGTACCGTTTCTCCCGGCAGACCATAGATACGTTTTACATAATACTCTTCTACATCTCTTCCTTTTGGATAAAACACGATAATATCATATCTTTTTGGATCTGTAAAATGATAAGACACCTTGTCTACTAAAAGGCTCTCTCCGTTCTGCAGCGTGTCCTGCATAGATTCACCACTAACAACGGTTCTCTGTACCACATACTTAGGTACCAGCCATACACACACTATAATCAAAAGTACATAAATCAACGCTTCCACTAACGTTTTTTTCTTGCTTTTCATTCTATTTCCCTCCACCAATATTCAACCTTGCATCATCCATTTAACCTGGTAACAATTGTTTCCGGAAGTAAGGAAGATAATACAACGGTTTTATTTTCCATGATTATGACGGCTTTTGTTTTTCGACCGCATGTTGCATCCACAGCATCTCCGTTATCTCTGGCATTCTGTACCAGCCTCTTAACAGGTGCCGCCACTGGGCTGACAATACTTATGATCTTATCTGCATTGACAACATTGCCAAAACCTATATTAATAAAATTCATAATTCAACCTCATTATTCTATGTTCTGGATCTGTTCGCGAATCTTCTCAATCTCCGTCTTCAATTCAATCCCATACTCTGACATGATACTGTCATTGGCTTTTGACAAGATCGTGTTAGCTTCCCGATTCATTTCCTGTGTAAGAAAATCTAACTTACGACCAACGGCGTCTCCTGCCTGTGTAAGGGTTTCAGTCATATGAGCCACATGGGTCTGCAGACGGACAATCTCTTCATCTACACAGATCTTGTCTGCATACAGGATCAGTTCTGTAGCAAGCACACGCTCATCTATCTGACTGTCTCCAAGCAGTTCCTGAATCCGTTCTGTAATCTTTTGACGATACTCTTCTACAATTTCCGGTGAACGATCTTTTATCTGCTCCACCAGTGCACTGACTTTCTTAAGTTTGCCAAGAAGATCCTCACACAATCCGCCGCCCTCGATGCGACGGCTCTCCTGAAAGACCTTTCCTGCATTTTCCATGGCTTCTGTTACCAGGGCTGTGAGCTTCTCTTCATCCAGGCTTTCCTCTTCCTGCATGATCACTTCCGGATACTTTGAAAGACGGTAAGCCGACAGATCCTCTGCCAACTGAAAATCCTGTGATATCTGCTTAACACACTCTCTATAAGCTGCGGCAACTGCTTCGTTATATTTAATCCCGGCTGTATCCCCCTGGATATATTCCATGTTAACAAACACATCTACTTTGCCACGACTTCCGTATTTTTTTACATTTTTACGGATGAGTTGCTCACAGAAACTTAATTTTCTTGGTACCCGCACATTCACATCCAGATACCGGTGATTCACAGACTTCATTTCGATCGTGATCTTGAACTGCTCATCCTGCACCTCTCCACGACCAAATCCTGTCATACTGTTTATCATATCAACCTCGCATAACTTTCTTATTGACTATCTTATAAATTATAATTCATAACCACTGTTTAGTCAAGTTTTCCTTTTAATATGTTTCTTCATGATGTATAATATTGTCATATTTTATTTTTAGGAGGTTTTTTATGGCTTTCGATGGTATAACAGTCGCAGCTTTAACTAAGGAATTTAACGACAAACTGACCGGTGGCTATATTCAAAAAATTGCCCAGCCGGAAACTGATGAGTTGCAGCTTACTATAAAAAATAATCGTCACAATTATAAACTACTGATTTCTGCCAGTGCAACACTTCCGCTGATTCATCTGACAGACCAGCCCAAGCTTTCCCCACTGACAGCCCCTAATTTCTGCATGCTTCTCAGAAAACATTTAGGCAGTGCCCGCATTCTTTCCATCACTCAGCCTTCGTTAGAACGAATTGTAGAATTTCATCTTGAAAACCTGAATGAACTGGGTGATGTGGTACAGAAAAAACTGATCGTGGAACTTATGGGAAAACACAGTAATATTATCCTGGTAGATGAAAATACCGGCCTGATCATCGACAGCATCAAACATATCAATGGTCTGTTAAGTTCTGTCCGTGAGGTTCTTCCCGGGAAAGAATATTTTATTCCCAACACAAAACATAAAGAAGATCCCCACAGTGCTTCGCCGGATTTTTGGAATAACTCTGTTTTTACCAGTCCTGTATCCATAAGTAAAAGCATTTACTCAAATCTGACAGGGTTCAGTGCATCCATGTCTCAAGAATTGTGCTTTGAAGCAGGAATCGACGGTGATCTTCCCTGCGCAGCCTTAAACGGCAACCAGCGGTCTGCTTTACTGGATTGTTTCCGCAATCTGATGAAAAAGATTTCTGACGGAGATTATTGTCCCTGCATTGCATTTGTCAATAATATTCCCCAAGATTTTGCTCCTGTGTCACTAAGCCGCTATGAACAAGCCGGCTGCCTGACCGGATACGATTCTATATCCGAAGTTGTAGAATCCTTCTACCGGGAAAAAGCGGTCGTCAGCCGTATACACCAAAAATCGACTGATCTGCGTAAACATGTAACGACCCTGTTGGAGCGTACTGCCAAAAAAACAGCGATTCAGACAAAGCAGCTGCAGGATACACAAAAAAAGGATATCTATAAAGTCTATGGTGAACTTTTAAACACTTATGGATATCAGCTTACACCAGATGATTCTTATCTGGAATGTGTCAATTATTACAACAATGAAACCGTCCGGATCCCGGTAGATAAGACGATGACTTCCACCGAAAATGCCAACCGGTATTTCAACAAATACAATAAAATGAAACGAACCTTTGAGGCAGTTTCTGAACAACTGGCTGAAAGTAACGAAATGTTGGAACATCTGGACTCTATTTTGAACGAACTGGACATTGCCAGAAAGGAAGAAGATCTGCAGGCCATCCGAAGGGAATTGGAAGAATGTGGTTATATAAAAAAACAGGCTGGGAAAAAAGGCAAAAACCGGATTTCAAAAAGTAAGCCTCTCCATTTTATTTCTTCCGACGGCTATGACATATATGTAGGGAAAAATAATTTTCAAAATGAAGAAATTACGTTCAAACTGGCTACCGGAAACGACTGGTGGTTTCATGCAAAAAAAACACCGGGTTCCCATGTTATCATAAAATGCAATAATGAAGAACCACCTATCCGGACTTTTGAAGAAGCCGCCAGTCTGGCCGCTTTCTTTTCCAAAGGTCACAGTGCAGAAAAACTGGAAATTGATTACACACAGAAGAAAAACATTAAAAAGCCTCATGGCAGCAAACCTGGTTTTGTTGTTTATTATACAAATTATTCCATGCTTGCTTCATCGGATATTTCCGGTATTCAATGCTGCAATCCAGAGGATTCTGTTTTTCTTGAAAGGAGTCATGCCATATGATCCTATACGATATGCATCTTCATTCAGACTTTTCTTCTGACAGCACTACACCTGTGGGCAAACAGATTGAAAGTGCCCGCCAGACCGGATTACACGGTATCTGTCTGACAGATCACATGGACTATGATTTTCCGGAAGAAGAGATTGATTTTACTCTTTCTCCCGGCGAAATCCCATTTGAATTCAATCTTCCAGATTATTTTTCCCAGTTAAAAAAAATCCGGCAGGAAAATCCGGATTTTACTGTCCTGACCGGTGTTGAATGTGGTCTTCAGACCACTGCATCTGTATTAAAAAAGAACACAGTCCTCTCTCAGATGGAAGAGTTTGATTTTATCATCGGATCTTTGCACCTGGTAAACAAAAAAGATCCCTATTATCCATCATTCTGGAATAACAGGGATCCCAAGGAAGCCATCCGCCAGTATCTAGATCAGTTGTATGAAAATATAACTGCTTTTCATCATTTTGACTCACTGGGACACCTAGACTATATTGTCCGCTATGCACCAGTTTCTTTTTCCTATGAACCTTCCGTTTTTCAGGAACAGATCGATGCCATTCTTGCCTTTTTGATCCGTCATGACATTGCTCTGGAGTTTAATACATCCGGTTATAAAAAAACAGCTCACGGAAACCCCCATGAGGATATTCTCCGCCGCTACAAAGATCTGGGAGGTACTGCCATTACCATCGGAAGCGATGCACATTCTCCCGAATATGTGGCCTACCACTTCCATCAGGCAGAATCTCTTCTGACTGCCTGCGGTTTTAAAGAATATTATACCTTTAGCAAGCATATACCAGTATCTCATCCATTGGACCAGTGATGGAGATTATACTCAGAAAAGCGACTGTACAGTGGATTGTTCTCACGCAGCTGCTGTACAGCTTTTTTTATGCAGTATACTGTGTAATCCATTTCTTCTTTTGTATTATCCTCTCCCAGCGTGATCCGCAGTCCTCCTTGTGCTATTTTTTTAGGAATTCCCAATGCCATCAAAACAGGGGAAGGCTCTGATTTATTCGCAGAACACGCGGCTCCACCTGAACAGCAGATTCCGTTCATATCAAGCATTGCCACCAGATTTTTTCCCTGAACATATGAAAAACTGATGTTAACATTGTTATATAGCCGGTTTATTCTGGATCCGTTTAGCCGGACAAACGGTATTTCATTTTCTATTCTTTCTATCAGATAATCTCTTAACGACTGTACATATGCACTTCTCATATCCAGATTTTCATAAGCCTGCCGGGATGCAGCCGCCATTCCTACAATGCCAGCCACATTCTCTGTCCCGGCCCTCATCCCTCGTTCCTGTCCGCCCCCCTTTAAAAGAGACCGTTGTTTCACACTTTTTTCAATATAGAGAAATCCCGTTCCTTTCGGACCGCCAAACTTGTGAGCACTGGCACTCAGCAAGTGAACATAACTCCTGTGTGGATCCAGTTGCATGTGTCCATATGCCTGCACGGCATCTGTATGAAAAAGAGTCTGTGGACTTTTTTGATGTAACAGTGTTCCAATCTGTTGTATCGGCTGAATAGTACCAATTTCGTTATTCACTGTCATAACTGAAACTAACCGTGTATCCGGTCCTACCATTTTTTCCAGTGCCGAAAGTATTATAATCCCATTTTCATCTACCGGAATCCTCTCTACCCTTAAACCTGCTTTTTCATATGTTTCAGCTTTTTTTCTCACCGCCGGATGTTCAATCTGTGATACCAGAATCTGTCCGGTCCGTTCATCTGAAACAGCAAGTTCAAAGGCCCAGTTATCTGCTTCTGTTCCACCAGAAGTAAAATAAATTTCCTCCGGACTGCACCACAGGGCAGCTGCTATCTGTTCTCTGGCTTTTGTAACAGCCTTTCTGGCTCTCTCTCCTATAGAATACTGACTGGACGGATTCCCATATTCATTCAACAAATAAGGAAGCATTGCGCCCAATGCTTCCTTCGATAACTTTGTTGTTGCTGCGTGATCCAAATATACTTCTGTCATATTGTATCACTTCCATCCATATAGTTTTATATTGTAATTATATGAAACAGATCACCTTATTGTTACTCGGTAATACACTCGTTTTTCATCACAGATTGTCCGGACAACTTCCTGCGTATCACTGACCTGCTCTTCACAAGCAGATTCATAACCTGCCCCTTTTACCTGCTTATCAAGATTGATCACTGGCTGCTCCTCTTCAAAAAGGTCATCCTCAACTGCAGAAAATACATCTTCCTGGGCAGTTTCAACCGTAATCGCAGTTTCCAACTCCGGCTCTGATGTCTCTTCCACCGCCGGTTCTTC
>HF998355.1:0-17694 GCA_000433735.1 Clostridium sp. CAG:167
CTGCCATTCCCAGTGCCAGAGACAAGGCTGCCATAAAGGATTCTCCTCCCGAGAGGGTCCTTACTTCCCTGCTGGCCCCGGTCACAAAGGAGTGCACCATCAGATCCAGTCCCCTGTTACTGCCTTTGGCAGCCTGTGCAAGATCCATGATCCGCAGTTCAAACTGGCCTGCAGACATCTGGTAAAACCGCCTGTTTGCCGCCTGCAGCACCTGTTTCATATAGTACCGCTGGACATAAGTTTCCAGATCCATCCGTCCATTAGTGACTTTTCCGGACAATGTATCATACAGCTGCTGTACCTTTCCGTGATGCCTGATCATCTGGGTCCTGGATGAAAGTTTCTTAGTAAGTTCCTCTAAAACCCGCTTGTTTTCCTCTTCTTTATTTTTCTGCCGGTTATACTGCCGGGACTGGTCTTTAACAAACTGTTCCGACTGCTCTTTTTTTTCGGTCAGTTCCGTCAGATCCGGTGGCTGTTTTCCCGATACCGCTCTTTTTGCACTTTCTAACTGGATTTCATATTTCTGCACAGATTCATGATAGACTTTTACCTCTTCCTGCCACTGTCGGTACTGCTGGTTTGTATATCTTTCTCTTACTTCCTGCCAGGATATCTCAGGCCACTGCCATTTTGACTGGTTCTGTTCCCAGACCCGTTCTCTTTCCTGCCACTGTGCCTCCTGCTGAGGAATCACTTCCTCCAGATGCTTTTGCAAGGCGGTGGCAGTATCTTTCCGGGAACGAAGTGTTTCACAGTTTTTTTCTATCTGCAAAAGACAAGCCTGAGCCTCTTCTTTCACTCTGCCGGCTTCAGCCTCCCGGGCCTTCGCCTGACTGGCTGTATCAAAGTGGGTGGAAGCCGTTATGCTTTCATAAAAAGCCGCTGCCTTTTCCCGCAATCTTCCGGCCTGGATCTGTTCTTCCATCTCTTCTGCCTGTTCCCGGGAGAGGATTTCCTTTTCCTCCTCCCTTTCCTGACACTGTTTCTGCCACAGCTGCCGCTGTGTTTCTTCTTCCGTCAAAGTCTTCCATCTGGATTCCACTGTTTCCTGCCAGTCTGCCAGCGACTTTTCGATGGTTTCCTTTCCAAAATCCAGTTCTGTTACCTGCTCATACATTTTTTTTAATATCTTTTCCTGTCTTGCAAGTTCCTTTTCCTCCTGCTGCCATGCCAGAGACAATTCCCCAGCCCGGTAACTTTTCTCCTCTCTGTTTTTACTGCTTGTCTCAATTCTTTGCTCCCATTCATTCAGTTCTTTCTGGCTTGGAACATTCTCTCCCTCCAATGCCTCATAAGGCGTTGGATGATGGGTGGCACCACAAAGAGGACACGGCGTCCCTTCTTCCAGACTTCTCGCTAATTCCGTCAGCACACCGGCTCTCTGATCCATAAAATACTTNNNTGATCCAAAAAAACCTTCAACCGCCCTTCATATTCCTGCCGCACCGTTTCATACTCTGCCTGCGCCTGCTGGTACGTTTCTTTGGCTGCCTCCCATTCTTTTTTTGTATCTTCGCACTGAGTTCTCTGCTCTCTCCACACAGAAAACTGTTCCACAAGGCGCTCCGTATCTTCTCTTGTCTGCCGGCATGCCAAAAGTTCTTTTTCTACATCCTCCTTCTCAGCCAATCTCTCTTTGAGCTGCCGCAGGTCATCCTCCGTCCGGCTGAGTTTCTCCTTTTTATCTTTGTAAGCCCTTTGCTTTTCATCCCAGTCTTTCTCTGCCTGGTCCCACTGCTTCTTGGCCTGGTCTTTTTGTTCAAAAAAGACCAGATCCTCTCTGGCCCACTGAGAAATGCGGGTCCATTCATCCTGGCACGCCTGAAACCGGGAAGCAGCCTGATGTCTCTTTTTATCCTCTTCTTCCCACTGTCTCTCCAGTTCTTTTTCCAGCTGGCTTTGCTGCCTGAGAGAATCTTTACTTTGCTTCCACAGTGCCATTGCCTTTTCTTTTTCTTCAAAAGGCACCGCCAGTTCGCCAGCCACCTTAAACAGTGCTATATCCTTTTCCTTTTGTTCGATTTCCTTTTCCTGCTTCTTGTAGAAATCCAGTTTTTCCCGGGCTTCCTCCATCATGTCAAAAGAACTGGATAAGGCCATTGCCTCCTGCCAGTTGTCTCTATCCTTATCCCTCTTTTCTTCCAGATGAAGCAGTCTTTCCTTTTCCTCTCCGGACCGCTTCACATCATAGGTACACACCTGTGAAAGCACCGTGAGATACTCTTCCAGATTGGCCGCCTTGCCACTCTGGATCTGGCTTTCATACTCATCATAGTCACTTTTTTTCTCAAATGTTTCATCTACGCACACACGGCTTACTTCCATCTGGATTTCTTTGGTGAGAAAAGCCAGTTCTTTTTCTTTTGCATTTTTTCTGCGTTTTAATTCATCTAAAATTTCGTCGTAAATCTCTGTATTAAAAAGTTTGCGGAAAATCTCTTTTTTTTCACTGGATTTTGCCCGCAGGACCTCCATAAATTCTCCCTGGGCGATCATGGCGATCTGTCGGAACTGCCCCTTAGTAAGTCCCACGATTTCCACAATCTTTTCATTGGTCTCTTTGGCTGGATAAAGGGATCCATCCGGCATGGTCAGTTCCACCAAAGAAGTCTCCTCCTTCGTAGTATTGCCATTTTTAGATGTCCTTTTCAATCTACGCACATGTCTGGGAATCCGCCGTATATGATAATGGGGTGCATTTTCCGCCCCACTCTCTGCAAATTCCAGTGTCACCTCCGGTGTGATATCCAGATCGACATACTGGCTCTGAAAAATAACCCCTTCTTTTTTGTTCTGCCCGGAACTTGCCTCATCATACAAGGCAAATACCATGGCATCAAAAATTGTTGTTTTACCGGCCCCTGTATCTCCTGTGATCAAAAACAGATTCTGGGATGGTTTTGTAAAATCAATGACTGTTTTTTTTCCATAAGAACCAAAGGCCTGCATTGTCAGTCGGATTGGTTTCATCTCTATACCCCCTTCACTGTGTTGATCACATCCTGCAGGATGCTTTCCTCTTCTTCATCTATTTCACCTAAAAACAACCGGCACATTTCCATCGGATCTCTGGCCGGTTCTATATCCTGGCTGTCTGTACTCTTGCGTTCCTCTTTTTGTTCCCGCCGTATCTCCAGCAAATGAGGAAAGGAAAGATGCAGTTTTTCAGATACCTCCGTACTGCTTTCCTCTTCTTTGCCCTGCAGGACTACCCGGACATAGTCATCACAGGCCTGCCCACATATCTGGGCAAAAGTTCCTTTGATTTCTCTTACCCTGTGCCATGGATTCAAAGGGAGTACGCTGGTTATTATCTTCTCTCCTTTTGCACCTAACTCTGCCAGTATCACTCCCTTTTGCTGGGTCCCCTCTTCCACCGAATAAGGATAAGGAGTTCCGCAGTAACGAATCGTATCTTTTCCTACCTTCATAGGTTTATGAATGTGTCCCAGTGCCACATAATCAAAAAGATCCAGACAATCTGCCGATATCGCATCTATGTTTCCGGCTGTACAGATTTCTGAATCCATCCGTGAAATGTCCTCTGGCGTTTTGCCTGCAGGCAGGTAAAATTGGTGGCTTACCAGCACATTGCGTACCTTTTCATCCACCTCTTCCCGCTGTAAAAGGGCAGTCAGTGTCTGCTCATAAGTCAATCTCTCTTTTTCCTCTTCCAATTCCAGAACCTGCCTTACCATAGCTGGTTTCACAAAAGGCAATAAGTAAAAATTTACCTCTCCAAAGGAATCTTTCATTACTATCTTTTCAATTTTTTCTTCCGGTGTTCTGGGAGGCATCCCTACCATATGAATGTTCTGCCTGCGCAAAAGCCCTCTGTAACAGTCTACCCGCTGCTGGCTGTCGTGGTTGCCGCTGATCATCATGATCTGTCCTTCCGGCAGAGCCTCATGGAGACTGGTAACAAACTGATCCAGCAGTTCCACTGCCTCGGCCCCCGGAATCGACTTATCATATATATCGCCGGCGATCAAGACAGCATCCGGCCTCTCTTCCTTTGCATACTCTATGATCTGTTGAAACACATACTGCTGTTCCTCTTTCAGATCATAATTCATTAATTTTATTCCGATGTGCAGATCGGACAAATGCATTATTTTAATTTTTCCCAAACCTCCTCCGTGCTGTGAACTACAAACGGTGCTCCACACTCTTTCAAAAAACTTTCCGTTCGAAATCCCCAGCCTACCATGATCACATCCATCTGTGCATTGCGGCTTGTCTCAAAATCCACATCTGAATCGCCGATGTATACTGCTTCTTCTTTTGTCACACCCATCTGGCGAAGTACTTCATTCACACTGTCCGGGCAGGGTTTTCTCCGGATTCCCTCCTTTTCCCCCACTGCGTAGTCAAACATGCCGGGGAAGTATTCCTTACAAAGTTCCTGCACACCATAGTCCGCTTTGTTGGACACAACCGCTGTTTTCATGCCACTGTTTTTTATCTTCATCAGCAATTCAGGGATTCCCTCATAAGCTCTTGTTTTGTCACCGCAGTGATCTTTATAATAGTCATTAAAAGTATCAAAAACCTGCCGGTACACAGTTTCTCCGCTTCCCTGCGGAATGGCTCTCTCAATGAGTTTGCCAATACCATTTCCTACAAAAGTTCTGACCTCTTCCAATGTTCTCTCCGGCAGACCATGTTTTCTCAGCGCATAGTTGGTACTGTCTGCCAGATCTTCCAATGTATTCAGGATTGTTCCATCCATATCAAATACAGCCAGTTTATACTTCATTCTATCTACCTCCTATATAATCAGTTTCTCCTATAAGAAATTGCAGAAAAAGGAGGATGCCGCTACGGTAAAAATACCTGCTACCGCAATGGCAAGACTGCTCATTGCTCCCTCGATCTCTCCTAATTCCATAGCTTTGGCAGTACCAATCGCATGGGAAGCCGAGCCAATGGACAATCCTCTGGCGATAGGATCTGTAATACGGAATATCTTGCAGATCAGCTCACCAAAAATATTACCAAGGACACCGGTTACCACGATCACCGCCACTGTGATGGTCACATAGCCGCCCAACTCCTCCGATACTCCCATGCCGATGGCTGTCGTAATGGACTTTGGCAAAAGGGTTACATATTCTTTGTGGGACAGTCCCATGATCTCAGCCAGCACCCATACGGTTCCAAGGCTGGTAAGAACCCCTGCTATGATCCCAAGAAGTACCGCTTTTATGTTTTTTTTCAACAATTTCCACTGCTCATACAAGGGAATCGCCAGGCACACTGTAGCCGGTGTCAGAAACCAGCTGAGATAAGAAGCTCCCTGATTGTATACATCATAATCCACATGGGCTGTTACCAGAACCACGATGGTTATAACAATAGAAATAAGCAGCGGATTAAAAATAGCACACTTAAATTTCTTCTTTAATACGACTCCTAATAAATAAGCAAGCAGGCTCAATGTTACACCTGCAAACAACGAATCCTCCAAAAATACTGTCATTTGTTTTTTCCCTCTTTTCTCTTTTCTCTCCGAATGATCCACTGTGAACACCGGCCTGTTACCACCATTACTGTGACAACAGTCACCAGCGTGATCACACAAACCGGCACCAGCACCGGCCGCAGCACACTAAAGGAAGACATCAGACCCACTCCTGCCGGAATAAACATGACCGGCATGATCTCAATGAGAAATTTTCCCGCATCTTTTACCCAGTCAAGCTGGATCATTCCTGTGATCAGACCCACAAACAGGATCACCATACCATAAATACTGGCAGGTACCGGCAGTGGCAGTACCTGATGCATCAGTTCACCCAGGAAGGAAATCGCCAATATCATTAAAAATTGTTTCAGATATTTCATTTTTTCACTCCACTTTCTTCATTCAGTACATAAAAAATTGGCAGAGCCGCCAAGGCCCTACCAATCATTATATTACGGTTATTTGTTTTGTCAAAGGATTTTTTATTTTGTCTTTTTGCTTTTTACACCGGACCAAGTGCTGTACACCTTTTTGCCGGATACCTTTATGTAAGTGCGGATACGTACATAATACTTTTTGTTTTTTTTCAGTTTTGAAAACTTTACTTTGCTCTTTTTAGAAGATAAAGTTTTTGTTTTCTTCTTTTTCGTAAATTTCTTATTCTGGGCGATCTGCACTTCATAGCCTTTTACTGATTTTTTCTTTGTCCAGTAAATAGTAAGGGATTTTTTCCCGGCCTTTATTTTTTTCACAGATGTTTTGGTCATATATTTAGACACCTTTTCTGTGCTCTTGTTTTTCCCGGAAGCAGCAGCCTGCTTTACCACAGTAACAGTCATAGATGCACTGTATCCACTGGTTGACTTGGCAGTGATGGTAGCGGTTCCTTCTTTTATACCGGTTACCACACCTTCTTCATTCACAGATGCCACCGCAGTATCACTGGAACTATACTGACAGGCATCCAGCATACGGACTGTTTTCCCCGAAGAAATCATTTCAAAGACCAGTGGAGTCTGCTCTGCCGGCTCCAGCGTTTTCTTACCTGAAAGACTGGTGGCTGTAATAGAACTCTTGGTCACCTCGATTGTCTGGATCACATCTTTGGCCGCCTCTGCCTGAGTTTCATACAAATCTGCCTCGGAACAAAATTCACCGGATGTGGTGTTCCATCCGCCCTGTTTCGGACTGAACAAAGCAAGTCCCACATAAGTCAGCCGGGGATTGATCAGCTGCTCATAATGACCGGTCACACCGCCAGTCTGGTTAACCCAGTCGCTCTTTTCACTGTACCATTGGTTGATGCCATATACCATGGAAGTAGAATAATTCCACGCCAGCACTTCTCCAATAGAACCGATGTGGCTTGGAGCCAGCAGTTCAAAACATGATTCTCCGTTAGGTCTTACATGCTCCAGACGGACCGTTGCCTCTGCTGCCCGGATCCTGGCAATGTACTCCAGATCCCCCGACCATTTAATCGGCACATAATCCGTTGCCACCAGTTTTTTCTTCGTAACCGGATTTATTACCCCCTGCTGGCAGGCTTCCTTGCGGATAGCGTTGATCCGCTTGACAGCCGCCTTGGCGTCGGTCAGATAACTTCCTTCCAGTCCTACGAACATACAGCCTTTAGACGGGGCAACGGCATCGGTTGTCAAAACAGTCCGGGCCAGTCCGGGCACTGATGATATACCACCGGTCATGACAGCTGTCACCGTCAGCACCGCAATGATCTTTGTAATCTTCTTTCTCATATGTCCCTCCATATTTAACATTTTCTTATACAAACATGAAGTATTATATCAAATTTCCCACTTTTTCTCAATACAGTTTTAATTTTTTTCATTCTTTGTAAAGTTTTTCCTTGTTATTTTTCTTTCTTGTCCGTAACCTTTACACCCCATACTGCTACATTTTCACCTTCTGCCGTAAAGGTCATGGTCATATCTCTGGACATTAGTTCATTTGCCTGTTTCAGAAAAACGCCTTTGTACACATGGCCGCTGCCCAGATCCAGGGTAAGTTTGCTTCCGTCCTTTTTCCATGTACCATGATATTCTCCGGTTACCGTTCCGTCCGGTTTCAGGGTAATGGTGTCTGCCGCTTTTTTCGTAAATTCAACCTCATAGGAAAACTCGGTCTCATACATTCCCACTGCTACCGTCTGCCGGCCCTGGATCTTCCTGGTACTTTCTGTCTTTCCTACAATGCCAAACTGCCTGTCACCTACCACATTGTAGGAACTGGTAGGCTCATGGTATATAAACTCATAGGTGCCGGCCATATCTTCCATCGTATATCCATCCTGGGACAAAGTCTCTCCGGAATATTCATATGGTGCCGCTACCAGCCAGCCATTGTCATTTTCAAATATCTGATGCACCCGGATCTGATGTCCTTCGTTGGTGCCGCTGTCAGACTGAAAACGGGTGTGGTACACAAGATACATTTTTCCGTCATCATCTACCATGGCTGAATTGTGTCCCTGGGCCACTTCTACCGTGCCGATTCCTTCCATGTTGTAACTGTCAAAAATACGGTAACCATACCGGGTTTTCTTGATTTCTTCTGCTTTGGTGCGGATAGCGGACACCCCATTGTCATCCAGATATGGACCAGTCACTTCCTTGGAGCGGTATACTCTCATCTGATAACCGCCCTTTGCTTCCAGATTGCCATAGGATACAAAGAGATAATAATAGTCTTTTCCTTTCAATATATAAGGTCCCTCTCCCGAACAGTAAAAGCCGCCGGCAATCTTCACACCATAATAAGCATCGGATTCATTTAATTTGGTTTCATATGTCTTACTGTAGTCTCTCAAGCCGGTAGACGGATCCAGTTTGATCTGATAAATACCTGCTGACCAGGAACCATAGGTCATATACATATTACCCTTATCGTCCGTCTGGATACTTGGATCAATGGCATTGATACAGGATTCATTGGTGGACTGGTATCTGGAAAGATCCGCTCCTTCTCCCAGCACTTTATACACATCCGTATGGCTCAGATCCATCTTCACTTTGGGATTGTTCATACCGGAATATACAACAACACCTTTGTACTCATACGGTCCCTCAATCTTATCTGCTGTCAAAAGACAGATGGAAGAAACCCAGTTGTCACCGTCAATACTCATATACATACACCATTTCTGCATGGTTTCATTCCACACAACATCCGGTGCCCACATGCGGCCGCTTAATCCATCCTTCGGATTGGTTGCTTTTTTTGCCCATCCATCCCATGGCTCTTTGAAAAGTTTTTTATAATCATCTTTTATATTTGTGTAAACATATTCCCACTGTTTCAGATCTTTTGACTTGGCACAGGCCAGGTGGGAGCCAAAGACATAATACATTCCTGTCTTTTTGTCCTTCACAACCGATGGGTCATGGACAGACACTCTGTTTATGTAATCGTCACCGCTGACTTTGTAATTTCCTGTTTTATTTGTCACTTCTGCCTGCACTTTGTCGGTCTGTCCAAACCAGGCACTGTTCACTGCCAGAACACACACAAGAAACATGGACAGCAGTTTCTTTATCTTTCTTTTCTTTAAAATAAAGAATATAATAGCCGCCACAAGTAACCCCCCACTGACAATGGATACTGCTAATCCTTTCACGGCCCGCGATGTCATTTTGCCAGAACTGTCCGGTGTTACCTGTATTTGGATCTTCAGTTGCTTTGTCTCACCGGCATTCAGCTTTTTGATTGTCTCAGATGTCTTTCCACTCTTTACGGAAAAATTTCCCGGTAAATTATAATGGATGTCCACATCCGACACAGCATAACTGTTGTTGTTCTTCACCGTCAGCGTCATGGCTGCCGTGTCTCCGTCACGATAGGATGTCTGATCCATCTGGGATGAAACAGCAATGCCGCTCATTTCTTTTCCGTTCTCTGTTGTACTTACATAGGACTCCAGTTTGTTTTCATCCTGCTGCCATGTACCGGCGGCCAGTGCCGCCGCCGGTACAGCCAGGGAAAGGAGTACTGTAAATACAAAAACGATCCATAATTCCTTTTTCTGCCTTCTCTTCTTTTCCATGATTTACCTCTTTTTATGACATTTTTGTGACTTGATAACCGTGATCCTCTATCACTTTTTTCAGTATATCATCCTCTACCTCCTCTGACAAGATTACAATAGCCTTTCCATCGGTATGGCTTACTTTCGCCTCTTCTACCTGCGGAAGTTCCTCCAGCGCTTTCTTTACCGTTGCCTCACAGTGTCCACACATCATACCTTTTACTTCGATTGTTTTGTTCATACGATCACCTTCCTGTTGAATTCTGACTTCTACCTCTTTTTTATATTTTTTTCTTTTTCTCTTAGACGGATCTGACCAGTTCAGACGCAATGCATTGCTGACAACGCAGAAACTGGACAAACTCATGGCTGCTGCCCCAAACATAGGATTTAATAAAATACCAAACAATGGATAAAAAACGCCGGCTGCCAGCGGGATTCCCAGCACATTGTAGAAAAAGGCCCAGAATAAATTTTCGTGGATATTTTTCAGCGTAGACTGGCTTAAACGCACCGCCTCAACCGCACTCATAAGATTGCTTTTCATCAGTACAATATCTGCCGCATCTACTGCCACATCCGTTCCTGCTCCGATGGCAATGCCTATGTCTGCCTGCACCAGTGCCGGTGCATCGTTGATACCGTCTCCTACCATGGCTACAGTTCCCTGTTTTTTCAGCTGGCGGATCACCTGTTCTTTTCCGTCCGGCAACACACCGGCAACCCGGTGATCCACACCTACTTTTTCAGCAATGGCTCTGGCTGTTTTTTCATTGTCACCGGTGAGCATAACAGTGGTGATCCCCATTTCTTTCAGTGCCTCTATGGCCTCTTTACTGTCTTCTTTTACTGTATCTTCTACACCCAGGATTCCTATAACCTGATTATTTTTTGCAAATAACAACGGTGTTTTTCCCTGCTCAGCCATGTGGTCTGACACATCTGCCAGTTCAGGCGCCACCTTCATTTGTTTTCTTATAAAAGACAGGCTTCCTCCCAACAAAGTCTGTTCTTTCCAGACTGCCTGCACACCGTTTCCCGGGAGCACTCTAAAATCTGTTACGGCATCTGTATTGATTTTTTTGTCTTTTGCTTTTTTCATCACAGCTCTTGCCAGTGGATGCTCACTTCCGGCTTCCAAAGATGCTGCCAGGTGGAGCAGCTGTTCTTTCTCCACTCCCTCCGCTGTATAGATGTCCGTTACCTGAGGCTGTCCCATAGTGATGGTGCCGGTTTTATCCAATGCCATAATCTGTATCTTTCCGGCCTGTTCCAGAGATACTGCATTTTTAAATAAAACACCACGCCTTGCACCAACACCGTTTCCTACCATGATAGCCACCGGCGTTGCCAGGCCCAGCGCACATGGGCAGCTGATCACCAGCACTGAGATAGCTCTTGCCAGGGAAAAACCAAATGAGTGGCCTGTAAGCACCCAGGCAAAAAAAGTCATAACGGCGATTCCGATCACTGTAGGTACAAAAATACCGGAAACCCGGTCTGCCACTTTGGCAATGGGTGCCTTGGTAGCCGCCGCATCCGACACCATTTGAATGACCTGAGACAGGGTCGTATCTTCTCCTACTCTTTTTGCCCGGCATTTCAGATAACCGGACTGGTTTGTAGTAGCCGCCGAAACCTGATCTCCTTCTTCTTTATCCACCGGGATACTTTCTCCTGTAAGCGCCGCTTCATTGACCGCACTGCTTCCTTCCAGCACAACACCGTCCACCGGAATATTTTCTCCCGGGCGCACCGCAAAGACATCTCCGATCTGCACCGTTTCCACAGGTACCGTTACCTCTTCCCCATCACGGATCAAAACAGCCGTCTGGGGTGCCAGTTTCATAAGACTTTTCAGGGCATCTGTTGTTTTTCCTTTGGATCTAGCCTCTAACATTTTTCCCAGGGTAATAAGGGTTAATATCATGGCTGCCGACTCAAAATAAAACTCGTTCATATACCTCATGACAGCCTGGTGATCCTGATTCATTACCGCCGTTGTCATAGCAAACAGACTATAGAGACTGTAGCCAAACGCTGCACTGGCCCCCAGTGCCACCAGCGTATCCATGTTGGGTGCTCCCCGGAACAGACTCTGATATCCATTGATAAAAAACTTCTGATTGATGACCATGATCACAATAGTAAGAAGCATCTGCAAAAGTCCCATCATAACATGGTTTCCTTCCATAAAGCCCGGCACCGGCCAGTTCCACATCATATGCCCCATGGAAAAATACATTAATACAAGTAAAAACACCAGCGATACCACCAGGCGTTTTCTGAGTTTTTTTACTTCTTTGTCCGTAGTATCTTCTCCTGTCGTTTTCTTTTTGTATTCAGGTTTTTCCACCACTCCATAGCCAGCTTTTTTTACCGCTGCCGTGATTTCTTCTCTGGTTGCCCTTCCCTCAACGATCATAGAATTTGTCAAAAGGTTTACCGTACATTCCTGTACGCCTTCCAGACTTCCTACCGCCTTTTCTACCCGGCTGCTGCAGGCGGCACAGCTCATTCCGGTTATTTCAAAATGTTCCATAACATCATCTCCTGCACATTATTTTATCTCCTGTGGTTGTCCCACTTATGATCATTTCATGATCTTGTTCAGTGTCTGGATCAGTTCATCCACGGCACCTTCTTTATCTTCTTTTATATCTCTTGCCACGCAGCTTCGGATATGCTCTGCCAGCAATGCCTTGTTAAAACTTTTCAGTGCCGCATTGGCCGCTGCCGCCTGTACTAAAATATCCGGACAGTAACATTCCCTCTCCACCATTCCTTTAATGCCGCGGATCTGTCCTTCGATCCGGTTCAGGCGGTGAATCAGATCTTTATATTCTTTCTCTGACCGGTGCTTTGTCCTATGACAGCAGCAATCTTCCACTAGTATCTCCTTTGTTTCTTTCTCCATACCTTGTCTCCTTTGATTTTTAAGGTCATTATATACCCCATGGGGGTATATTGCAAGATATAATAACGAGAATTTTGTGCAATAAAAAACTATATATGGTATAATAAACAATGCAATGTCCTTACCGGCAACATGGTAAAAGATCCTGATGCCGGCTGTAAGGGCACTTGCTATCATTTAGAAATGAGGTATAACCATGGAACTTTCCACCAGACACTTTGTACGGCCAGAGGACCTAAATCATCACGAAACTCTGTACGCCGGCCGGATCTCAGAATGGATCACCGAAGCCGCTATGATCGGCGTAACACGATTGCTGGGAAGCAACGAGGGCGTTGTATTAGTTGCCCTTAATAATATTTCCATCCAAAAACCCACTGTGGCCGGTGCCATCCTGGATTTTTATATGGAAAAGGGAACCCCCCGCTCCACCAGTATTCCCATTTATATTACGGTAAAACATATGCTGACAGGCCAGGTACATGCCAAAGGAACCGCCATTTTCGTTACCGTGGATGAGAACGGGAAAAAAACGCCCCATCATCTTTCATAAAAAAGGTTCCAGCTCTTCGGAAAGAAAGCGCAGCCGCACTCTCCTGCCGATCCTGGAACCTTTTTATTGTCTTTTCTTGATTTTATTGTTTCTTCGGATTTTTCCCAACAGATTATTTTGTCAGAAGCATCATGATCTTGTTACTTCTCTGGATAAACTCTGTCATCTTCTCTGCCGGCAACGGCTGATGGCTGATCATAGCCAGATCATACAGCTGCTGACAGAACATCTCTGTCTGCTCATCATCTTTGTGATCAAAAACATACTGAACCAGCTCATTATTAGCATTCAACACCAGAGTCTGGCCCATATCAGACATATCCATACCGCCCATGCCATTCATAGAATACATTTTCATCATATCCTGCATTCTGCGGGTCTCCTCTGAAAGTGTGATCATGGAAGAAAGATTCTCGTCTTTCAATTTCTCCACCTTTACCTCCAGATTTTCCCTGCCGGTAGCTTTCTGGAATAATTTCTTCAAAGTCTCTGTCTCATCTTTCAGAGCCTCTTCATCTGTTTCTTCCTTGAATGCTTCTGTCAGATCCGCATCAATACGCTGGAACCTCACATCATCGTCTCCCGCTTCCAAAGCAGATACGAATGGCTGGTCAATATTGTGAAGCAGTACAACCGCATTCATATCCTGGTCTTTAAACATTTTGATATACTGACTCTGCTGCTGCATATCTGTCACATAATAAACAGTCTTCTTCGGTTTTTCTGCAGGCTCTTTATTCTCATCCTCTGCATCACTTTCAACTACTTCTGCCACAACCGGCTCTGGTACCGTTTCCAGATATTCAGATAATGTACTGTATTTATCATTCAGATCTTTAAACAATACATACTCTTTTATCTTCTCTTTGAATTTCTCATCTTTCAGACATCCAAACTTGATAAACGGACTGATATCATCCCAGTATTTCTCATAATTCTCACGGTCTGTCTTGCACATACCAGTCAACTTGTCTGCCACCTTTTTCGTGATGTAATCAGAAATCTTTTTAACAAATCCATCATTCTGCAAAGCACTTCGGCTTACATTTAACGGCAAATCCGGACAGTCAATGACACCTTTTAAAAGCATCAGAAATTCCGGAATTACCTCTTTGATATTATCCGCAATAAATACCTGGTTATTGTACAGTTTGATAACGCCTTCTGCATTTTCATACTCCAGATTTACCCGTGGGAAATATAAAATACCCTTTAAATTAAACGGATAATCCATGTTCAGATGGATCCAGAACAAAGGCTCTTTATAATCGTTAAACACCTTGCGGTAGAATTTTTTATAATCTTCCTCGCTGCACTCATTCGGATGTTTTGTCCAAAGAGGCTGTGTATCGCTGATGGATACCGGCCTTTTCACGATCTTTGCCTTCTTAACAGACTCTTTGTCCTCTTCGCCCTCTTTTGGCTCTTCCGTAATCTCTTCTACAACCGTATCCTCTTCTGTTACTTCCTCCATAGGGATCGTTTCATATTCCGGCTCAGCATTAGCCTTTGTAAGGAATATCTCCACCGGCATAAAAGAGCAATATTTATCCAAAACTTCTCTTACCCGGTACTCATTGGCAAATTCATAACTGTCTTCATTCAGATGCAGGATGATCTCAGTTCCTACACAGTCTTTGTCACTGCTGTCCATGGAAAATGTAAGTCCGCCATCCGACTCCCAGTGTACGGCCTCTGCACCTTCTTTATAGGAAAGTGTGTTAATCTCCGCTGAATCAGATACCATAAATACCGAATAAAATCCCAGTCCAAAATGTCCGATGATCTGCTCATCATTTGCCTTGTCCTTGTATTTCTCCAGGAAATCAGCTGCTCCGGAAAATGCGATCTGGTTAATGTACTCTTTCACCTCATCTGCTGTCATTCCCAATCCATTATCACGGATGGTAATGGTTTTGTCTTCCGGACTAACCTCAACTTCGATCTTGCCTTTGTAATCTTCCGGCAGATCTGCCTCTCCGATCAGGGAAAGTTTCTTCCGTTTTGTAATTGCGTCGCAGCCGTTGCTGACAACCTCTCTCAGGAAAATGTCATGGTCCGAATACAGCCATTTTTTGATAATAGGAAAAATATTTTCAGAATTAATAGCCAAATTACCTTGTTCCTGTGTCATGATAAAACCTCCTAAATTTATATTCATTGCAATCACTTTTATGTTCTACAGGAATTATCATAACGCGGCAAAATAAAAAAGTCAAGAAAAATTTAGCACTCATTAGAGTTGAGTGCTAACAATGTTGTTTTTCTTAAGAAACAACATGCAGTTTTCATCCCATTCCCTCTGATTTTCTTTATCCATGGAAAATTCTTTTTGCATATATCCCGTATAAATCAGCAGTTTTTCACGGTCATATTCCACTCTCATGGCACCTGTATCTCCATTTGCCATGGTATGGCAAAATTCAATTTTCAACTGCAGAGGTGTTTTCGTTCCACGGATCATCATAAAAACAAGAGGCTTTAACTGCTTCCACCGAACCAGTTCTTCTCCCTTCTTCTCTTCCTCTTCATACCACTCATCAAAGTTTTTTCCATCGCAGGAAAATCTGGTAAATGTTGTCACTTCACAGTCTCTTACATGGAATTTATCAAAGGCTTCCTGCTGACACAGGCATGTCATGAACACTTTTACAGACTCTATTTCTAATACGACCATTGCGAATAATTCCCTTCTATTTGCTCATACTAAGTTTGTATTCATTAATCAAGTACCGCCACTTAAGGCGGCAGAATGGAGGAAGACATCATGCATGTAGATGAACAGACTTACCGTAAAGTTGCCAAACATTGCAGTTCTTACTCAATGAAAGGCAAAAACGCAGCCAAAAACAAATCCGGTGATACCAGTGTTTCATGCACAACTTGTAAGCACTTCGCATCCGACCACCACTGTACCCTGGATCTGTTTGATCCAATCGTGGAAAACCACAATTTCTAATCAGGGTTCTTGTAACCGGCAGGTGTCCGTTTTTTAACGGGCATCTGTTTTTTAGGTTCCGGCACTTTCTCCAGGATCACGATGGATCTTGGTTCCATTTTTACCACTCCCTGCTGCAAAGTACCGCCCTTTTTTTCTGCTGTATCATACAACACCTTCCATGTTTTTCCTTTCTGGATGTCCGGCAGATAAAATTCATGAGCCTCCCAGTGGAAGTTAAAAGCAAAGTATAAACTTTCCCCTCCAAAATATGCCCCATAATATAAAATCCCCAATTCCCTGCTGTAATATGAAAAATCCGCTGTCCACGGTTCCCTTCCATGACAGGACACATCCGGTGCCCCCAGAGAGCGGTAATCAGATCCTCGAAGAAATTCTTTATTTTGATACAATGGATGTCTTTTTCTAAATGCCAACAGTTCCCTCACAAAATCAAAGGTTTCTGTATTTTTCTCCAGATCATTCCAATTCAGCCAAGTAGTAGGATTATCCTGACAGTAAGCATTGTTATTTCCCTTCTGGGAGTTTCCAAACTCGTCCCCTGCCAGTATCATAGGCGGAGCCATCCCTAAAAGCAGCATAACCCAGGCATTCCGGTCCTGCTTTCTTCTCATGGCAAGTACCGGTTTTTTTCGGGTATATCCTTCCATACCGCAATTCCAGCTGTAATTGTACTGGGTTCCGTCCCGGTTCTTTTCTCCGTTTTTTTCATTGTGTTTTATGTCATACGAGATCAGATCCCTTAAAGTAAATCCATTGTGCTGGGTAATGTAGTGGAGATTTTCACCATCCTGTCTCTGCTGCTTGAAATAATGATAAAAGCCTTCTGTCTGACCCTCATCACTTTTCAAAAACCTTCTGGCATTAATCATAAATCCGTCATTCATCTCCATGTACATGCCCTGGCTGTCAGCCTGATATCCATCTCCAAATATCTTGCAGTACGCAAGAACCGGATCTTGTCTAAGCCATTCTAAATCCATTTTATCTGAAGTAACATGAAATCCATCTACATGGTACTCCTGTGCATAATACCGCAGACATCTTGTTATAAATTCCGGACTTTTCCCTTCAAAATACATATCAAGGATAAAGTTCATACCCTGACTGTGCAGGCTGCAGACCATTTCCTTAAATTCAGTCACAACCGGTTTGTTTCCGCTTCCATAACTGGCTTTTGGTGAAAAATAAAATGCATCTCTGGTGTATCCCCAGTAATTGATCTTATTTAACAAGCTCCCTGTTTCATCTGTCATCTGCTCATTAAAATCATATACCGGCATCATAAACAGCGTATTGATCCCCAGTTCTTTCAGATATGGGATTTTTTCTGTCACTCCGGAAAAAGTTCCCGGGTGCTTTACCTTAGAACTTTCATGTTTTGTAAAACCTCTGACATGACATTGATACACGATCATCTGCTTTAATGGGATATATGTCCTATTTTCTCCTGTCCAGTCAAATTCATCTGTACAGACTTTTCCACGGACCTGTGCCCTCTTTTTTCCAAACCGTTCCCTGCCTGCTGTCATGCACGCATAAGGATCTGTAAATGTCTGTCCTGATGCATAAAAGTCATACTCCAGACCATTTAATTCATCTGCCAGACCGGGACTCTGAAGACACAATGTAAATACATCTTCACTTTCTCCTGTCTGAGCCGGAAACATGCAATACTTTTTAACTAATCCTCTCTGGTCAAAGAAACGGATCCAGCAATTTTTAACGCCTTTCTTCCAGACAGATATTGATA
>HF998355.1:17732-17994 GCA_000433735.1 Clostridium sp. CAG:167
TCCCCATTGGGAAAATACTTCCCTCCTGAGTCTGAACATCTTCTAATACTGCCATTGCTGCTCTCCTTCCCTTGACAGGCGGCTGAATTTCCACATTCTGCTCTGATAGTCTCCGTGCAGATCCACAACCAGTCCAATTTCCATCAATTCATCTCCGTGATAAATCTCCTTTGTATCCAGGTCGATGTAGTCTGCCTCCGCATCCAGTCCTTCCATTTTTACCCGGTGGATGCTTCCATTTACTTCTGCCGGCATTTGCACA
>HF998355.1:18026-25620 GCA_000433735.1 Clostridium sp. CAG:167
TCTGTCCTCCCAACAGATCATCCATGCTGCAAAATTTCCCTCAAACGGGCTGGCCAGTCTGTATAATTCTCCCTGAAAAATCAATTCCCGAATTCTTTTATATTCCTGAACCTGTTGCTTTACCTCTTTCTTTTCCTCCTCCGTAAAGGCTCCCAGATCCAGTTCATAGCCGAGATTTCCACTCATAGCCACACACCCTCTGGTAGCTAATGGGGTTTTTCTTCCGGACTGATGATTCGGAATAGCGGAAACATGCGCCCCCATTGCAGACACAGGATACACCAGACTTGTTCCATATTGAATATACAGACGCTCTATCGGATCCGTATCATCACTGGTCCATATCTGTGGCATGTAATACAACATTCCCGCATCAAAGCGTCCGCCTCCGCCTGAACAACTTTCAAATAATACATCTGGGTGTTTTTGCGTGATTTCTTCCATGATTTCATACAGACCAAGCATGTACCGATGTGGAAGTTCTCTCTGTCTCTCCGGTGGCAGCATGGCAGATCCCAGATTGCTCATATGACGGTTCATATCCCACTTAACATAGGATATTTTCACATTAGATAAAATATCATCCAGACACTTTATAATGTACTGTCTCACATCCCCTCTGGACAGATCCAGCGTAAGCTGATTCCGGCAAAGGGATCTGCGTCTTCCCGGTGCATGAATACACCAGTCCGGATGTTTTCTGTACAACTCACTATCTGGCGAAACCATTTCCGGCTCAAACCAGAGTCCGAATTTCACGCCATTTTTCTCTATCTCATCGGCTAAGGCCTTGAGCCCTCCCGGCAGTTTATTAAGATTTACCTTCCAGTCTCCTAATGAAGAAGTGTCATCCTCTCTTTTTCCAAACCAGCCGTCATCCAGCACCAGCAGTTCTATTCCAAGGTCTGCTGCCTCTTTGGCCAATGTCACGATTTTCTCTTCGTTAAAATCAAAATAAGTAGCCTCCCAGTTGTTTACAAGGATTGGTCTCTTTCCTTCCTTGTACACACCTCTGAGCAGTCTCTTTTTATATACTCTATGAAAGATACGGGACATCTCTCCCAGTCCCTCTTTCGTGTAAACCATAACAACCTCTGGCGTTTCAAAACTCTCTCCGGATTCTAAAAGCCAGGAAAAATCTTCATTTCCCATTCCCATAAAAGCCCTGAGTTTTCCTACCTGGTCCACCTGGGTTCCTGCCTGAAAATTTCCACTGTATACCAGATTAAAGCCGTAAACCTCTCCTGCCTGCTCGCCGGCTCCCGGTCTAAGCAGCGCCATAAAAGGATTCATCTGATGGCTGCTGGCCCCACGGCTGCTTCCGATCCGGTTTTCTCCCCTGATCACTCTGCTTCGCTGAATGTGACGCTCTCTTCCCCAGGCTCCCGGCAAGGTGATCCACTCATAATCAGATCCTTCATAATCTACGGAGCAGCTGAGTATACGATTGACCCGTACTTTTTTATCCCCTGTATTCTCAAGCCGGACATATCTTGTAATCACATCCAGTTCATCCATCACCGTGTAATAAAGATGCAGACGCAGACCTCCCACTTCATCTTTCAGCGTAATGTGAAGTGTCTGTGCCTCATCCTCAGAAACCGTATAAAGACAGGGCATACCTGCGATCTTTTTTCTTCCTTCCAGCACTTCTGCCTTTTCATACAAAAAATCCGTTTCTCTGCTGCCATCTTCAAATTCCACCAGCAAAGAAGGTACTCTGTAATCACTCTCTCCGGTCGGATACTCTCTGCACAGATAATCCAGTGAAAATATCCCCTCTCCACAGTCCGGCTCCATCACATCAAAACAACTCCATCGTTTCAAAAGTACATCTTCCGATCTGGGTGTCCTGATTCTGCCCCCCCAGTACACATGTGCCAGGTATTTTCCCCCTACAACAGCCAGGATATAACTGGTCTTTTTCGTCTGTAAATGAAATACTGCATCCTTGTCCATTATTATGCTCATGAGACCATCCTCCTATTCACATTTATATGCAATTATAACACACAAATCCCGTTTGCACTACGAAAAACATGTTACTTTTGCTAAAATGTAGAAAACCCTTGCAAATTCGCTCATTTTTAGTAAAATAGAAAATAGTATACATTTATTTAAGAAAGGAATTTAAAATGATACAAGCAAGCAATATTTCATTAAGATTTGGTAAAAAGGCTCTCTTTGAAGAGGTCAACATAAAATTTACAGAAGGAAACTGCTATGGCATTATCGGTGCCAACGGTGCCGGTAAATCTACCTTCTTGAAAATTCTCTCCGGTGAGTTGGAACCAACTACCGGTGAGATCATATTAGGTGCCGGCCAGCGTCTTTCCGTGCTGGAGCAGGATCACTTTAAGTACGACAGTGATGTTGTATTGGACACCGTCATTGCCGGAAACCAGCGTCTTTTTGATATCATGCGTGAAAAAGATGCTATCTATGCCAAGGAAGATTTCACCGAAGAGGACGGTATCCGTGCCAGCGAACTGGAAGAAGAATTCGCTAATATGAACGGATGGGATGCCGAAACAGATGCCGCTACTCTTTTAAATGGTCTTGGTATCGAAACAGAACTTCACTACAAAGTGATGAATGAACTTGCTGATAATGATAAAGTCAAGGTACTCCTTGCCAGAGCATTATTCGGAAATCCGGATATCCTGCTTCTGGATGAGCCAACCAACCACCTGGATCTGGATTCCATCCGCTGGCTGGAAGAATTTTTGATCAACTTCGATAATACGATCATTGTTGTGTCCCATGACCGTTATTTCCTTAATAAAGTCTGCACCCACACAGTAGATCTTGATTACGGGAAAATGCAGATTTATGCCGGCAACTACGATTTCTGGTATGAATCAAGCCAGTTGATGATCAAGCAGATGAAAGAAGCCAATAAGAAAAAGGAAGAAAAAATCAAAGAACTGCAGGAATTTATCCAGCGGTTCAGTGCTAACGCTTCCAAATCCAAACAGGCTACTTCCAGAAAAAGAGCGCTGGAAAAAATCGAGTTAGATACCCTTCGTCCATCCAGCCGTAAATACCCGTATGTTGATTTTAAACCAGACAGAGAGATCGGTAATGAAGTCCTTACTGTGACCAACCTGACCAAAACCATTGATGGCGAAAAAGTATTGGATCATGTATCTTTTACCGTAGGTCATGATGACAAAATCGCTTTTGTAGGTTCCTATGGTATCGCCGCTACTACTCTGTTCCAGATCCTTTCCGGAGAAATGGAACCGGATGAGGGAGATTACAAATGGGGCATCACAACCTCCAACTCCTATTTTCCAAAGGATAATACAAAATATTTTGACAGCAACGACACGATTGTAGACTGGCTGATGCCATTCTCTCCGGAAAAAGACGCAACATATGTCCGTGGCTTTTTAGGCAGAATGCTTTTCAAAGGCGACGACGGATTGAAAAAAGTAAATGTCCTTTCCGGTGGTGAAAAAGTACGCGTTATGTTGTCAAAGATGATGATGCTTGGTTCCAATGTTTTAATGTTAGACGAACCAACAAACCACTTAGACATGGAATCCATTACCTCTGTAAACAACGGACTTATCAAGTTCCCGGGAGTTGTCCTTTTCACTTCCCAGGACCACCAGTTTATACAGACAATCGCCAACCGTATCATCGAACTGACACCAAATGGTATGATCGACAAGGTTACCACCTACGATGAATACCTGGACAGCGACGATATGGCAAGAAAACGCCAGGCTTTGAACTAAGAAAGGAGTGATCATTTTGGGGCCCAGTGACGCGATAAGCATACTTGTTATTGTAATTTTACTTATACTTTCAGCATTTTTCTCTTCTTCCGAAACCGCCCTGACGACGGTTAACAAGATTAAGATGCGTTCTTTGGCAGACGAAAAAAACAAGTCCGCCAAACAAGTTCTTAAACTGATCGAAGAACCGGAAAAAATGTTAAGTGCAATCTTGATTTGTAATAATGTGGTGAACTTATCCGCTTCTTCTTATTCCACATCCTATGCATTCAATATCTGCAAACGGATGGGATTTGAAAATAACACCAGTCTGGCTGCCGGTATTGCCACCGGGATCCTGACTGTGCTGATCCTCATTTTTGGTGAGATCACTCCCAAAAATATGGCTACCAGAAACGCCACTAAGTTGTCTCTGACAGTAGCGAGACCAATCTTATTTATGACAAATCTTCTGACACCTGTGATCTTTCTGGTGAACCAGATCTCCCGCTTTATCCTTTTCCTTATGCGGGTAGATACCAGCCACAAAGAAAGCCAGATAACAGAAGATGAACTCCGTACTTTCGTAGATGTCAGCCACGAAGAAGGCGTCATCGAAAGCGAGGAACGCCAGATGATAGCAAACATCGTAGATTTTGGCGATTCTCTGGTGAAAGATGTAATGATCCCTCGTATGGATATTGCCATGGTGGAAAGTACCATTACTTATGATGAACTTATGCAGGAATTTACAAAGAGCAAATTTGCCCGCATGCCTGTATATGAAGATACCATTGATAATATTATCGGTATTATCAACCTGAAAGATGTAGTTTTCTATAAAGGTGATAAAAACACCCTGGATATTCACAGTCTGATCCGCGAGGCCCATATAACCTATGAATACAAAAAAGTTTCTGAACTTTTTATTGAGATGCGAAAGGATTCCATCCCCCTCAGCATTGTATTAGACGAATACGGTGCACTGTCCGGCCTGATCACAATCGAAGACCTGTTGGAAGAAATCGTTGGTGAACTCCGGGATGAATACGATGATGATGAAGAGGATGAAATTCAAAAAATTGCTGATGATAAGTACATTTTGTTAGGCTCCACTGACCTGGATGACATAGCGGAAGAAACAGGGCTTCCCCTCTCTTCGGAGGACTATGACTCCATTGCCGGTCATATTATCAACCTTTTAGAACATTTCCCTGAAGTAGGGGAAGCGGCAGAAGATTCTTATGCCCGCTACCTTGTGTTAGAGGTTGATGGAAACCATATTGACAAAGTAGAAATGACCATCAAACCGCAGCCGGAAGAAGAAGATCCTTCCGATAATGATGAATAAGTAATACATAGTGGCTATCCTTTCGTCCGGATAGTCACTTTTTTATTCTGTCCTTTCTTCTCCAGACGCTTTCTTACTTTCTTTTCCATTTTCTTTGGTACCAATATCCTGCATTTATTAGAAATTCCCTTCAGTGCCTTTTTCCCTACTTTGCGGATCAAATTCCCCTTAAATTGGATTCGCTTCAGATTGGAACACCTGTAAAATGCCTTCTCCCCTATCAGACATACATTTTTTCCAAGTACCACACTCTTTATATGCTTGTTTGATGCAAATGCTTTTGACCGGATTTCCGTAACTATATAATTCTTCTTTTTATATTTGATAACAGCCGGGACTACCACCTTTTTCTTTTTCTTTTTTACCTTCCACACAACAGCCTTTCTGCTTCCTGCATAAAGTCTGTATGTAATTTCCCCTTTCTTCATCGTGATTCCCCCTATATTTTTCCCTTCACTTTTTGCCACATCTGAAAAGGTGATCACAATGGATTTGGGAGCTGCTGTCGCTTTGAGAGACTGCGTATTTTTCGCCGGAGTTGTTGCCGACGCTTTTGAGGTGGTTTCTCCCGGTTTTACGGATACTGCCGGCTTTGTCGGCGCCGCCGGCTCTGTTGATGTTTGCTCTGGAGACGCGGTTGGTACCGGTTCTTCCGTTTCTGTCGGCTCCTTTGTATCAACCGGCGGTCCGGATACTACGGGTGTATTCGTCGGTGCCGGTGTTATCTCCTCTTTCTTTTCCCATCTTGCCTCCAGCACCACATCGGACGTCTCTTTTGCTGTAAACACTTCTTCTACACAGCTTCCATCCCTCCGATAATACAACGTATCCTGGCAATAAAATCCTAAAAAATCCTGTTTATTTATAAACTCTCCCTCTATTACCGGCATTTTCATACCAGGATAAGCATACAAAACAAAACATACATTTCCTTGATCCTTTGCCTCCATCTTGTAACTGTTCCCTATGGATTCCATATTCCGGCCATATTTCCGGCCATACTCCATAACCGAAGACTGACTCCACCCTTGCAGCAGACTCTGGGAAGAAAACACATCCGTTCTGTCTTCCAGACGGCAGTTTGGATTTTCCACCTTTACCCATCCCAGACAATCTGTCAGTGCGTTTCCTTTGACCTCACAAATTCCATATCCAAGCTCGACTCCCTTTATTTTACTTCCCAGCACGCAGTCACTTCTTGTGAGAAAGGATCTCGTATCTTTTCCTTTTCCAAAAATAAGGATACAGTCTCTCTCATTTGCCTTCACATATTCATATAAAAAACCCGTGCCATAACATTGGATCACCGTCTGTCCGGGGATAGCCCGGGGATCTTTTACAGCGATTTCTCCCATTCCTTCTATCATACTCTGCAAATTGTCGCACCCCTTAAAGGCATCCTCTTCTATCTCCACTTTTTCTGTACAAGGACGAAAATCTATTTTCTCCAAAGAAGTACAATTTAAAAACGCATTCATTCCAATCTTTTTCAGTGCCGGGGAAAAAGAAATTTCTCTCAGTTTGGTACATTCCTGCAGAGCGTTGTCTCCAATAGCTGTAATATCCGCTGGCAGGTGGATAGTTTCTATGCTTTTATCAGCCTGAATCAGCGTATGATCCTGAATATCCAGCCCATTCAGTCCGGCTCCCTCAAAACTTTTGAAAATTCTTTCTACCTGACAGCCATTCTCATTTACCACAGCATTGGTGGCAGATACATATTGCATGTCTTTATAATACTTTCCTATGGTAGAATCCGTTCCCAGGCGACTTCCTGACTGTTCTGTCCCATAACACGCCATCCATTCAGTCTGTCCCAGCACTTCACCATTTTCCAGGCGATCCACACAGACAACCTTGTAATTGTTGACTTCCCAGAGTGCATACAAAGTACCGCCGCCATTACAGATTGAATTTTCATAAATCCGCTCTTTTCCCTCCTGATCAAATGCCCATCCTTTAAATGTATACCCTGTTTTTTCAGGTACCGGCAGGGTGCCATAAACCTGTCCATAATTGTAAGTTCTTGATTTTTCTTCACATACACCGCCATTGGCGTTCCAGGACACAGTAACCTGTTCCGGTGTCCAGTGGGCATACAGATAGTGGTCCTGATCTGTTTTACACAACACACTTTCCGTTATCCGCCGGCCTTCTTCTTTCTGTGTATACCATCCTTCAAACTGATATCCCTTTCTTTGCAGCACCGGCAATGTACCATATGCACTGTCATAGGTAACAGTTTTCTCCTGCAGCGAGTTCTTCCCATCATTGGAGTTTAAATATACTGTATACTCTTTGGCCTTCCATTTGGCGTAAAAGTCCTGATCTACTGACATGGTGGTTGCCTGGTACAAGGACCCTCCTGTCAGGCACTCGCATCCTTCATAATGCCACCCAACAAATGAATATCCCTGCCGCACCGGCGCCGGTATATATGAGGTTGTCCCTCCTGTGTGGTATGCCAGCCCGTTATACAATTCATCCCACTGATTATAATTTCGGGCATTCCTGAAGA
>HF998355.1:25646-38131 GCA_000433735.1 Clostridium sp. CAG:167
TTCTCCGAAACCTTTCATTTTTTCGCCAGCTTTTGCACTTAATGGAAACCAGTGGTCCATCCCGGAGCCCTTTACTAGTTTTCCTCCATTAAAATGAAACACATTTTTATAAGTATCCGGCATAATGATCTGCACAGCGATCCCATCTATTTCTTTCAACTGTTCCGAAGATATTTGCTGTGTCCTATTTTCTTCATCCACCGTGCATAACTGTCCTGTTATATACTCTCCCTGTACAGACCGTATTACATATCCCAGTGGTTTGATGGACACACTGCTTCCGCACAGACGGGCATAAGGCAGACTGATATCGTTGATCCTCAGATTTCCATCTCCATCCATACGGATCACATTCGTGGATACCACTGCCACATCCGAAGAGATTCTGGCATAATTAAAAGATCCTTTGTTAAACGACTCTTGTTTTTCCGATATGACTACATTGGATGTGTCCGTTTTCTCATAATGTGAAATGGCATCGCCTGACTCAATCTCTGTATACAGATATGTTCCATCCTTATCATAATGAATTCCATTTCTTGGCATATAAACTGCCAGTTTCACTTCCGATGCTGCTTCTGCCACCACCCCGGATGGCTGATATACTCCTGTTATGACCATAGACAAGACAAGAACTATTACTACTAATTTTTTTTCTTTTATCATCTTTATCACTCCTAACTATTGTTGGTCTGCAAGATTACCTTGCGACGGACTGCCACAGTCCGGTTTCTGCGGTCCGGCAATTCATACATACCAATCGCCTCCACATCCAGTTCGCCCTTATTGGCATCCCACCTGTGAACCTTTACCGTCAATTCGATATCAGAATCCATTCTGCTTATCATTCCCTGAAGCAGCAGTGCCATATAATGGTTTTGCTGCCTTTCATTTCCGTTTACATTTTTTTCTAACTGTTTCATTGTCTGGCGCATTGCTCTTGTCAGGCTCACGCCCAGATCATGTTGATATTTTGAATCCATATTTACACTTCCCTGTATTACTATAGCCAGCATCACCACACTGATGCCGATCATAGCTACAATTACTGTTTTCATCTTCTCTCTCCTATTGTGCATACCCCAAAAAAGTATAACACCTTCCCTTATTTAAAACCGGCAGCCAAAACTTCATATCAAGAATCACCTTTGCCTGGGTTCCATAAGCGGTTTCATATGTGTCCACCATAAGGTCATATCCACATTGACTGGCAGCATGTTTGCAGTCTGCAATGGTCTTTGCATCACAGTTACTGTTCTCAATCCGCATTACCAGTTCATCGTGAACCTGCTTTGCTCTGGTGTACTGGATATTTTGCGTCACATATGTGATCCCTGTCCACATTAGCAGGATCAGGAAAAAGCACAAAACGCACTGTGAACAAATCTCACCTAATTTCACTTTTACCTCCTTCTTCTATTACGATCTGGAATTTCTTCTCAGTCCTAAGCCCAGTCTTATCGCTTACTACTACTGCCTGTGCCTGATAGTCTCCCCCTTTTTTTATACAAAAAGTATCTGCCTGCGCCTGTCCCTGTATCTGCACCTTTACTTTCTCTGTCAGGTCGGTTCCGTCATATTCTCTGGCCCGTACCATTTCTTTCACTGAAACCACCGACTGTGCCATCCATGTTTTCTCCAACACCTCTATGACCGGCGCTTCCTCTTTCTCCGCCTTGTATACCCCCTGGATCTGCTGACTATCTGGTACTACTCCCCATTCTCCCCATTTTCCCTGTAATATCTGCAGGCAAAAAAGCATACCAATTCCCATGATAAACAACGCCAGCCATCCTGAAAATTTCTCCCATTTCATTGGATTTTCCCCCCTCTACACAAACAAAGAAAACTGTTCCATCATGATCAAAATATACCAGATCATATCCACACCTATTTTCACGCCAGCCAGAGCAAAGGGAAGATTCTTTGCAAAACTAAGGAAAGCCAGTTCTCTTTTACTCCCCTGGTTCCATGTGTCCTCCATCAGCCGGTTATTATATGCAACAAGCGACAGGATCTGTTTTTCCAAATGTCCGTAATCCTGCTCTCTCACAGCATACAAAAGCCGCATCCCGGTCTTTGCCTCCCTGAATCCCAACGAATCCGCAAAGTCCATATAAGGTTTTATAGCCGCCGGTTCTTCATAAACCGCCTCCAAAAATTCTGCCGTCCGGTGTTTTAATGACTCCTGACCGGCACAGGCCATTGCCTGATACACACTTTTATGGCGCAGATTCAGACATACATACAAAAGCCATGTGGAAAAACTCTTTTTTTCCTGTGTCTTTTGTTTTTCATATTGGAAATCCTCTCTCCAGTTCCCCATTCCCTTTTTTAACACTGCCTTTGTTACCAGAAAATAAAGCACAAGGATCCCTGCTGCCATAAGTTTATACATTCTTCCTGTCACCATCTGTGTCAAAATCGTTTCCGGCAAAAGAGCTCTTGAAAACAAAAGTAAAAATCCAGACAAAATCAGGCATATATCATATTCCCGCATTTTAGACTGCCGCTTCTTCTCATGAAAAGCCACCCTTTCTTTGATCTGCTGCACTTCCATCAGCATCAGATCCAGTGAATCTTCTATATCTCCTCCCAGCGTCTGTGCCTCCAGCAGGAAATTGTGGATCCAACGCATACGGTCGTTTCCCATTTTTTCCTCAATCCATAAAAACGCCTTCTTTTCTTCTCCTTCTTCTACCTTTCTTAAGGCACCGGATAAGCCTGTTGATTCCGTACTCTCTTTTAATGCCAGGGAAAGAATCTGGTATCGTTTGTAAGAACAGATAAGCTGCTCTAAATAATCCATTCTCGTAAAAAAGAGTTCTTCCTCCCTCTTACTTTTGTCCCGCCATCTCAGTCCCGTCCAGATCAAGAACATTCCTCCCACAAACAGGATAAGGAACAGAACCATGCCAAATCTCAGATAATAGCATAGAAACATAGAAAACAAAGTATAGGAAACCCGAAGCAAGAAAACCTTTCCTTTTTTTCTTTTCATACTAAGCCTCCATTTCCAGGCGGTCTTTCAGATCACGGGGAATTTTATCCCGATTTAATCTGCCTTTTTTTGCCACCATGGCAACCTGATTTTTTCCTTCATAATTTTCCTGAAAAACGCCGATTTCTTCAATGTATCGTCTTATTTTCCCTGACTCATCCATCTCCCCCTGAACTAACACCCCCACATCAATATAGCGGTAGATATCATATTCCATTCCTTCTGACGCCTGTTCCTTTCCCGCCATGGTAAGGATCCTTCCCGGTATATCTGCCACCTTTTTCCCGTGCAGGGTAGTAAGGGAGCTGGCTCCTGTGCTCAAAGATTCTAGCAGCTGTCTGGCTTCTTTGGATCTTGCCTCGGACAAAATGATCCACTTGGGATATTGTCTCAGACTGGCCTTGATGGCCTGGGCATAGCCAAAGTTTTCCGCCACCTTCATTTCCACACAGTCCTTGTCCGGATTCAGTGTCTGGTAATGTATCTCCATTACATCTTCAATAGTAATAGCTCGTTCCCTGGACGGTATGAACTGGGTCAGATATTTCAAAAGTTCTGTCTTGCCCGCCCCCGGAAGCCCGCAGATTACTATGGTACAATGGGCTTTCACACACCGGACTAAAAAATCATGGATCTCTTCACTGCAATAGCCACTTTGGATCATATTTTCCTTGTTCATCCGGCACACTGCCGGTGTTTTGCGGATGGATATGGTATACCCGGAACGGGCCACGCTTTCATGCACCACACTGACTCTTAATTCCTCTGTCTCGGCCTCCATCACCGGATTGATCCGGTTGAAAGTCACACAGGTTATATTGGATAAAAGCATGATAAAACGCTCCACAAAGCAGTCACTTAAAATCTCCGGTGCCATATAACGTCCCTGTTCCAGATCGTCAATCCACAACTGCTTTCCATTCCAGTTAATATCCGTTACACTGCTCTGTATAATGTAAGGGTACAAAATTCCATAGTCCTGTCTTTTTAATAAATATTTCTTCTGAAAATCATTTATGGTTCTCACCTCCCACTGCAAATTTGTCTAACATTTCCATTCCGCCTCCAAAATCAAATCTCTCAGACTGTCTGATCTGTCTGCGTATCCTTACGACCTCTTCCTTTGAAAAACGCCATGCTTCCGCGCATCCTCCGGCTTCTTTTGACGGTGTCACAAAAACAATCTTCTTTTTATCCCGGTTTTCACCAGCCTCTCTTTGTATTGTAACCTGCCACAAAGCCTCCTGTTTTTTTTCCGGTTCCGGCCGTTCCTTTTTCGTTCCCTGAACTTTTGTTTCTCCGGGTTCCCGGCTTTTTTCCGGCACCGGAGTGTCTGTTACAGCCGGCATCTCCTTCCTATGCGGCTTCTTTTCCTTCTCCCCTTTTGGATGAGAGGACTTTTTCTCAGACAAATCCGGATCATAGATCTGCCCCAGTTCTCCATTTTCTTCTCCGTTCAACGAGGTATGATAACCATAAATATCCGCCCCCAGTCTGGCCTGATTCTTTTTTATCCTCCCTCCCCGGATCCAGATACAGCCCTTTTTTCCGGTATAAATGCCGCCTCCTGCATTCATAGCCTGGTTGTTTACCACATCACCGGACTGTATATAACAATGGCCCTCGTTATAAATTCCTCCACCAGCCCCTCCGATCCCTCTTCTTTCACTTTGCACACCGAATGCCCGGTTGTTTTTCACAGTTCCTCTGGTCAATACAAACTTTCCCTTGTTTACCACCGCTCCTCCACAGCCACTGTTTTTCTGTCCTGCATTTCTCCTGCCGCAGGTGTTTTTTTCCAGTATTCCACCCTGCATTTCAAAAACACCTCCGGCATCTACCATAACAGCCGCTCCGCCTCTTAGATTTGAGTGATTCCGTATCGTTCCCTTCTTACAGAGCACCATCGAACCTTCTCCTGCATGCACTGCACTTTTGTCTCTTAATGAAGCTTTTTTATTCCCCTCTACTGTCACTTCTTCCAGGGAAAGCGTTGCCTTTTTTACATACAAAAGATTTCCTCTGTGATTTTTCCCCCGATAAATTTTTCTTCCCTTTCCCTGCAGGACTTTCACTCCTTTCACCCGGATTTCTTTTGTCAGTTCTATATTCTTCTTCAGATAGACCACACATTCCCCCGGACTCTCCAGTGCCCTCTTCAACTGTCTGAAACCATCCACACCCACTGTCTTTGTTTCAGACTCTGACACTGTTATTTCCCCGGTCACACCAAGGATCAGAGCAAGGCAGGCAAAAAATCCCACACACCCTTTATGCATAATAAACTTTCTCTTCCTTTCTCTCCATTACATTACTCAGAAGCCGATACGCCTCTGTTATCTGCTCCCAGAACACCCTGTCCTCCTTCTTCCCCTCTCCGCGATACAGTCTCAGGAAAAAGGGGATCAGATCTCCCCCGGATACCGCATCGCAAAAACCTGCGTTGCGGGGGATCACTCCCAGATGACTTCCCGGTATCCTGTACCTCTTAAGAATTTCTCCCCTGGTCATACAGGAATCTCCCTCATAATTACCGATGAGATAAAATGCTTTCTTGCGAATGTTAGAATAGTTACTGAAAAAATGAGATAATGCTGCTTCATTTTGAAACAAATTAACGACTACCAGATCTGCTTCTTCCAGAATTCTTCTGGAACTATTTAGAAAAGAACAGGATGTATCGATCATTACCAGATCGTTGTACCGTTCCAGATATTGCAGGACCGCCTGGCAGTCCCTGCTCATACGGTATTCAAAAATATCCGGATTTCCCTCTCTCTTCTGAGGCAGGTAAAATAATTTTTCACCCAGACACCCTCTGGCATTTTGAAAAATTTCCCTGGATGAATATATGTGGCCCTTTTCTACGGCATATAAAACCTCCTCCATTCCTCTATACCCTTCATACTGACATTCTTCTCTGACTTGATCTTTAGAAAACTCGCTGAACAAAGAACTTTCCAGATTCATAAGATTGTGATGATTTTCAAATAGAATCGTTTTTCGCTGCCTGTTGGCAGAATCTAATGATGCTAAGATTCCCATACAGGCAAGATTGCTTGTAACACATGACTTTCCCCGGACGCTGCTCCAAAAAGCAACTTTCATACCTTCACTCCTCCTTCCGTTTCTTTTGGGGGTGGAATGGCCTAATCTTATCATCTTGTCACGTCTTTGTAAATTGTGTAATAGTACCGAAACATTCTGTCTTTTTTTGTAGAAAACACAGAAAAAAAAGCGTGCCACGCCAGATCATATCGAATCCGGCGCAACACGCAATTTTTTCAATTTTTATTTTACTCCATACTGCTTATAGTAAGCATCAATGGATGCCTTCATGGCATCATCAATAATGATCTTGCCCTGGCACTCTTTATTGTACAGTTTTTCAACTACATCTTCCATTGTAACAATAGCTCCTGTTTTGAATCCGTAAGTCTCACGGATCTCGTCTAATGCAGTCATTTTATCTCCCTTGCCACGCTCCATGCGGTTCAATGAAACCATTAGGCCGAGGATCTCTACCTTTCCCTGTGCCTGGATGATCGGAAATGTCTCTTCAATGGATTTACCGGATGTTGTTACATCTTCAATGATCACAATGCGGTCACCATCTTTGATCTTACTTCCTAAGAGGATACCGGTATCGCCATGATCTTTGATTTCTTTTCGGTTAGAGCAGTAGCGGATTTCTTTTCCATACAGCTCCGAAAAAGCGATGGTAGTTGCCACACTCAATGGAATTCCCTTGTAAGCCGGGCCAAACAGTACATCAAAATCATCTCCGTAATGATCATGGATTGCCTTGGCATAATACTGTCCCAGGCGTCTTAACTGGGAACCGGTTACATAGGCACCTGCGTTCATGAAAAAAGGAGATTTTCTACCACTTTTCAATGTGAAATCACCAAATTTCAACACATTGGACTCTACCATAAACTCAATAAACTCTTCTTTATACTGTTCCATTTTTTCTGTTCCTCCTTCTTTCTATACCAATCCTTTATCCTCAATAACCTGGATCACCTGATCTACCAGTTCTTCACACACTTCCTGTTTTGGAGCTTCCACCATCACACGGATCACCGGCTCTGTACCGGATTCACGCACCAGAATACGACCGGTATCTCCCAGTTTTTCTGCCACTTCAGCAACTGCCTTCTGGACATCCGGATCTGCCTGCGCCTCTTTTTTATCCTTTACGCGGACATTTTTCAACACCTGCGGATAGATCTTTAAGTCGCTGACCAGATTACTGAGAGTCGTCTTTCTTGCCATGATCACTTCCATCATCTTAAGACTGGTAAGGATACCGTCTCCTGTGGATGCATACTTGGAAAAGATGATATGTCCGGACTGCTCTCCACCGATCCTTGCACCATTCTTGGTCATATATTCATATACATACTTATCACCTACCGCTGTTTTGGCATAATCAATGCCCAGCGCATCAAAAGCTTTGTACAGACCAAAGTTAGACATAACCGTAGTAACTACTGTATTAGTCAAAAGTTTGCCGCGCTCTTTCATATATTTGCCATACACATATAAAATGTGGTCTCCGGTAATTACATTTCCTTTTTCATCTACACAAAGACAGCGGTCTGCATCTCCATCGTAAGCAAATCCTACATCCAGCCCATTGTCTACTACAAACTTCTGCAGTCCTTCGATATGAGTTGAACCAGCGTTAGTATTGATATTATAACCGTCCGGCTCTGCATTCATCACATAAGTCTTGGCACCCAGTGCATCAAACACAGACTTGGCAATGTTCCAGGCACTTCCGTTGGCACAATCCAGACCTACCTTCATTCCCTTGAATGAATACATACCAAGAGAGATCAGATAACCGATATAACGGTTTCTTCCTGACGCATAGTCTACCGTGCGTCCGATCTTTTCCCTGTGGGCAAAAGGAACTTCGTCCCATTTCTGTCCAAACAGTTCCAATTTCCCGTCAATATAATCCTCTACCAGTGAAATGGTCTTTTCATCCATTTTCTCTCCCTGGCTGTTGATCAGTTTTATACCATTGTCATAAAATGGATTGTGACTGGCAGAAATCATAATACCGCAGTCAAACTCATCCACTCTGGCCAGATATGCCACCGACGGAGTAGTAGTTACATGCAAAAGATATGCGTCGGCTCCGGAAGCTACCAGGCCGCCTACTAATGTATACTCAAACATATAACTGGAGCGTCTTGTATCTTTACCGATCACAATCCTGGCCGGTGTATCATCGCCATTCTGACGCTTCAATTCGCCATAATACCATCCTAAAAACCGTCCTACTTTATATGCGTGGTCTGCTGTCAAAGTAAGATTGGCTTCTCCTCGGAATCCATCTGTTCCAAAATATTTACCCATGTTCATCCTCCTTAGCCGCCTGAACCTTCTGATCCGGGCACTTCTCTCCTATACTCTCACTATCCGTTTATTATACCAGTATTACAGTTTTTACGCAACTTGCAATCCAGAGGTACTATATATTTGTATAAAAAATTCCTGTTGCCAGCTGTACCAGAATGGAAACAACTGAAATCATAACCCAGCAGGCAAATCCGGCAGCAATCGGCTTCCCGCCTTTTTTTACCAGATCAATCAGATTCGTATTCAAACCGATGGCACACATAGCCATGGCGATGAAAAACTTGGCAAGCCATTTCATGGCAGTTACAAATGAACCGCTGTAAAAGGCAGTAAATCCGCTTTCCGGCAGTACCCCGATAACAGTTGTGATCAGTGCTGCCGCAATGAAAAACAGGATAAAAAATGGGAACACCTTTTTGAAAGAATATCCTCCTTCAGCCTGCACGCCTCTTTTTTTTGCACGCTGCATACGGATTAATGCCAGGATCAGCGTAATGGGAATAATTGCCAGAGTTCTGGTAAGTTTTACCGTTACGGCTGCTGACAAAATCCCCTGCACGCCATAGATTCCCTCTGCCGTGGAAGCCGCCGCCGTTACAGATGAAGTATCATTCACCGCAGTTCCTGCAAATACAGCGAATCCTTCTGTTCCCAACCCAATGGCATGGCCCAGATACGGAAAGATCAATGCCGCCAGCACATTGAAAAGAAAAATAACAGAAATAGACTGAGCCACCTCTTCATCCTTCGCATCAATCACCGGTGCGGTTGCGGCAATGGCGGATCCACCGCAGATGGAAGATCCTACTCCGATCAGACAGGCAATACGCTTGTCCATATGGAGTACTTTCATCATCAACATTCCCACTAACAAAGAAGTAGTGATGGTACACACAATGACCGGAAGACTTTTCGCTCCAACCGCCGCAATGGTTCCCAGATTCAGAGAAAATCCAAGAATGATCACAGCCCATTGCAGAATCTTCTTGGATGTAAATTTAATACCATCTTTCAATGTTTCATTAGCCGCCAGTTTCGGGCAGATCAATGTGATTATCATTCCCATAAGAATACCAAATACCGGTGCTCCGATAATTTCAAAGGAAAAACTGCCTGCCTGGATCTTACATAAAAGAGTTGCAATGGCTGCCAGCACGATACACAGGCCGATTCCCAACCCTTTTTTCTTAATAAAGTTCATTTTTCTTTGTCCTCCATTGTTAATTTTAACCTTACCCACTATACATGATTTTTTATTTATTGACAAGGTTTATCTGTAAGCGGAGAGAGGCTCCGCGCTAAAATCCCATTCATTTTTGCAATCAATATTCCGTAATTTGTCATAGGGATCCCACTCTCTCCAGCCTGCCGGATCCGCCTCTTCATCTCCTTTTCATGCAGGGTACATCCCCCGCAATGGATAATGAGGTCTGCCTCCGGCTGCGATGGGAATTCGCCTCCACTGGTAAAAGAAAAATGAAAATTTTTCCCGGTATAGTTTCGGATCCAGCCGGGCAATTTTACCGTACCTATATCATCGCACTGCCGATGATGGGAACACCCCTCAGAGATAAGGATCTTTGCTCCCTCTTCCAAACGGTCCAGCACATCGGCTCCCTCCACCTGGCGTTTTAAATCTCCTTTGTACCGGGCCATCAAAATTGAAAAAGAAGTGAGCGGTACTGCCTCCGACACAATGGAACTCACATAGGAAAAAGCCTGGCTGTCCGTGATCACAAGCTGGGGTTTTTCTCCCATGGTTTCCAGCACTTCTTTTAACTCTGTTTCCTTTGTCACAATGGAGTAGGCTCCTTTGTCGAGGACTGCCCGCAGCACCATCTGCTGAGGCAGGATCAGCCGTCCCTTGGGAGCAGCCGAGTCCACCGGAACAACTAACACCACCGGTTTTTTCGGACTGATCCAGTCCGGCAGCAATTCTCTTTTTTCTCCTGACAATGTTTCATAGCACTTTTTCGCCAGGACATCACGAAGCTGTTCCATGGCCTCCGGCTTCTTGGCACAGGTAAAAACAATATCCTCCTCCGGGAAAGCCTGCCTGAAAAAGTCTTTATCCTCATCCTGCATCTGATCTTCTTTATTTACCAGGATCCCGTATGGTTTGTGTGCCTGTCTCAGTTCTGCCAAAAGTTCCTTCTCCCGGGAAAAATCCCGGCTGCTTCCATCCAGTACCAAAAGAGCCATATCTACAGTCTGCCACCACTGTCTGGTTTTTTCCACCCGCTTGCCACCAAGGGTGGAATCATCGTCCATCCCCGGTGTGTCGATCCACAGAACCGGCCCTACAGGCAAAAGTTCCATAGCTTTTTTTACCGGGTCCGTAGTAGTTCCTTTTTCCTCTGATACAATTGCCACAGACTGGCCGGTAATTCCATTTAGCAGACTGGATTTTCCTGCATTTCTTCTGCCAAACAGACCGATGTGCACTCTCTCCCCACTTGGTGTATCCTGTAAACTCATATCGTATTAGAAGCGGAAATCCCGCTGTCCCTCCTTAATCTTCTGTAAATATTCAATGGTTTTTTCCTTGACTTTTTCATTGGAAATAATCGACAACTGTTCTTTAATAACTTTTTCTCCTTCTGCCTTTGTTTCTTCCCCGGCATAGTCCTGCAGATATTCCTGTAAAGTCAAAAGGGCATTTGGCTGGCAGCAGTTTACGATCTGCTTGCTCTTTAACAGGGACATAAAACGATCTCCCGTCCTTCCGGCCCGATAGCAGGCAGTACAGAAACTTGGTATATATCCCATTTTCAAAAGCCAGCACACCACCTCGTCCAGTGAGCGATTGTCATTTACATCAAACTGCGCTGAGTTGTCTTCTTCTTTTTCCGGCTCCACATAGCCGCCTACACTGGTGCGGGATCCTCCGCTGATCTGGGAAATTCCCAGTTCCAGCACTTTTTTTCTGCTCTCTGCCGATTCTCTGGTGGAAACGATCATGCCGGTGTACGGCACAGCGATCCGTAGACACGCCACAATCTTGGCAAATGTTTCATCCGAGATTCCATTGTCAAACACATCCGGGTCAATATCATCTGCCCTGCGGACGCGGGGTACGCTGATGGTGTGTGGTCCTACTCCCTGGCAGGCCTCCAGATGCTCTGCATGCATGATGATACCGGTAAAATCATAACGGTAATTGTTCAATCCAAACAAAACACCCAGTCCTACATCATCGATACCGCCTTCCATAGCCCGGTCCATGGCCTCTGTATGATAGGCATAATCATGCTTTGGTCCCGTAGGATGAAGTTTTTCATAGGCATCTTTGCGGTAAGTCTCTTGAAACAAGATATAAGTTCCTATTCCTGCCTCTTTCAATTTCGCATAATTTTCTACCGTGGTAGCTGCTATATTCACATTCACACGGCGGATGGCGCCATTTTTATGCTTAATATCGTAAATGGTGTGGATACATTCCAAAATATACTCCAACGGATTATTTACCGGATCTTCCCCTGCTTCAATTGCCAGGCGTTTGTGGCCCATATCCTGCAGTGCCATCACTTCCTGCCGTACTTCTTCCTGGGAAAGTTTTTTTCTGCGGATGTGTTTGTTTTTCAAATGATAAGGACAGTATTCGCAGCCATTGACACAGTAGTTTGACAAATACAACGGAGCAAACATAACAATACGGTCGCCGTAAAACTCTTCTTTGATCTTTTTAGCAAGTTCATAAATCTGCGCATTTTTTTCAGGGATTTCACAGTCCAGTAAAACCAGTGCTTCTTTGTGAGTGATCCCCTTCATTTGCTTTGCTTTTTCCAAAATAGCGTCAATACATGCCTCGTTGTTTTTGTTGTCTTCAGCGTATGCCAGACATTCTTCAATTTCTTCATGATCAATAAATTCTTCTGCCTTTTTTGACATTACATTATACATGCCCTTACATCTTCCTTTCTGTCTACCTGATCTGTTCATACATAGTGGAAACTTCCCAGCTGGTATGGTCTGTGTGGAGTAATGCTTCCGCTTTGTGGGATAACGGTTCTTTTAAATATTCTTTATAAAGTGCCTGTATCTCCGGATTTTCATGAGAAAACCGTATTTCATTTCTTGCATCCAGGTCATACAATACTTTGGCACG
>HF998355.1:38194-65710 GCA_000433735.1 Clostridium sp. CAG:167
ACCTACGCATCCACCCGGACAGGCCATGACTTCTACAAAGTCATAAGAAACCTCGCCCCGGCGCAGTGCCTCTAACAAGGCCCGGGTGTTGGAAAGTCCTGACACCACGGCAATCCGTACTTTTGTTCCTGCAATGGAAAGACTTGCTTCCCGCCACGGTGCCCCACTCCGGATCTGTTCAAACTGATCCGGCTCCGGATTGACACCGGTTAATTTATAATAAGCTGTGCGCAGAGCCGCCTCCATAACGCCTCCTGTCGTTCCAAAGATTACACCGGCACCACTGCTGCATCCTAACGGAGAGTCGAACTCCGATTCTTCCATCATGGCTATATTGATGTTTTCCCGTTTGATCAGACGGCACAGCTCTCTGGTGGTAAGTACCAGATCCACATCTTTCCCCACTCCGGAATCATTGATTGTCTTAATATCTTTTTCCGCTTTTTTTGCCATACACGGCATAATGGACACACTGTAGATCCGATCTGGTGACACTCCCAGTTTTTCTGCAAAATAAGTCTTGGAAACTACACCAAACATCTGTTGCGGAGATTTTGAAGTGGACAGACATCCAACCATATCCGGATATTCTGTCTTTACAAAACGAACCCAGCCCGGACAGCAGGAAGTAAACAAAGGATATGGATGATGCTTTCCGTCTTCCAATCTGGCAAGGACTTCGGCACTTTCTTCCATAATCGTAAGATCTGCCGCAAAATTGGTATCAAATACATAATCAAATCCTATCTTTTTCAGTACAGAAACCAATCGTTTCGCCGTAGCAAAGGATGGTGCCAGATTAAATTCTTCACCCCAGGCCGCCCGGACTGCCGGTGCGATCTGTACGACTTTGATCTTGTCCTCCTGGGAGATCGGGCCATACACAGAGAAATCCCGGATACAATCATTTCTGGCACGGAGAGCTCCGGTTGGGCAGTGGGTTACACACTGACCGCACAAAGAGCAGTTTGCCTCTTCGATGGTGCGGTTTCCTGACACGCCTACAGTTGTTCTTCCTCCGGTATTCTGCACATCCCATACCCCAAGGCTCTGGATTTTATCACAGATCTGGACACATCTCATGCATTTGATACATTTCGTATCATCCCGATACAAAGGAAAGGTTTTGCTCCAGTTTTCTTTGGGAATTTCTTTCACATAACTGTTCCGTTCAAAATATTCATTATTTGTAAAAGTCTGTAACTTGCAGTTGCCGCTTCTGGCACAGGCGATACAATGGCCTTTGTGCTGCGACATAATAAGTTCTATATTCGTTCTTCGTGCCTCTCTGGCTCTCGGTGTGTTGGTCCGCACTTCCATACCCGGCTGTACCGGTGTATTGCAGGAAGTTACCAGTTTGTGGCTTCCCTTTACATCTACCACACAGACCCGGCAGGCTCCGATCTCATTGATACCCTTCAGATAACACAGATTCGGGATCAGAAGGCCGGCTGTTTTAGCTGCCTCCAGGATCGTAGTCCCTTCCGGCACAGTTACTTTTTTATTATCAATCGTTAATTCTACCATTCGTCTTCTCTGCCTCCCTTAAAGATTCCGTAACCATAATAATCACAACGGAGACAACGGCTGGGTTCCTTGTGGGTCTCCTTTTCATTCATGCCGCTTTCTCTAATGTGATTTCCATAAGGTCGAAATCATGGCATCTCTTTGCCGCATCCCGCTCTCTCAAGTTCACTCTTCCGCAAGGTGGCATAGATTCCAGACTTGGCATCGGAATATCCACATCCACACGGATCACATGAGAGTATCCAAGATACTCATCAATGTTGGCCGCTGCCACCTTTCCTGCCGCAATGGCACGAATTACCGTAGCCGGTCCTGTTACACAGTCTCCCCCGGCAAATACACCCGGGGCATGGGCTACTTCTGCCCAGTTCTCGGCTTCGATAACGCCTCGCTTGATGGGGATACCTGCATCCTCAAAATGTCTGGTCTCAATTCCCTGTCCAATGGCAACGATCACTACATCACATGGTATGGCAGCCTCTCCCTCTCCGGAAGCTGCCGGAGAAGGCCTGCCTCCTTTGATCAGCCCTGCCATTTTCTTTGATGCAATCAAGGCTGTCACTTTTCCATTTTCATCTGCCTGGATCCGTTCCGGCGCATGAAGTTCCAAAATCTCCGCGCCCTCGGCGATAGCTCCTTCTACCTCATCCGGCAACGCTGTCATGTCTTTCTTTCTTCTTCGGTATACACAGGTAACTTTATCTGCTCCCAGACGAATAGCCGATCTGGTACAGTCCATGGCCACATTACCGCCGCCAATGACAACCACTCTTTTTCCCTTGAAATCAGGCATCCGGTTTCTTCCAACTTCCCGGAGCATTTCCACGGCAGAAATAACCCCCTGACTGTCTTCTCCTTCAATGCCCATCTTTTTATCCGTATGGGCTCCTATGGAAATATACACCGCATCATACTGTTCCCGTAGATCCTGCATGGTGATCTCCCCATTTTCACCACCAATGGTCGTATTCGTTTTTGCCACGACACCGGTAGACAAGATCACATCCACATCCTCCTGCAGACGCTCTCTTGGAAGTCGGTAACTTGGAATACCATATAACAACATACCACCTAATTTGCTTCGCTTCTCATATACGGTTACCTGATGTCCCATCAGCTGCAGATAATACGCTGCACTTAATCCGGATGGACCGCCACCGATCACTGCGATCCGCTTTCCCGTAGACGGTGCACACTCTGGTGCCGGCACCTCTCCTGCATGATCCACTGCTGCCCGTTTCAAACCGCGGATATTAATGGCATCATCCACCATATTTCTGCGGCATCTGGCCTCACATGGATGCTCGCATACCAGAGCACAAGCTGTAGGAAATGGATTGTCCTTACGGATAAGGCGCACCGCATCGGCATTTCTTCCTTCCTTGATCAATGCTATGTAACCCGGGATATCCACTCCTGCCGGACACATGGCAACACATGGCACCGGCTGCTTGATATGGCACAGACAACGGTTGTGATGGATATGCTCTTCAAAGTCATCCTTAAACCCTTTTATTCCCGCTAACACCATCCTGGCCGCTTCCCGCCCAATGGCACAGTCTGCCGTAATCTCAATGGCCCTGGCTGTCTTTTCCATCAAAATAAGTGTCTCCTCGTCTGCTTCTCCGTCTAACACCTGCTCCAAAAGATTTCCCAGCTGGCCCAGTCCGATCCGGCAAGGTGTACACTTTCCACAACTCTGGGCATGGCACAACTTCAAAAAAGCAGCCGAAATATCCACCGGGCAGATTCCCGGTGGACTGGCTACGATCCGACGCTCCAATACTTTGTACAAGTCCTCTACCGCTTCCTGGGACTTGCTTACTGTCCTCATAACTAAACGACTCATGTTCCCCTCCATTTGATCTTTTTTTTCAAATACTGATTCTATTATACTCTTATTTAAGTCGTTTCGCAATTCAAATGATATCTGCACAACTCCTGCAATGTAGACAATGGTTCTGATTGATGGCAACCGGGATGGAAGAAATATCTATACACTTTTGTGGACATACTGAGTAACACAGTTATAGTTGATAACAGCCAGTCCCTGGGTATATATATTGAAACCATAGTCACAGGCACCAAACTTCTGCCTACACAAGATATTTTCCCAGCATATGTTCAACGCAGTCCCTGATCTGACTCATAATCCTCGTACACTCCACTTTTTCCATTCCGGCAACAATACCAACTGCCAAAATCTCTTTTTCCCCCGGATTGCGTCCATTCCCATCGACCATCGTTGTATGCTCTCCATAATAAGTACTGCTATAGGTAAGATCATAAGCCGGACTTAGTCGCCAGCACTCCTCTGCTTCCTTGTACAAAAATGTAAAATTTTTAGAATGATCATCACGATTATGGGCAAAAACATTAAAACACATCCTGCGAAACATCTCTCTCACATCTTCGTGATTGTCTCTTGTCAAAATTTTGGTCAACTTCATTAAAACATGATAATCCAGATTGGGTTGTTCAAAATCCAATTCCAACAATGCTGCTACTGTCAACATATGAACTTTTCTCATCCCATTTCCATCCATAATTCTGTCAAACCGCTTTGTCCCAAAATATCCATCACATTGATCTGATGGAAATAATCTGGTTTCACTCATGGAAATGCCACATTGTCTGGCACAACAGGAATAATCATATTCCATCCTGCCGGCATTTTCCCCATCCACATGAGCCGGGAATTTGATGATCCACTCTTCATCATCAATCGTCGTCATAATCTTAGGCCTGGCTCCTCCGCTTGTACCTCCCAAACGGTACAGTTCATCCAGTTTATCCGAATATTCCGTGTTCAATATTTTTTGACACTGCACCGCAAGTTCATCCAAATTAATAGTATCCTGTGTTTCCTTCATTTCTCTTTCCGGATAATAAGTAAGTGCTCCCATTCCCGACTTTCCAACAATGGCAAGACGCTCCAAAACTGTAAGTTTATCAGGATTCTGTCCATCTGCATGCAGCAGCCTGTTCAACAACAATTTTCCCCAGTTATCCGGCAGACTGTCCCCAAACACACCAAAAAGTCCATCAAAATAATCCTTGTTGGGAACAAACACCTGATCTTTTAGCGGAAGGGAAAATGGACTGATCGAAAATCCATTTTCAAGCCATTCTTCACTATATTGAAATGCTGCTTTATGGTCCGCCGTCAGCGCTAATGTCCCCACAAGTCTCTCATGGTAACTAACCTGCAATACATCATTTCGTTTCATTGATAACCTCCTGAATATTCTTATATGGCACCTGTGTAAAAATATTTCTGAGTTCATCTGCCATATCCAAAGCCATGGCAATCTTTGTCAGCGATATCAAAGAGATCTTCCCTGAAGTTTCAAATCTTTTAATCGAGCCATAACTTACTCCACTCATAGATGATAACTTTTCCTGAGAAATAGAGCGTCGCTTTCTAATATTCCTTACTCTTTGTGCCAGTTTTTGATCCAGTTCTTCAGCCGTTTCCCACATCAATGGTTCCATCTGTATCCGCCTCTCATTCACAGATAATATTTTATCTAAAACAGCAAATTTTATGCCCTTTTAGATAATATTTTAACTATTATCATTTTACCATTTCTATCTAAAAATAACAATAGATATATAGAAGGACGGGATCAGATTCTTGCTGCGGACTAAGGTATAATCGATCCAACGGAGTCACTACGAACATAAAATGTAGCTCTTCCGGACCCCTTTTTTAAAAGAATTCCCTCTTCTACCAATTGCTTTAATGCTAGTTCCACGGACTTAGTTCCGATTGAGGGGCACAACTCAGCAATGTCACTCTTACTTAATTTCCCAATTTTGCTATATACAGCCCTCCTGACAATTTCTTTTGCCGGAAGTTTTTCACTTACAAGTTCTATTCTTTCCTCAAAGTCTCTGTATGCAGCAAGAATGATTCTCAGCATATATTTTATAAATGGAGTTACATTCTCCTTATTGTCATGCCAGCCTTCCTGACATTTCTCCAGTGCCATATAGTACAAATCTTTGTTCTTGGCAATCTTACTCTCAATAGAAACATATTTACCAACAACATACCCACTCCTATACAAAAGTAAGGCCGTAAGCAACCGGCTCATTCTTCCGTTTCCGTCACTAAAAGGATGTATACAGAGAAAATCATGTATAAATATAGGAATAAGCAAAATTGAATCCATTTCCTGATTTCCGATCATTCTGTTATAATTTTCACAGATAGCATCAACCGCCGCCGGCGTTTCGTATGGTGCAAGAGGGGTAAAAAGCACATACTCTTTTCCCATCTCGTTCGTAGCAGCAATGACATTTTGTGATACCTTGAAATGCCCTCCAATACTTTTTTCTGTGTATTTATACAAATCTCGATGCAACTGCAAAATATAATTTGTTGTTATTGGAATATACTCATAATTCTCATGTATTGTATTCAAAACATCCCTGTACCCAAGAATCTCTTCTTCAGCACGATTTTTCGGAGTCGTCTTTTCCTCACACAACTGCTTTAATCGGGTACTCGTAGTTCGTATCCCTTCAATCGAATTTGATGCCTCTGTACTCTGTCGTTTCGCTATTTCTACAAGCTTATCTAATTCCTCCGGCTTCTGCTTAAGATAGACCTCCTGTCTGCCCTTATATTCATGAATCTGGGCAATAAGCGAAATTATCTCACAATCCCATGTTTTCTCCTTTAGTGACGCATAATCAAATATTCTCATAAATATATCTCCTAAGCCATTATTTATCTCCTAAATAATATTAAATTTTAGGAGATAAGTCAACCTTTAGTATATAAATTATGCTTACTACATTTTATTCTGGCACAATATTCAAAACAACATACTCGGGATATTTGATGAAGAATCATTAAACTGGTGATAAATCCTGCTGTGAGTTCAATGCCTCTTTGATATATTTTTCTATGAAATCAATTCCAAAATCCGTATTGATCGTAAGATCAAAATTCGAAGAGGCTCCCCAGATTCTTCCTGTATAATATCGATAATTGTCTGCACGATATTTATCTGTTTTCCGGATCCGGTGCTGTGCTTCGCTGTACTCCACTCCCTGCCGTTTCATCACTCGTTTTATGCGGCTCTCAAGCGGCGCGTTAAAAAACACCTTCAGCACCCGTTTGTTATCCCTCAAAATATAATCAGAACATCTTCCTATGATGACACAGTTTCCCTTGTCTGCCAGTTCCCGGATCACCTTAGATTCTGCAGCGAATATCTTGTCCTTTGGAGCCTGCTCCCTTTCGTCCTTATACTGATACATCTGGTTGACCAGATCATACAGCAGACTGTTGGTCATAGTCTCTTCTCTTTTTCCGATAAATTCAGATGTCATGCCGGTTGTCTTGGCAGCCATCTTGATAATATCCTGGTCGTAAAAATCATAGCCCAGTTTGTCCGCCAGCACTTTACCTATATCATGTCCGCCGGAGCCATACTGTCTGCCGATGACAATGATATTCTTGTACTGGATTTTCTCGTTGCCTGCATCCTGTGCTTCCACGGTTTTATAATCCTCAGAAAATATGTATGGCTTAACAAATTCCAGATATTTTCCAAACAATCTGGCGATAAAACCAACCAGCAGGGCTGCCATGATCGTCCCCTCCCGTACTCCATTGAGTTTACCGAAAAAAAGAACGGATAGCACGCCCGCCATGATCGTCATGGATGAATCAAATATGATCTTCGTCGTTCCAAAATTGGTGTTCCAGGTTTGTACAATCGCACGGACAAAAGATTCTCCCGGCAACATGACCACATCCGCCAGCACTTCCATATAAACACCAAAGCCCAGTACAACACATCCTGCTAAAAGTGAGATCAGTTTTACTACATAATTCTGTGGATCCACCCAGAAAAACATATACATAGTCAGATCGATAAAGTATCCAAATGCAATCGAAACCGGTATCTGCAATACATTTTCTATTTTAAAATTTTTCCGCAGGATCAATAACTGCAGTAATATGAGAAAAATACTGAATATGATCGTAAAATTTCCCAGAGTCAATGGATAATTCAAACTCAAAACATAGGGAATAGACGAAATCGGTGAGGTCCCGAGACTGGCCTTCGTTACAAGGCTTACTCCAAGTGCGTTGACAAATAGTCCTGCTAAAAACAAAAGATATCTTTTTAATTTATTCATGATTCGCTTGTTCCTTCTTTCTTCGTAAGTGTATCATTTTTCTGTCTGTTTTCGAGAATACTGGATAAATTGTCATAAATTCTGTGGTAGACAGACATAAACTGCTCCAACTCCTCTTCCTTGACATCTGCCAATGCTTTTTTTTCAATCTCAGCAAAGGCCTTTTCCACAAGTTTCTGTTTCCCTTTTCCTTCTGCTGTCAGATAAATGTGAAAACTCCGTCTGTTCCCATTTAGTATCCTGCGCTCGATCAATCCTTTCTCTTCCATCTTGTTAAGAATGGTTGTCAGGGACCCGGCTTCCAGAAAACATGCTCTGGCAATCTCTTTCTGATTGCTGCCATCATGATCCTTCAAATAATCAAGTATTTTGGGCTGGCCTATGGTAAGCCCTGTGTCTTTCAGTTGTTCAAGCAATGATTTCTGTACAAGCATCTGATTTGCCATGATCAGATAATGCAGCGTATCATCCATAAAAACATCTCCCTTTCAAAATAGTTATAATTCAAACAGTTAGAATTATAACTATCCACTTGTGCTTTGTCAACAGTATGTTGGAGGAGATGCCTGCACTACCATTTAGTCGAAAAAAAGACGGGAAACATATGCGTTCCCGTCTTTTCAAGTGAACTTACCGTTCTATTCAAAACAATATAAACCCTGCATTTTCCCTTATCCCAGGAAAAAAATCAGTGTGTCGATCAAAAATACCGGTATTAGACAACTTAATGACCATACCATATATCCAAAGAAGGATGGCATCTTGATCCCGTTTTCCTCTGCAATGGAGCGCACCATGAAGTTTGGTGCATTTCCAATATAGGTAATCGCTCCCATGAAAACAGCTCCCGCTGAAATAGCCATCAGGATCACCTGAGGAATCGTACCCGATCCGCCCAGAATCTGGATGATGGATCCTTTGGCAACCAGATGAGAGGCTCCGGCTGTCGTAAAGAACACCAGATAAGTCGGCGTGTTGTCAAGGAAACTGGACAACGCTCCTGTGATCCAGAAGAACTGCCATGGATGAGTCAGACCAAGATCTGCTCCCTTTGCTTTCAGGATCATCAGCGCCGGCACCATGGTAATGAAAATACCTATGAAAAGAACTGCCACTTCTGAAATCGCATCCCACGAGAAATTGTTAGCCTCACGCACTTCCTTCTTTGTCGTCTTATAAGACAGAAAAGCAGCCAGCAGAATAATCGCTACCTCGATCAGAGAAGTAAACGGAAACTCTACTCCATCATACAATGGAATGGCTCCGATATCTCCCAGAACACCGCTGAGGATCACCGCACCTACGATCATTACCAGGAAGATGATATTGTGTGCACCTTCCAGACGCAGCGGCTTCTTCTCGTCCCCCAGCGCCGGTTTCAGTCCATCATACAAATCCTTTTTGTAAGAACGGATATCTACAAACAAGAAAATAGTAAGAAGCAGTATAAAATTCAGCAGCATGATCGGCAGAAGTTCCAGACTCCAGAAGAAATCTACTCCTCGGGTAAATCCCATCAAAAGAGGTGGATCACCTACCGGTGTCAGACAGCCGCCAATATTGGAAACGATGAAAATGAAGAAAATCACAATCTGTGCCTTTCTCTTTCTCCATGCGTTGGCACGAAGCAACGGACGGATCATAAGCATACTGGCTCCTGTGGTTCCGATCCAGCTGGCCAGCAAACCACCGATCAGGATCAGCAGGGCATTCAGCCTCGGGCTCCCTGCCATATCTCCTTTGAGACAGATATTTCCCGCCACACAGAACAGTCCAAACAGTAACACAATAAATGTAATGTAATCTCCAAAAACAACTTCTAACAGCTCTTTCCAGGTCTGTCCTACACCAAAATTTACAGCAAATGGAATCAAAAATGCCAGCGACCAGAAGATCACCGCTACCCATTTGTACTTGTCCCACAGATCACCAATCACCAGGGGACAGATCGCTATACACAACAACATACCTGCAAAAGGAATACAATAAGCTAGTGACATACCCGCCCCCAGCTGATCACCGGTGTCACTCTCCTGTGCTGCCATGGCCAAAACCGGATTTGACACTACCGCACATACGAGCAGGCTAAGCACCCACCATATCTTCTTACCGTGTTTCATAGACTCATAATTCCTCCTTCTTGGATACGGTCTTTTTTTTTCGAAGTCATTATAACTCTTTTTTCAGGGAAAAACAACAAAATTTACCGGTCTTTTTCTTTCTTTTTTTCCCGCTGTTCCTGCTCCATAAAATCCTTCATATCTTTGCGTCCTTTGTCAATGTAATAAGAGGAAATCCGAATATAAAGCCAGAACACGATCGGCAGGAAAATCGTTGACATAATACACATACGGAACAGTTCCGGTGCCGTTTCCGAGGTGGTCAACGCCGCCACCAGCGTCACCAGATACAGCAAAACCAGAAAACCTACACCGATACCTGCCACCACTCTCTGTCCCTTTGTATAAGAACTCTTAAAAGACTTATTCTCTTTTTTATCTTCCATTTTCTAATCCTCCTTTTCTGCCCCAATATGCTGGCGCAGTTTTCGTAATTCCTTTTCATAACCTTCTTCTGACAACTGATAAAACCGCTCTGTCTTTGCCTCATCCGGCAGATACTGCTGTTTTACATAATGATGCGGAAAATCATGAGAATACTGATACCCCACACCATGTCCCAGCTTGGCCGCGCTTTTATAATGTGCATCCTGCAGATGGGCCGGGATCCGGTACCCCGGATGGCTTTTCACATATTCCATCGCCTTGTCGATTCCCATAATTGCAGAATTACTCTTGGGCGCACACGCCACATAAGAAGCCGCCTGGGCTAACACGATCCTTGCCTCCGGCATACCAAGCCGTTCCACCGCCTGGGCTGCGCTGACAGCCACTACCAGTGCCTGGGGATCTGCATTGGACACATCTTCCGAAGCACAGATCATAATGCGTCTGGCAATAAACCGGATGTCTTCTCCCGCGTATAACATCCTGGCCAGATAATAAAGGGCTGCATCCGGATCTGATCCTCTCATACTCTTGATAAACGCAGAGATGGTGTCATAATGGTTGTCTCCGTTTTTATCATAGCGCAATGTCCTTTTCTGTATACACTGCTGTGCCACATTCAGGTCGATCCGGATCTTGCCCTCTTCATTCCGGTCCGTAGTCAAAACCCCCAGCTCTATGGCATTTAAGGCAGACCTGGCATCTCCGTTGCTTACATCCGCCAAAAAATCCAGTGCTTCCTCATCAATCACGGCACCGTAAGCTCCCAGTCCCCGATCCGTATCTTCCAGTGCCCGTAAAATCAGTTTCTTTATATTTTCCTTTGTCAACGGCTTCAATTCAAAGATCACGGATCTTGAGATCAATGCCCCGTTTACCTCAAAATAAGGATTTTCCGTGGTGGCACCAATGAGTATGACTGTTCCGTCTTCCACGAACGGAAGCAGATAATCCTGCTGTCCTTTGTTAAAGCGGTGGATCTCGTCAATAAACAAAATAGTCTTTTTTCCATAAGCTCCCAGGTTCTCTTTGGCCTTTGCCACCACCTCTTCCATGTCTTTTTTTCCGGCAGAAGTAGCATTGATCTGTAAAAACTCTCCCTGAGTTGTATTGGCGATCACCTTGGCAAGGGTCGTCTTGCCGGTTCCCGGCGGTCCGTACAAAATAATAGAACTTAATTTGTCTGCCCGGACAGCCCGGTACAACAAGGTATCCTTTCCGATGATATGTTCCTGTCCTACAATTTCATCCAGTGTTCTCGGACGCAGTCTGGATGCAAGGGGAGATTCCTTCTCTTTTTGTTGTTCTCCAAAATAATCTAATAAGTTCACATTAATCCTTCTTTCCGAAAAATACAATTTCTTTCCCAGACATACCGTAGGCAACCTTTTCTTCCCGCTCCATCTGTGCCTTGCCGGCGGTCTGTTCTGTTATATCCTTTTCCACGGCATCGATCTGATCTTCCGGCACAAGCAGCGTCATTTGTACCAGCTCACCATACTGTATATCCAGTTCATGAAGTTCCAGCGTTCTGGCCAGATACTGCAGTTTTCCGATACCGTTATAATCCGTCTCGATCCTCAGTTTAAATCCGGTGGAACAGGCCAGCACCACGCAGTGCTCCAGCCCTTCCTGCACGGCTTCTGTATAGGCCCGCACCAGTCCACCGGTTCCTAACAGCGTCCCGCCAAAAAACCGGGTAACGATCGCCACAGCATTGTGGACATCTCTTCCTGTCAGTACTTCCAGCATCGGCCGTCCTGCCGTTCCCGACGGTTCTCCGTCATCACTGCAGCGCATGATCTCATTTTTCTCTCCGATAACATAGGCAAAACAATTGTGCCTGGCATCATAATGTTTTTTCTTGATCTGTCCGATCCGCTCCAGTGCTTCTTCCTCTGTATTTACCGGAAAAATATTGGCGATAAAACGAGATTTTTTCTCTACAACTTCTCCCTGACCTTCTTTATATAAAATATGATAGGATGGCTCCATAAACGGAATCCCCTTTCTTTTAAAATCCTGATTATCCCTATCATATCATATGGAACCGTTTTCGTATAGCAAAAAGTACCGGCTTCCCTTGAAAGAACGGTAGGGATGATTTATAATAGACAAAACAAACACAAGGGGTATTATTACCTTTATATCAATCAGAATTGAGGTTATGTATGAATTTTAGTCCATCTGAGGTGGAAAAAAGGATTAACAGACTACAGTCTCCTGCCAGCCACCGTCTTAATAAAACAAAACTGATCACCATCCGTATTTTACTTATCGGATTTTTATTTTTGCTGTGTTTTGGATGTAGTATGCTTTTAGGGGCTTTTCAGAGCACCATTGCCGCTGCGCCTGATCTGGACTCCATCCAGATCGCACCATCCGGCTACACCACCACTTTACTGGATACCGATGGGAAGACCATCCAGACCCTGGTTGGCAAAGACGCCAACCGCCAGTATGTAACACTGGATCAGATTCCTGTGAATCTTCAAAATGCCTTTATTGCTATTGAAGATGAGCGCTTTTACTCCCATCATGGTGTTGATTTTCAGGGAATCCTCCGTGCTTTTGCACTGGGACTTGCCAATGGCGGACACTTCAGCCAGGGTGCCAGCACACTGACCCAGCAGCTGTTAAAAAACCAGGTGTTTGAAGGCGGCGAAGAAGAAACCATCCTTGGCCGTTTTCAGCGGAAGATCCAGGAACAGTATCTGGCTATCCAGTTGGAAAAGCACTACAGCAAACAACAGATTTTGGAATATTATCTAAATACCATCAACTTAGGACAGAACACACTGGGTGTGCAGGCAGCATCCAAACGCTATTTCAACAAATCCGTGTCTGAGCTGTCCTTGTCTGAGTGCGCTGTTTTGGCAGGCATTACCCAGAATCCGTCTGCCTACAACCCTATCACCCACGCCTCGGCCAATTCAAAGAAGCGGACCACTGTTCTTACCTACATGAAAGAACAGGGCTACATTACATCCAACGATTATAACACCGCCATCAATGATGATGTTTATAGCCGGATCCAGACCGTCAATCAAAAAACACGTTCTGTGTCCACTACCACTTCTTATTTCACAGACGCCCTGATCCAGCAAGTGATCAAAGACTTGAAACAAAAACTTGGTTACACAGAAACCCAGGCCTATAACGCCTTGTACAGCCGCGGTCTGAAGATCCAGACAACACAGGATTCTTCCATGCAAAAGATCTGCGATTCGGTTGTAAATAATAAAAAATACTATCCTGCCGGTTCTTCCTACCAGCTGACTTACCAGCTGACGATACAAAAGGCAGACGGCTCCCAGAAAAATTATGACATTAACAGTCTGAAACAGTTTGTGAAAAAACACTACAAGAAAAAAATAACATCCTATTTCAAGAAGAAAAGTACCGGAAAAAAATATATCAAAGCCTTCAAAAAATCCATTGTAACCAAACAGGACCATATCCTGGCTGAAAATGTGGAGTTCGTTTTACAGCCTCAAGTTTCTTTTGTACTGATCGACCAGCATACAGGCAATGTAAAGGCCATCTGCGGTGGTCGTGGCACCAAGGCCGGAAGCCGTACCTTCAACCGTGCTACAGACTCAACCAGACAGCCTGGTTCCACTTTCAAAGTACTGGCCGCTTATGTGCCTGCCCTGGACACCGCCGGCATGACTCTTGCCACCGTCCAGGATGACGCAAAATACTATTATCCCGGAACGAAAAAACTGGTTAAAAACTGGTACAGTACCGGTTACCGTGGTCTTTCTTCCATCCGCCAGGGTATAAAATATTCCATGAATGTAGTGGCTGTAAAAACGTTGGAAGAAGTAACACCAAAGATTGGATATGATTATCTGCAAAATCTTGGCTTTACTACACTGGTAGATAATTATACAGACAGTTCCGGCAACACCTATACAGACATTGCCCTGCCGCTGGCATTAGGCGGATTGACAAAAGGTGTTACCAATCTGGAACTTACCAATGGCTTCGCCTCTATTGCCAACGGCGGAACCCATTACAAAACATCCTTTTACACAAAGATTTATGACCATGATGGCAACCTTTTGCTGGAAAACGATAATGAGGGGCAGCAGGTCATGAAAGAATCCACTGCCTGGCTTTTGACCAATGCCATGGAAGATGTGATCAAAAGCGGCACCGCCACCAAAGCCAGATTTAAAAAAATTTCTTTGGCGCAGGCTGGGAAGAGCGCCACTACCACTCATAACAAAGACCTTTGGTTTGTAGGTTATACACCATATCTTACCGGTGGTGTCTGGAGCGGCTATGATGACAGTTCGGCCCAGTCCTCCGGCTCTTATACAAAGGAAATCTGGCGCACCATTATGGAACAGCTTAGCAAAAAATCCAAACATAAAACCTTTACAAAACCATCTTCTATCACAACTGCTTCCATCTGTACCAAATGCGGGAAACTTGCCATTGAAGGCATCTGCAATAACGCAGTGGGAGGGTCCTGTACCCGGAAGGAATACTTCGACCGCGAAAATGTTCCAACCGAAAACTGCGACTGCCATATCAAATGCCAAATCTGCAGTGCCAGCGGTGCCCTGGCTAACGACCGATGTCCGTCTTACCAGGTGCACACAAAAATCTATCTGCAAAAAAAAGAGACATCCCGGACAAATGATACTCCATATGTCCTGCCGGATGCCTTAAGCCACGATACCTGCCATATACACTGATTTTACCAGTCCTCTGTTTCCGTCTTTTCAAACAGGGGACTTTTTAACTCTAAAATGTGTTCCATGGCGATCCGGTTACCGGAAAAAACCATTTCTTTTTTATACAAGTCTACTTTTTGCAGCACTCCCTTCAGCCTTTCATACCGGCCTCCCTCCTTCCTTGGATCCGGTACAAAATGCACAACCTCTACTTCCGGATTTTTCGCCATCTGCGTCTGCAATATGTGGATCTGCCAGTCTAGTTTCTCTTTTGCATTTTCATCCAGCTCTATCTTTTGATCCGTAAGCCGCCCTGCTTCATTTACTGCCTCTTCATAGCCCGACAAGGCTGCAAAAGAACCAAACTGCGCCGCTCTGCTCTCCCGGCTCATAGGCGGATGGTTCTTTGAAACCGGCCGTTCGCAGTATAAAATATCCTCATACGATTTTTTCACGCCTTATGTCCTCCGATCTGACTGTTTCGTTCTATCGTAGTGCCGCCTTCCTGCAGATTCATTCCCTTTAAGATGGCATTTTTCCCGTATTTATTTTTTACCCGGATCAATGCCTCCTGCATTTTTCTCTCTTTCTCCCGCTTTTCTTCATCCGCTTCCGGCTCCATAAACAATTGCATCTGCTGATAATTCGTCTCTTTTTTTTCACGCTCCCGTATCACATGATTGGCAACGATCGTTACCCGGCGGACCCACAGTGAACTGTCAATAATCGAGTCATACAAAGCAAGCGTTTTTCCCATGATGTCCCTGGTGGAAGAAGTATGTCCACCCAGATTAACGGAACCATGCGCATGCTTTGGAATCTTTCTTCCGTATCGGTCTGTAACAACCGTTCCCTGATAACCTGCCTTTTTTACATTGTCTACATCGTATCCTATGGTCAGCACGATCTGATCTGTCACCAGCCTCTTTTCAACTAATTCTAATACAAGAAGATCCGTCATCTCCTGCACGATGAGCCTTGCCTTTTTCGTATCATACGGACATGACAGAACTTGTCCGGAACTGAGGCTGTTATTCTCCGGCTTGTAATTCCGGATGTCTTCTATGGTACATGGTTCATATCCCCAGGCATGATCGATGAGAAGTTCTGCATTTACGCCAAACAGACGGTATAACAGTTCTTCATTGTAATACTCAGTTTCTTTTCCAAGAGAACACCTGGCCACATCTCCCATGGTATATAACCCATGCTGTTTTAGTTTTTTTGCATATCCGGGGCCTACCCGCCAGAAATCGGTGATTGGCTCATGTGCCCACAGTTTTTTCCGGTAACTTATTTCGTCAAGGCTTGCCATTCTGGCTCCTTTTTCATCCGGTTCGCAGTGCTTGGCTTCCACATCCATAGCCACCTTTGCCAGATAAAGATTCGTACCGATACCAGCCGTAGCAGTAATCCCGGTCTCGTCATAAATTACCTGCATGATCTCTCTGGCAAACTGCTCCGCCGTCTGTCCATTTCCGTGAAGGTAAGGATCTACATGAATGAATACCTCATCCACTGAATACACATGCATGTCCTCCGGTGCCACATACCGAAGATAGATTCCGTAGATCCTTGTACTGTATTCCATATACAGTGCCATCCTTGGCGGTGCCACAAGATAATCCACCGCCAGTTCTTTGTGTTCTTTTAATTCATTCTGCTCAAAGGAACTGCCTGTAAATTTTCCTCCCGGTATCTGTCGCTGACGCATGGCATTCACCTGCTTTACCTGCTGCACAACTTCAAACAGTCTTGCTCTGCCAGATATGCCATAAGACTTTAACGATGGCGACACCGCAAGGCAGATGGTCTTTTCCGTTCTGGAAGCATCTGCCACCACCAGGTTTGTAGTCAACGGATTTAGTCCTCTCTCTGCACATTCTACCGATGCGTAGAAAGACTTAAGATCAATGGCTATATACATTTTTCTCATACCTTTCCTTTTATTCCACCAGATCCCCTTTGGCACACAACCGCCCCCATCCTTCCCGATTGTTGGGATATACCCCTGTCTCAGACAAGGGCCTGGCGTTTCCGGTTAAAAACGCCCGCATCTTCTCCCCATACAAGTATGGGTCATTTCCTTCTACCATCCCCCACTGCATCCAGAGAGCCGCCGCCCCTGTGACAAAGGGGCATGCCATGGAAGTCCCTGTCCTTGCCGTATATCCACCACCGGGACTGCAGGAAATCACATCCACTCCCGGTGCCACAAGATCCGGCTTGATCCGGGAACTGTCCAAGGGACCTCTTCCGCTAAACGGTGCATACGTCCTTGTCCTGGCGTTGTACGCCCCTACCGTTATAACATTTCCCGCTGTTCCGGGGATCGTTACAGTATTTTCCGTGGTTCCTGTAAAAAAAGCCGTCTGGCTTCCTATGTTACTGCCGGATGGCAGCCAGATCTCCACCAGTCCATCAGATACCTGCACCGGTTCAAAGGTAAGTCGCCAAATGCCGCTTTGTATCTGGCTGTCCCTCGCCGTCATTTCCACCAGAAGTTCCCGTTGGAATACATAGGGAGAAGGTTCTCTCTGGTATACCTGGATCACCGCCCCTCCTAACATCCACTGCTGCCTTCCGGTTCCCGACACCACCACGCTCTGACTGGCGCCTCCCGGTGCCTCCAGGGTAAATACAAAAGAATCCTGCCAGTAGCTGTAGCACCAGAATCCCATATTTCTCTCGCCTTCCGCCATATTCAGTTCAAAAATCCGGCTCTCTCTTTCATTTAATCTAAATTGTATGTGCCGGTTTAGATTTCCCTCATTGCCGGCACCAACGACAATATTGTTCCTCCCATAGTATACCATCTGATCCAGATAAGTATCCAGCAAAGAACGGCCACTGTGATTTCCATAACTGGTGCCATAACTGAGATTCAAAGCCAGAGGCTGTCCTCTTTCTGCCGCCATCTCTTTCGCCCGCCATTTTGCAGCAAAAGTCAACAGCCATCATCATCTGCGCACTCTGGGGTTTAGAAACCCCAGCAGGACTTTTCATTTTTACTACCAGGATATCCGCCTCATAGGCAATGCCACGGTTCACCCCGCGGCTGGCTCTTCCATTGCCAGCCACGATCCCTGCCACATGGGTTCCATGGCCGGACAGGTCCCGGAATGGAGCTCTCCCTGCCTGTAAAAATCCATTTAATTCTTCTTCATCATAATAACGCCCCTGTAAGTACCCTTCCGGGGCATTCCCATCACTTTCTGTCATATCCCACAAGCCGATGAGTCTTGTGGTACCATCCTCTTTTCTGAAATCCGGATGAAACAGATCGATCCCAGAATCCACAATCCCTGCCAGAACCCCTTTACCACTCAGCCGGTAAGGAGCCTCATACAATGTCGAAACACAAGACACAATCCTTCCATCTACCACTTCATAATCAAGATTTCTCGGCAGCTCGATATAGACAACCTGATGGATTTCTGCCAGTTTTCCAAGGCCTTGTCTGTCAAGATCCGCCACCCCATATCCAAGGGACAGTCTGGTAAATCTGCCGATCTGCTCTTCTATCGCCGCCTCCTCTCCTACATACCGGAACACCACCTGCCAGGTTCCATCATCCGGCTGATAAGCATTTCCCAACAGCGCACTGTCCTGTCTGACTGCCTCCGGAACATCCAGAGACAAAGACAGCAGTGTATCGTATTTCTCACTCATATGAGTTCTCCCTTTTCATACGCCTTACGGAGTTTTTGCAATGCTTTTTTTTCAATGCGGCTTACATAACTACGGGAAATCCCCATTTTTTTAGCAATTTCTCTCTGGGTCACCTCCGGCCTTTCTTTCTGGCTGGCCTGCTCCGGTACTCCATACCTGAGCCTTATGATCTTTTTTTCCCTCCCGGTGAGACATTCTTCTATATACCCGTACAGTTTCGAGATATTGTCTTCCAGTTCCAGCCGTCCCAGCACATCTTCCTCTTCACTCTCCAATACATCCAGAAAATTCAGGCTGTTTCCTTCTCCATCATCCCCTCCTAACGGTTCATAAAGAAAGACCTCTCTGGATTGTTTTTTATCACTGCGAAAGGTCATCAATAGTTCATTCTCTATACATCTTGAGGCATAGGTTGCCAGGCGCACGCCTTTTCCCTGCCGGTATGTGTCAATGGCTTTAATAAGACCGATGGTGCCAATGGATATCAGATCCTCCACCGGATGGTCAAAGTTACTATATTTTTTTACCAGGAATGCAACAAGGCGGAGATTCCGTTCAATCAAAATTCTCCTGGCCTCTCTGTCCCCGTCTTCCCATTGTGCCACCAGTTTTAATTCCTCCTGCTGACTCAGTGGTTGTGGAAATGATTGCATTCTGCACCTCCAGACATTCATTGAGTTTCCCAAAAACAATGCTTTTGGGGGGTTATAATCAATGTATGACCTTTTTTGTCCATAAGTGCATGACCACCCTATTTTTTCCCGACAGCCTTGATCTTATCCCAGTGCCACATCCAGTACCATCATAAGTGCAAAGCCCACCGCTGTTCCGATGGTTCCAATATTTGTATGTTCACCACTTTGGGATTCCGGAATCAGTTCCTCCACTACCACATAGATCATGGCTCCCGCCGCAAAAGATAAAAGATACGGCAAAACCGGTGAAATAGAGCCGGCAATGAGAATCGTGATAAAACCACCCACCGGCTCTACGATTCCGGACAAAATACCACAGAGAAATGCTTTTCTTTTACTCATCCCTTCTCCGCAAAGAGGCATAGACACGATGGCCCCCTCTGGGAAATTCTGGATAGCAATACCAATTGCCAGTGCCAGTGCTCCCATGGTGCTGATACCGCTTCCCGCCATCATGGCCCCGGCAAAGGCCACACCCACAGACATCCCTTCCGGAATATTGTGAAGCGTAACAGCAAATACCATCATGGTAGTTTTTTTCCAGGCTGCCGGTACCCCCTCCGGTTTGTCCCCGTCCAGATGCAGATGCGGGATTACTGTATCCAGCACAAGCAAAAAACCGATCCCCAGCATAAAGCCGATCAATGCCGGCAGCCAGGCCGGTTTTCCCTGTGCCTCAGCCATCTCAATGGATGGGATCAAAAGGGACCACACCGAAGCTGCTATCATAACGCCGGAAGCAAAACCCAGCAACAATTTTTTAACCCGGCTTCCCAGTCCATTTTTCAACAAAAAAACCATAGCCGCCCCCAATGCTGTTCCTGCAAAAGGTATGGTCAGGATAATCCATTCTGTCATGCGTTTCCTCTCTTTTCTTTATACCAGATCCGGATGGCTTTACGCACCATATCCACCGGGATGATCAAAAGTCCCATGACCATAGCTACCATGAGACCACGGCCACTTAATGCCGTCGTGTGGAACACTTTTCCACCGATCTGTATCATTACTGTCTGCAAAATGAAGATCATTCCCATAACCAGCAGAAAGTTCTTATTTTCATGAATATGCTCCAACAGATGGAAGCGTTCGCTCCGTGTGTTAAAACTGTTAAAAATTACTGCGTAGATAAAAAATGCAAACATAAAAGTTTTCTTATAAAGTTCCGGATCTTTGCACACATCCGGCATCACAAAATCTGTGATACCAAAGGCATTTTCCAGAATGATAATACAGCCCACTGTAATAAACAAGGCGCTGACCCCAATGGCTGATCTGATATATCCGGTAAGAATGTCATCCGTTCTTTTGGCCGGTTTTTCATCCATATAACGCTGCAAGATTGGTTCCTTGCCAAATGCCATGGCTGCCAGCGTATCCATAATGAGATTGATCCACAAAATCTGGACAATGGAAAAAGGCTCTGTCCATCCAAGAATCGGTGCAATAATATTGATAAATAAGGTACTGATATTTACCGTCAGCTGAAAGATCAAAAATTTTGCTACGGAACGAGCCATTGTACGGCTGTTGAGAATACAATCCTTGATGGATGCCAGACTGTTGTTCAGGATCACTACATCCCCGGCTTCCTGTGCCACTGCCGTTCCGTCTCCCATGGCAAAACCTACATCTGCCTGCTTTAATGCCGGTGCATCATTTACCCCGTCACCCGTCATTCCACATACATCTTCTCTTTCCTGCGCCAGTGTTACCAGTCTCTTTTTATCCAATGGCTTGGCACGGCTTACCACTCTTAATTTCGGCAGCACTTCTTTTAACTCGTCGTCCGTCATCTGCTCCATTTTATCATGCGTCAGTGCCAGCTCCGTCTTCTCATCTTCTATGATCCCTGCTTCTTTGGCGATGGCAACTGCTGTCTCTTCTGCATCTCCTGTAACCATTACTACCTGGATACCGGCTTTTCTCAGAACATTTACCGTCTCCACCGCATCCGAGCGTACATTGTCTCTCAGACATAAAACTGCCATCAAGAGAATCTGATCTCCCCGGATCTTTGCTACTGAAAGAAGTTTCATTGTCCTCTGTGCCTGCATATGCATCTGCTGCTGCAAAGCCTCACAGTCCTTTTTCGTAAATTCTTTTTCCTGTCCATCCTTGTCCACATAATGTGTGACCCGGTGAATGATCTGTTCCGTCGCACCCTTCCAGTAAATCGTTCCATCTTCTAAATGCACGGTGGCACACTTTTTCTCTGAATCAAATCCATGGATTTCTTTGATCTTTTCAAAATTTTCTTTATCTTCATACTGTTTTCCCATGGCGTAAGTCAGCAGTGCCCGATCCATGTTGTTGCTTCCCACTGCCTTTCCCTCGGAAACTCTGGCCAGATTGTTCAATACAATGGCACGGAGAAATTCTTCTCCGGAAAAATCCTGCACAACTTCTCCGCTTCCCAGGATAAATTCTACCACCGAAAGATTACCCTCCGTAATGGTTCCCGTCTTGTCACTGAACAGAAGGTTCATGTACGCGGAATCCGAAAACTGGGCCTTGTGACTTACCAGGATGTTCATTTTATACATAGACTCCGTGTTCATGGACTGCACCAGACTGTTCATAAGAGGAAGTCCTTCCGGCACTGCCATGATCACAATAGACGCCATCAGCATAACCGCCTCTGCTATAAGCAAAAATACATAAGCCGGTGTTACCGGTACACTACTCCGAAACAGTGTTAAAACCACCTGCAGTACTCCTGCCACGCAGGCAGCTGTCACGCCAATCCGTCCAATGCCTGCCGCCACCTTTTCCAGTTTCAGCGTAGAAGTGTCCTTTCGCTCCTGTGCCTCCTTGTCATTCAAAGAGGCATTGATCTTGCCAAGTTCCGACTCTCCTCCAATCACGGTAGCCACCATGTACGCCTCACCACTGGTTACCACGGATCCCATGAATACCTTTACCGGGCAGTTATAATCCGTGCTGTCCGCCTCCTGGAGTGAATCCGCTTCTACCTTGGTTTCCTCTCTGGATTCGCCGTTTAACGCCGCCTGGGAAACCTTTATGCTGCCCTCTATCAAAAGTCCGTCTGCCGGTACCTTGTCTCCGGCCTGGATCAGCACCGTATCCCCTTTTACGATTTCTCCTGTAGGGATCTTAAAAAGCCGTCCATCCCGCATCACCTTGGCAAAGGTTTTGTTGTATTCATCCTGCAGTGCCTGACTTCTGGTAGTATTCCGGTATTCAGACAAAGTCCCAAAGCCGGTAGCCAGTCCAATAGCCACAAAGATACTTATAATCTCAACCACATCACCTTCCCCTGCCATGGCCGGAATATAAGCACCTAATACCGCCAATATGATCTTCAGTGCCAGCGCACCGCATAAAATCTTGATCCAGATATCATCAAAAGCCCCCAGAAACATGCTCCACAAAGAAGCCGGTTCCTGTCTTTCCAGTTCATTGACACCGTATTTTGCCGCACTTTCCTTTACCTGATCTTCTGTCAGTCCCTGCAGCCACTCTTTCTTATCTTTCCATCTCATCATGATAAGCGCTCCTTTCCTTTTACTCAATATAACCAAAAATTCTGTCATAATTCTGTTATTCTACCATGAAACTGGCAGGCTGGCAACACCGCAATATATCCAAATAGCCGCAATATATCAATTGTTTTTTGATATATTGCGGCTATTTATCAAAAAAGAACCATAAACGCAAATGCATAAGTCAATACATCCGGATGAATCGACTCCTGGATTGCCGGGTACACATGCTTTTCCATCACTTTGGTATGCTCAAAAATCCGACCAAGTTCCGCCATGAGAGGAAAATAATCCTCTTTTCCATCCTCTTTCCAAATACACGGCAAAACCTCTGAAAGGATTATATAATTGCACGCGCTGCTAAGCAACATCTGCAAAAAATCTTCTTCTTTGCAAAAATACAGACACTTTGCGAGGTAACTGGCATACAGTTTTCTCTTTGCCAGAAACTGTTCCTCCGCAGGATTTTTATTTTTCTCCCAAAGCAGACGCACATATCTTTTTCGCTTGGCGTCATCCAAACCAAACACGGCATCATTCCAGAGAACGCGGGTTTTCGCCCGGAGATTCGTCTGACGGATAATGCGGCAGAACACATCCACAACAGAAGAAATCACTTCCCATGCCGAATGTTCCAAATCTTCCTTTGACATACTTTCCTGCACCAGTTCAAATTCCTGTAAAACAGAGGAAATCGTTTCCTCATTGGGAATTTCAATGCTTCCCGCCTTTTTCTTTTCCCCGGAAAACGCATCTGTATAAAGATACAAAACTGACGCCATACCGATTCCCAGCGGAATGGATTCTTCCTGCAAAATGTCCATGCAAACACTCATAAATTCCGCCATTTTGTCCGCGAAAGGAAGATTTTCTTTCTCTCCATCCTCAATCAGATAAACCGGTCCCTCATGCAAAAAAATCCTCTTCAGCACCTCTTCACATGAATGATTCAGCATAGAAAAAGTAGTTCTTCCTTCAATATTCAGGCAAGCCCTTGGAAAAAGTCTGCATGTATTTCCCATGTGTTCCGGGCCATATTCCTGATAAATCTTGCAAAGTCCCTCTTCATTTAAAAACGGACACACTCTCTCTTCCGTCATCTTTATATAATAATTTCCATCTGTCTGACCGATATTCTTTTTCACATATTTACTAAACGCCCCGTGTGAAGCCTGGTAAAAGTCATATGTTTCTTTGTCAAGCGCAATATCCCAGCCGCTGCAGCAAGTATTTTTGCAGGCTGAACCGGAACAGACAAAGGAATCAAAAAAATCTAGTTTGTAGGACATTGTGCACCTTCTTCTCTTTTACTATTTCATAAACTCCGCTAACTTCTGCGGTTTTCCGTGTCCCGGATAAACCATGATTTCTTTATCAAGTGACTCCAGATACGGCACTGTAATATTCGCGAAATCTTTTTTACTGCTCCCCGGCAGCCTGAGAATCGTCTCATGGCCGGTAACCAGCGTATCGCCGGAAAACAAATACATATCATCCATCAAAATACAGCTGCTTCCTTTTGAATGGCCGGGTGTCTCCTGCATCACGATCTTATGCCCCTCCCAGTTCCACTCTTTTCGTCCTTCATAGGTCTCATCTGCCTGGCAGGAATAAGGCTGTACATCCATATTTTTTACATACTCACGGATTTCTTCCTCTTTGCTGGAAAATAAAATTTCATAATACGCTGACAAGTTTCTGGTAGGCTTTACAATCCCATTGGCACAGGCTTCTGAGCAAAAGACTTTCACCTGTGGAAAACACTCCCGCAGCCAGTTTACCCCGGAGATATGATCATAATGTTCATGAGTCAGTAAAACAAGGATCTCTTTTACCTGCTCTGACTTCAGATACTCCTTTGCTTCTTCTGAAACACAGGGATCTATGATCAATGCCTTTTTGTTTTCCAGGATAACATACATATTCGAATCAATCGGATAAAAAGAATAGGTATTTATATTCATTTTGCTTAACTCCTTTTTTTCTTAAAGCGGTCACTGCAAAAAGGTGCATCCACATAAACAATCTTCATGGGACGCTTATATTTCTCTAATTTTTCTTTACAAACAGCTTTAATCCGTTTTGTCAGTAAAGACTGATCCTCATTTGAATAAATACGTGCTTCCACTACCTGCCCCAGTATCAGATTGGGAACACCAACTACAGCAGCATCCTCTACCCCTTCAATCGAAAGCAGTACACTTTCCACTTCTGCCGGATACACCTTTTCACCACCTACATTGATTCGCTCGCAATCTCTTCCCTGGATCAGAAAATAATCTCCATCTACCTCTACATGGTCACCTGTATTGTACCATCCCTCCTCATCAAAAGGAGCCTCCGCATTGAGATAGCCCAGCATTGCCATATCTGATCTGACATATAAGATTCCATTTACCACTTTTGTCTGATGATGCACATCTCCTCCAATCTTCATCCAAAGAGAATCTGAAGATTTAGATTTTGTACGAATTGCTCCTAATTCCGTCAGACCATATGTCTGTTTCATCCGCACATCCGGAAATATCTGATGCATTCTTGTAAGCGTGGAAGCAGGCATTGGTTCTGATCCATATGAAATAATTTTTAAACTGCTAAGATCATATTTATCATAATAACGCCCCAAAAGAAGCATATGCAAAAAAGTTGGGGATGTAGGCAATAATTCCAGTTTATACTTTTCAATCGCCTGGCAGACTTCATCCGGTGTTCTTTTTGACAAAGTCACCATAAGTCCTGCATTCGAAATCGAGTGCATAACTGTATTAAATCCGCCTGCATGATCAAATAACAAGAAAGCCATTGAACGCAATGTCTTTCCCGGCTCTTCAAAACGATGTATATAAGGCATCAGATCATGTACTGCTGCCTTGGGAGTTCCTGTTGTTCCCGACGAAAAAAACACAATACCCGGGTGACCCATCTGACGAAGTTTTTCATATAATGGATGATCAGCCTTTTCATCCAGTCCAGCCAGTTTTTCATCATCCATATCCAGATAATATTCCACCTTTGCTGTTTCCAGATAATATGCAACATCTATGACCGCCCTGGAAATAGGAACATAAATACAGCGATGATCCATCAATGCCATCATAAGTCCAATGGTATTAACATCAAACTCACCTCTGACTGCTACAACACTTCCCCGAGGCACATCCTCTAAAATCTTTTCATAAGACTTATATGCTCCCAGCAACTCATTATATGTATATGCTTTTCCATCTGTAACAATCGCCGTCTTCTCTTTGTTTTGTTCTATGCGCTCCATTATTTTCCCAAGCAGCATTTCCTATTCCCCCTCTCGTTCTAATTGCCATCCTTGTGCATCCTTTATAATTCCTTCCTCAAAATACTGGTCTGTCTCAATAATAGGTAATATATCTTTTTTACAGATATTACTGCTCATAACTCCGCAAGACAGGCCTACGCCAAATCCACTCATAAGCACCGAAATCTGTCCTTCTTGTTCGCCGCCAAAACATTTACATAATGTCAAGGGAACCGATGCCGAAGATGTATTCCCATATTCCTGGATCGAATACAGCATCTTCTCCTGAGACATTTTCATCCTCTTTGACAACTGCTGTAATATATATTGATTCGCTTGATGCATAGCATAATAATCATAGTCATCTATCTTCCTGCTTTCTTTCTCCACAAAAGATTTTATAATCTTTGGCACCTCACGAATCGTGTACTCAAACACACCAAAACCATCCATAAATAAATTATATAAAGTCCGGTCATATCCGTCTGCAAATGTCATCTCCTGCCGGGGTGCATGAAGATTGCGCATACCTCCAGCCGGAACAATCACAGTTTTATATTTTTCACCATTACCAACCAATTCTGCCGAAATGTGCATTCCACTCTTTTTCTCCAATAAAATAGCACTTCCCGCATCTCCGGTTAATAAAACCATGGACTCATCCTTCGGATTGATAAGTTTTGAATTGGTGTCTCCCACAATGAGCAATGCTTTATCTATATCTGAAACCTGCATCAATCCGCCTAATACCTGCGTTCCATACACAAACGCAGAACACCCAAGGGAAATATCAAAACAGGCACACTGCTCCGACAGACCTAATCTTTTTTGCAAAACATATGCTGTGGCAGGCCGCTTGTAATCCGGACCATGGGAAGCAAAAACCAATGCACCAATTTCCGATTTATCTATTCCTTTTTTCGCTAATAACTCTTGTGCTGCCGCCAGTCCGAGATCCGACGCTGTCTGGTGTTCTGACGCAATCCTCCTCTGTATAACTCCTGTTGTACGGATAAATTTATTAATGTGCTTTTCCCCAAATTTTTCCGCAAGATCTCTATTATTTATTACATTCTTCGGTACTGCCACAGCGATACCGGTTATACCAATATCTTCTAAATGAACATATGCCACTTATGCTTCCTCCTGCACTTGTTCTGCTATATATTTCTCCAGCGATCCTATCGTTGCGAAAGGATTATATTTCTTTTCGTAAACCTGATCTGATACAAGATACACTTCTTTCCCAAACTGCTCCTGAATCTGTTCTTCTATATTGGAAATCAATGTAACAAAGGAAAAAGAATCCATTCCCTCTCCTTTTCCAAACAAAGCGGTATTTTCTCCATACTCTATCACTTCATCCGCATCTTCATTGACCTCTTCAAGTGCCATCTGAACAATTTTCTTGATTTTTTCTTCCACTGTCCTGTCCTCCGTATTCTTATGATGTTAAAAAGCCACCGGAAATATCCATATTTGTTCCCG
>HF998355.1:65744-92857 GCA_000433735.1 Clostridium sp. CAG:167
TCCTCTCCCAGCAAAAAGCAAATGGCTTCGGCTATATCCGTTGCCTGGGATATTCCCAGATATTGTCTCTTTTCCGTATAGCCCAAAGTTCCATCACTTCCAACCATCTCCTGCAGGCTTTCCAGCCTCTTGGTATTCACAACCCCCGGGCAAACCGAATTCAACCGGATTCCTTTTGGTGCCAGTTCCACTGCAAGGCTTCGGTTTGCTGCATCCACCGCCGCTTTCATGGCACTGTAAACCGTCTTTCCCGGACTGCCTGCCCTGGATGCAATTGAAGATATAGAAACAATACTCATTGGTTGATTAAAATGGTTCTTTTTTGTTACTGACCTTACCAGCTCTATATAAGCCCCAAATCCGTTTGTTATAATTTCATTTACAATCCCCGGATTAAGCATCCTAAGTGGCCTTACACACTGCGGCCCCACACAGTACACCATCCCATCCAACGGTCCTTGTATTTCTACCACATTTTTAATAAAATCTTCTATTTTCTCTATTGCTGCCACATCAAAGCAAAATCCTTGATGCCACTTCTTATCCAATCCAGCTGCCACTTTTTTCACACTGTCATGCCTGGCCACCAATGAAAGTCTGGCTCCCCGTCGGGCACACAACATAGCTGTTTCCCGGCCGATTCCCTCTGATGCACCTACGATCAAAATATGTCTGCCATTCCAATCATTCATTCGAATTTTACTCTCCCTTCTGAACCATCACATAGTCATAAGCATCAAACTCCGGATAATGATTTTTTCTAAGTGCCTGTCTGTTATTGATACGAATCCATCCATAATAATACAGCACCTTAAATTCTTCAATGGCATTTAGCAAAACTTTTTTTTGTATACTGTACAAAACATCAGCAGTCGAGTCATTCAGAGAAATGTTTGAATAAAATTTTTTCCCTTCTATCCGATACACAAATATGGTAGTAATTCTTCCCTCTTCACTGTGAATCCAGACCCTTTTTTTATCAATGAGTTCTGCCATTTCCTGCTTTGAATACAAATGATCTGCACCAGCATCAAAATGATCTTCAAGCACTTGTTGAATTTCTTCCAATTGCTCCCTTACTGCCGGTATTCCATACTCTTCTTTGTAAAAACGATCAAGTGGCTCTCTCTTAAACCGCTTTTTTTCTTCCTCTATTCCTGCTATCTTTCGCCCAAATCTACCATATACAGCATAAGAGGAAAAACCTGTCAATTTTTCCCATCGTTTCTGTTCTTCCTTTTGAGGCGAAATAATATCCATCACTGCATTCTCCGGTGTCATTTGCAAAAGTTTTCTCACTTCGGAGTCCTTTACCGAATAAAAAAACACACGGCAAACAAATGCATCCCAATACCAGAACACCACAGTTAAATCTGTATATAACACTTCAAAGGTCTGTTTTTGTAGTTCTTTCTGCCCGCAAAAGTTTGTTGCCATCTCTTTGCTTCGTGGAATATTCAAAATTAATTTGTGAAGATCCTTAAACTGTAATCTTTCTTTTTTTAATTCGCTCAATGTTTACTCCATACTGTCTACAATATCCTGAACCGTTGTATAGTTCATGACTTCACTTCTTTTTACCTTCTTTCCATAATCATCTTCCATCATAACAATCAAAGACAATCTGGTCATAGAGTCCCACTCTTCCAATTCATCCAGCCGCATGTCCGGTCTGAGTGTTCCCTCCTGCATTTCAAATACTTCTTCTAATTTCTTCATCTTGTCATCCATCTTGTCTGCCTCACTTTCTTCCTGCCTGATTTACCCTCATGCATTTTATATAATTTATAAGCAAAATTTCTCTAATGTATCATCCAAATGTAATGTTACCTGCGTAAACAACTTTGATTCCTTTCGCAGGCACCATTCAATTCCAAGGGCCAGATAAGTAGGTCGTATCATCTCAATCAAAGAAAATCTGATCCCCCATTGCATTGTAGTCTGAAGATCAGTCCCTTTTTTTCAGTCAAAAGGATCTCCTTCACAGCCCCATTTACTTTCTTTTCAAGATAAAATGATGTATCGGCAAATTTGTATGACTGTCTATACATTGCAGTCCACATTCGTCAAATACTTCCAACGCCTCTTCATAAGAATATTCATGATAATGCGTAAAACTATTTATCATCGTCCGTCTCACGGCTTCTCTTACCGACAAGTCCTCATAAAATGGAATTTCTTTATAACTCTCCACATTTTTCGGATTGTTATAAATAATATCTGGAACAGAAATAAACATAACTCCATCCTCTTTCAGATGAGTCATTAATTTGCGTATTGTACCAACCGGATTAAAAATAAAATGTTCCATAACCTGTGACATAAAAATAATATCGTACTCTCCGTCAAATTCATCCGTTTCCACGGCTGCCTCTTTAATATGAATATCATACTTTTTGTATAAATTTAAGGATGATTTACTTCTCCATGCATTCCACTGTGGTTCATCATCCGGTACCGTAAGCCATGTAACATCAATATCCAGCATTTTTTTCAGACTTAAAGAACAAACGCCTACGCCCGGACCGATTTCAAGCATCTTTCTGCCCGGTTTATCCTCATACATTTTATATAATTTATACACAAGATAATCCCAGTTCTGCACATCAATGCCGGCCTGGGTAAGGCACAGCCAATAAGCTCCCCAGTTGTATAAACTGGTTCCTTTAAAAATTTCGTTGATGGTATCGTATGTACATTGCTCCAGTTTCTTATCACCAAAAAAATCCCTGGTCTTTACATCAGATATAATTCCAAACTCATCTACCCCTTTATATTGGAGCAGTCTGACTCGTTTGATCAGATCCGAAGTCCATATATCTACTTTGTCGTCCTTGGAAAAAAACAAAAAGTAATATCGCTCAGCTTCATCCAGCAGTTCCTGGTAATTCTTTAATACCAGATCATTTCCTACCGGCATTCCGTTTTTATACTCATCTGAAGGGATCTGTCCCACTTCACAAACATATTTAACGAAAACGCCAGCCTCTTTCAAAGATGTTACAACCTGAACAGCCTCCGGAAACCATCCAAACAACACGATCTCCTTTCCACACTGTTTTATATCTTCCAAAGTATACCGTTTGGTAATTAAAATAAGGCTTTTGCAGTAACCATCTGCACCCTTCCAGTAATTTGTCAAACGCATTGCTCTCATATCGAATTCCTTCCTTTCTTTTTGCGTTTAATGATCACAAACAGAATTTCTCTAGTGATTCATCCAAATGCAATGTTACCTGCGTAAACAACTTTGATTCCTTTCGCAGGCACCATTCAATTCCAAGGGCCAGATAAGTAGGCCGTATCATCTCAATCGGAAGATTCTTTTTCATAAATTCATAAGTCCAGTTTTCATTTACAATATCCAACGACTTCTCATTATACACAAGGGAACAGATTCTGAGAGCCGGATATTTTGCACTTAACCGTGGCATCTTTTTCTCCTCCTTATCAAGCAGGATAATAGATGCATCCTCTTTTAATATCCCTTTCTTCATCAAGTCCTCAATTCCGTCCTCTCCCGTCAGTCCGATCACTGCCGTCACATCTTCTTCATCTAACTGGCTGATAATTTCCTCGTCATCTTTCCCTGCCACGATTGTCGTGTCCCAAAAAAGTTTTTCTGAAATCTGTTCTAACTTCTGTTTGTCTTTCCCACAAAGAATCAGTTCCGCACTCTGAGTGTCCAATATGTCTGTTACATATTCTATCAACGGTGTATCAGCATTCATAACCAGGACTTTACTCTGCCACAAAAATTCACACCGTTCCTTGTCATCATCGTAGTGATCATCCGACTCAATGACGGGCAATATAGCATTTGTCGGTAATTCCATGTAATCAATACTACAGGACAGCCCCACACCAAAACCACAAGTTATTACCTTTACCGCTTCCTTTTCTCTTATACGGTTTGCATTGGCATTAAATGTAAGTGGCACAGATGCCCCGGATGTATTACCGAACTCTTCCAGAGAAAACAACATTTTCTCATCCGGAATACCACATGCGGCTGCTACATTATCAAGAATTAATTTCTGAGCCTGATGGAATACAAAGTAGTCTACCTCTTCCATCTTGATCTTATGCTTTTCCATAAACTGAAGGACACGGCTGCTCACATCATTAATGGCATACTCAAATACAACATCGCCTTTCATGTAAGTTCCTTTATAAACACCTCTGGATATAATGGCATCATAATTAGATCCATCACAGGATTCCGAAAAGACAATCTGTTTTCCCTGTTTTTTTTCAATTCCTACTGCCGATGCTGCCGAACCTGTTAATAGAGAAAAGGAGATGGTATCTGCATTCAATAATCGTTTAGATTCCATATCCGCTACACGATCCGCTACCAGACACAATGCCTTTTTACATGCAGGCATTGTATTCATCATAGATGCCGCAATATGAACTCCATATCCAAACGATGAACATCCAAGATTCACATCAAAAGCAATCACCTCTTTAGATAGCCCCATCCGTTCCTGCAACGCTATGGCTGTAGAAGGTATAAGGTAATCTGCACTTTGGGTCATATATATCAATACACCAATATCCTCTTTTTTCCAGTCCAATTCTGCCAACAGTTTTTCTGTCGCCTTCATGGCCAAATCTGAAGCTCTCTGATTCTTATTACTTGTATGTCTTTTTCTTATTCCAGTCAACCGAATCTGTCTTTTTACTCTTCTTTCGCCCAAAACATTTCCGTAGTCCATATTGTCTTCAAAGTGCTTTGGCACACAACTTGCAATCCCTGCGATTTCAATATTCTCTATAATGCCTTCCATTTTATTTGTCTCCTTCAACACTTATCGTATCATAACTATAATCTCCTGTCTCCTAATCTAAATAATCACAAATATCCTGTACAGTCTTGAAGTTTTTAATTTCGTCCACTGTCAGCCTCTTATTCATTTCCTTTTTTACATAAGATACCAGATATAATTTGCTCATAGAATCCCACTCATCAATATCTTCCAGGCGGTCTTCTACCTTCAAAGTACCCTCATCTGCCTCTAAAATTTCTTCTAATAATTCTAATTTCCCCTGTAATGTCATAATTCAATATCCTCCTTGTACAACTAACTTTTTATAAAGATGTAATCATACGTACCATCACACTGTCCTGCTCTTTTGTTGGCACCCAGATTTCCTGTTTCCGTCCATGAATAAGAACTTCTTGCATCGTAATGTTCCATGGCATATTTTATGGCTCTGCGTTCCAGATTATAAGTAATATCTGCTGTCCCGCAGTTGTAGATCTGATATCCATAATATTTTTTCCCATCCATCTGGTACATTAAAAATGCAATGATCTCACCATTTTCCCGATACAGCAAAACCCAGTTTTTTTGTATTTGTTCTTTCAACTCTTCCATAGAAGGAAGACGGCTTACCCGGCAGTCAAATATCTCATACAGCATTTTGTACAGTTCCTCTGCATCTTTTTCCGTTGCAAATTCTCCAAAATCTTCCTGATAAAACTGCTCCATGAAGATATCTTTTTTCGTCTTCGGATGCGCTGCATACAGATCCGGATTGGTATGTCTCACCAGCGTCGTATAGGGTTTAAACAATCCGTCACCAACCCAACTAAATTCCGTCTGCTCACCCTTTACAACATAATCCATAATACTGTCTTTGGGCACCTTGGCAAATAAGGAATTTAAATCTTCTAAATCCACCGATGCAAAATAACACCTGACAAAATTTTCTTCCTCATCGCAGAACACAATGCTGGTATCCGTATACCAGGCCGCAAAGTCCTTATCTGAATTTTGCAGAGTCATATAATAATTGGTATAGAGCTTTTGTTTCGTCTTTCTCAAACTTGATATAAATTTAAAGATTTCTCCTATCTTCAATGTCTGCTCCTCTCAATACTCGGATATGATCATATCACAAAAATCCAGATTGCCTAATTCCGTGACCATAGCCCCCCAGGATAAACCTGCACCAAAACCGGATAAACAACAAGTATATGCATGGTCGATCAGTTCATCTTTCATATTGAAAGTAATGTTGACCGGTATGGTAGACCCGCTGGAATTTCCAAAATTTTCAACCACATTCATAGGAACTTTTTCCCACGGAATCTGAAGCTTATCTGCCAGTTTCTGCAGCATAAATTTATTTGGCTGATGAAACAGATACCAATCGATTTCTTCTTTCGTTTTTCCTGCATAACTTAACAGTTCCTCAATCAGCGGCGGCACTTCTTTCTGAACAAAATTAAAAACTTTTGAGCCATCCATCCAGAGATCATCATAGCTTTTCATGGTACCATCGCCAATGTCAACCAGTTTGGCTGTCTCCTTGCTGCGAGGCATTTTAAAACCTCCTGCATGCATGATCAGTGCTTCTCTCTCTGAACCGTCATTATACAGGTTCATATAAATATCCGGTGCTTTTTCATCCTTTTCAAAGACCGTGATCGCCGTTGCATCCCCCCCAAAACTTGGAGCCGAAAGGGGCTCTTCCCTGTCTTTTCTACACAACACATCGGTATTAAATACCACAACTTTTTTGTCTCCCACTACATCCAACAGCATAAAGGCCTGCAAAGCCCCAATCATAAAGCCAACGCACCCCTGTGGGATATCCATGCAGATAACATCCGACGGCAGGTTACACTCTCCATGGATAATATTACTTATGTGGGGGATAAAATAATCCGGTGTCAGTCCGGTAACCACAATGGCTCCAATTTCTTCTCGTTTGATCAGATCATGTTCAAACATATAGTTCAGACCATATATACAGAAATCTGAACTTGTAGAAGTCTTTTTCGCTGCTCTTCGTTTCCCGAATCCCATGATTTTTTTTAATCGTCTTGTCTGAAGAGTGGCAATATCTTTTGTCTCTTCATCATAGTCATATTCATTTTCAGGCATTACCGTAAGCATTCCGGTAATCTTTTTCCCCTTAAATGTAGTAATCATAAGGTGCCTCCATTTTTCTTCACAACCTCAGCAATGGTTTCCACAGACATAAAGTTTTCCGGTACAATATCCAGTCCATCAATGGAAATATTAAATGTCTCATCTAATTCTGCCACCAAAGTAACCAGATCAAAAGAATCCAAATAACCATCCTCTATAAAATCACTGCTGCTTTCAAAATCAAATTCCGGTCTGATCTCTGTCAATATTTTTTTAATCTGCTCCATCGTATCTCTCTCCTTTTTTATATCATAGTCGACAATTTCAGTCGATCAATCTTTCCGTTGGTATTTCTTGGAAGTTCCTCCATCTCATGATACACAGTAGGGATCATATATCTTGGAAACGATCCCGCCAGTGCCTTACGGATTTCCTTCTCTGTTGTGCCCTTGCCTTCATAGAATAAAACAATCTTTTTATTCTCTTTGTCATATACAACACAGCAGTTTGGCACCAGTTTCAAATTGTTTACGATCTCATGCTCAATTTCACCAAGTTCAATCCGGTATCCCTGATGCTTGATCAGGCTGTCTTTCCGTCCCTTAAAATGAATCAGGCCATCCTCTTCAACACTGGCAATATCACCGGTGCGATAAATCCGCTCCGGATATGCGTGATTCAGCGGATTTTGAACAAAGGCTGCTTTTGTCTTTTCCGGGTTGTTATAATACCCCATAGCCAGGGAGGTTCCCCGCACACAAATCTCACCTTCTTCTCCCGACCGGCACAGTTGATCTTCATCATTCAGGATCAGAATATCTGTATTATTACATGGGATTCCAATCGGCAGTGGTTCCTCATCATTATACTTTTTATCTACAATATAATAAATACAATCCAGTGTTATTTCTATCGGACCATATAAATTGGCAAACACCGCCTGGGGAAGCATCTTCTTCCAGTAATTAAACTGCTTGGTTGGAAATACTTCTCCTGCAAACCAGACCGTCTTCAGATCCGGCAGCGGAAGTTTTGCCAGCAGATCCATATTGGCGATATTGACCATAATGGTTGGAACCCAGAAAATAAAGTTAACCTGCTTTTTCTGCAGTTCCTCCAGCAGTCTGGCCGGAAATACCCCCAGTGAGCTGTCCAGCAAAACAATGGTAGCTCCCTTAAACATCATCATACACAGTTCAAAATCATAAATGTCAAAAACAATCGGAGACAGGGCACCGATCACTTCATTTCCATCAAAGGAAAAAGTCTCATCCGCCCATGTAACAAAATCAAAAAAACTTTTATAATTAAGAACCACCCCTTTGGGGGTTCCCGTAGAACCGGATGTATTGATAATACAAAAAGGATCTGTATCAATCAGTTCTTTTCTCCTTTTTTCCAGTTCCTCTGCGTTTATGTTTATGTCGCACAGAACTGTTTCATCCAGATTCAACAGTTTTACATCATACTCCTGCCAGGAAAGCATGTCTTTATATGCATTATTAGTAATAACCATAACCGGCTTTAAAAGTTTTATAATATTTTCCAGTCTGTGTACCGGCGTTTTTACATCCAGATTATTGAAAATATTACAACTGTATGATATACCAAGATCTGCCACAACAGCATCCATGGATTTGGGTAGCAAAACAACAATGGGACGATTTTTTATATCTCCCACCAATTCAATCATGTAACTGCCAAGTTTTTGTGCCTGCTCCTGTAACATGGCAAATGTACAATCATCTTCATTATGCCGGATTGCTTTTTTTTCAGGAACTCTTTTTACTGTCTCCTCAAAATAGTCTAATACTGATTTGTACATGATCCTGCCCCCTCATCTTTCCTTTACTGTACTGTTGTTACATTTCCATAAGAGTATTCTTTTACCAGTGGTTTCGAATCATATGGCTCTGCCAGGAAGCAATTTACATCCTTGGTCAGCCACTCAACCTCTTTATCATATGCTGCCTGCTCTGTGAAACAGGCAATGGATGAATTACCCACTTTCTTTTTAATAAATGATCCATCCCGAATCAGTTCTTCTTCAAATGTCGGTGGTACACATGGCAGCACATCTCTATATTTTACATATAAGATATGCTTATCTGGTCTGGAAACACCTTCTGCATCAATAATATGCCCCTCAAATTCCATATCATAACGGTATGGCACCCGGAGCTTTTCCTCAACATAATGCATCTGTGTATGGCACTGTGCCAGCTGGGCACCGAAAAACATGATTCGCGTATTCTCTGTGTTGTGAAAACGATCAAAAAAGCTGCCCTCACCCAGTGACTTACTGCCACTGACCTCTGCAAGTTCTTTCTTCTCTCCTACCACACATACAGACATCAACGGATCCTCTGAACGCACAGCCTCCGGCAATTTTCTTACATACTCATTGATCATACCCATTTTGCACTTCGTATTTTTGACATCATAGTCTTCCCTGTTGCCATAACTGAATGTAAAAGTAGGAAACACCAGGGTTTTCACTTCCAATTCGCAAATAGCATCATACAAAACTGCCACCAGTTCCTTGCGCTTAAGTTCTCTGGTAGGAAGTCCAAAAGACAGATCTGTGTGAACCAAAAGAACATCACAGTCATCTGCTTTTACATCTCTCATTGCCTGAACCAGTTCTCCATAGGTAACCCAGTTCTTGTCCCTGTCTTGAAATAATTTAAGATCTGCTGCTCTCCTCACTTATAATCTTCCTCCATCCACGAAAAATTTTCTTCCTGTGATAAATTTTGATGCATCACTTAACAAATAAGCGGTCATATTGGCAATGTCAGCTGGCTCTCCTAACGCCATCAACTGCTGCCCCACAATGTTGCTTTCCTCTCCGCTTGTATCTGAAAAAGACTGTGCCATGGGAGTTGCAATGGGGCCTGGTACTACTGCATTGACACGGATCTTCTTATCCGCCAGTTCCACTGCCAGAGAGGACACTGCCATCTCTAGGGCTCCTTTTGTGGCCGCGTAAACACTCATGCATTTTTGCGGATAGTGAGCATTTACAGCAGACATACATACAGCACTGCCGCCATCGGAATTCGTTTTCTTGGCAAAATGTTTCATAAGTTCCATAAAGGAAACATAGTTCACTGCAAACATATCCTGAATCACTGCCGCTGATACCACCTTTAACGGTATAACTTTGGCAATCCCAGCACAGTGAACAAGACCATCTAATTTTTTTCCGGTCTGCTTTATTTGTCTGAATACCTCTGCATATCGGTCAAATTCTCTCAGTTCCAGTGGGATAACCACATGGCCCTCACCACTCAGTTTGTCTCTCGTCTCCTGTAATCGTTCTTCATTTCGTCCCAGCAAAACCACTTCTGCTCCCAGCTGGCTGACTAAAACAGCGATCTCTCTTCCAATTCCGGAAGATGCCCCTGTGATCAAAATTCTTTTACCGGTTAAGTCCATCGGATTTATCATTTTTATTTCTCCATGTTTTTCATTAAGTCACTTACTTTTACATAAGAACGTATCTCAGATGCATGTGGATATTTCCCAAAATGTTCATCCATCATGGCGATCACGGATAAAACTGCTACCGAATCCCATGTTTCAAAATCTTCCAGCACCATATCCTCTTTTACATCGTCCACATCTACTTCCAAAATATCTGCAATAATTTCAAGTTTTTCTTCTCTAGTCATTTTTAACTCTCCTTTTATTTTCTACACGCCTGCGGATACCGGAATCGCAGCACCTGTAATATATTTTGATCTGTCAGATAATAAAAACTCTGTCAGATAAGCAATCTGAATCGGTTCGATCACACCAAGAGGCATCTGATCGATTCCATTGTTCATTCCAAACCTTCCACCTTCTGCTACCATCGGTGTATCTACATAAGACGGCATAATCGCATTTACTCTTATTTTTCTCTTCAAAAATTCTTTTGACATCACTTCTACCATGGAATTCAGTGCCGCCTTTGATGCCGCATAGGACACCTGCCCCATAGCCGGTCTGGTGGCTGCCAAAGACGAAATCGCAACCACAGATGCCTGTTCATTGGAATACCTTTTCCCGCCAAAATATTTTCCCAGTTCAGCAAAAGACATACAATTTACCCGCATGGTTTCTTCTACATTCTGTATCGAAACACTCCTTACCGGCATTGGTTCTGAAATTCCTGCCGAATGAACCATTCCATCCAGTTTCAGACCATTTTCACGGCAGAAGTCAAAAATCCCACGAATTTTTTCCGTATGATTAAGATCACAGACATATGTGTATGCCTTGTCTCCAATCTGTTCTTTTATTTCTCTTAATCTCTCTTCGTTTCTACCAATCAAGATCACAGTAGTTCCCTGCTTTGCCAGATATAATGAGATTTCTTTTCCTATTCCTGAAGAGGCTCCTGTGATCAATATATTTTTCTCTACCATAACTCACCTTCTATCGGTCATTATAACAAAAATCAGTTACTTCAATTGGGTAGATATGATCTGTATCCATATCCAGAACCACATTGGACCAGGCCAGTCCTACGCCGTAACCGCACATGTAAAACCGCACTCTCTTTTTCTTCTTAATTTTCTCTGCATTGTTGCAAATGGTAAACGGAAGAGTAGCAGTAGAAGTATTGCCATATTCTTCATAAGAACGGAGCACCTTGTTCATATCCATGTCGCACTCTCGTGCAATTCCATCCACGATCAGTTTTTGAGCCTGATGCAGTATATAATAATCAATGCTTTCTTCCTGAATATCGAAGTGACTACGCATTTCGCGGATACTTTGACATACTTCGTTTAGCGAAAACAGCAACACTGCATTTCCATCCATAGTCAGGTCGCCATCCAGCCCTACACTGATATACTTATATCTCTCTCCGTCTGTCTTCTGTGCATACAACAGTTTATTGCCTGCTTCTATTTCAATGGCAGTAGCGCTGGCGCCATCTCCAAACAACAACGAATCGGTCGTTGGCACTTCCGGCATTTCACGATAGCGTCCGTCTCCCACGAATAACAAGCCTTTTCCTCCTGTATTTTGCAGCAGGGAAGATATAATCTGCAGGCCACTGACATATCCGGTACAGCCAAGATTTACATCAAATGCCAGACAATCCTGTCCTATATGTAATCTTTTCTGGATTAGCATGGCGGTGGATGGTGTGTGAAAATCGGGAGACTGCGTCACATTTACGATCGCCCGGATTTCATCGCGATCCCAGCCCAGTTCCGTCAGAAGTTTCTCACCACACACACAGCTAAGATCTGCTGCCGACTGTCCTTTTCCCATAACATGTCTGTGTTTGATCCCAGTCAGGGCCACCTGCTTTTTTGCTCTCCGGTTACCTAATGTCTCAGCCACCTGCTCATTGTCGATCACCGTCTTAGGGGCAGCGGATGCAATACCACAAATCTTAATATTTTCAAATTCACCGTACATACTCTATTCTCCTTCATATTACTTTAAGTAGTCGCAAATATCCTGTACCGTTTCAAACTGAAGGATTTGATCACTTGTAAGGTTTGTTCCGTACAATTCGCGGACTTTTGCTGCCAATGCCAGGGTTGACAAAGAATCCCATTCCTCCAAATCCGCCAGAACCATCTCTGGTTTCAACGCATCATCATAATCCATTATATCCTCTAATAATTCCAATTTTTCTTCTAAACTCACTTTTTTGTCCTCCTTAACTCGGTCTGTCTTGATCGGCGTCTCCGCGGAACACATCTAACTGTCCCCACAAAGATGTCGCAAAGTAAATATCTGTATTTTTTTGTTCAAATGGAGCAAAATGATTTGGGATAATTGCTTCCTCCTCTTTGCACCATGAAAAACCTGCTGTAAATAAATACTCTTCCGGAACACCGTAGCAGTATATATCCATAAATTCATAGTGATTTTCATCGACAAAACGGTACATCTCCGAAGCCGTATCAATGATTTCCTCATACGGGCCATAAAAATCCACAATCTTGCAGATCTTCGCTCCATCGTACTGTTCTTCTCTCAAAACCATAAAAGACTTTATACTGCCATCTTCATTCTGAATCCCCAGAAACCGATACTCATAAACCGGATGCTGTAAAAAACGATGTTCCACATATCCAAAATCCTTATACGGAACTCTCTTTCGCTGAAAAGAATCGTCATACACTTGTAGCAATTCTTCTCTTGTCTGCAGTTCAACCAGTTTCTTTTTGGATATCCCGGATATTCTTTTTTGCTTCTGTCTCACTTTAGCAATATGATATTCCGGACATTCTCCTAATACATACAAGTGTCCCATGGCATCTACATAGCATCCCAGGTAACGATTGATCTTTACCGCCCGCTTATTTAATCCCGGGCCCACATCGCACCTTGCATTATATATTTTCTGCTTTTTTTCTGCCAGTTCCACTCCCAGTCTGGGATTTCCGGTATGCAGCACTTTCCACATCGTTCCCACTATGTCCGGCTGATCTGTGGAATTATATTTGATCACCGCCAGCATACCATAGATGGTATTTTCTTCATCTACCGCAAGAACTACATTGCATCCTTTTTCGTCCACATACATCCAACGGAAAAAAGCTTCATCTCTTGCCAGAATATGATCTTTCTTCCAATTTTCTCCGATAAACTTCATGATAGCAGGAATGTCCTCCATCCTGGCTTTACGAATTTCAAAGTTTGTACTAATAGGTCATTCCTCCACTCATCACGATGCATTCTCCTGTAATATATTTTGCGTTATCCGACAGCAAAAACTCAGCCAGATAGGAAACCTGCTCTGTATCAATGATACCAAGAGGCTGCCTTTCCAAAGATCTTTCCATGAAATCTTCCAGTGTATCTTCTCCCCCCAGGAACATCTGGGTCTTAACATTGGCCGGAAGAATTCCGTTTACCCGGATCTTTCTTTTCATAAATTCCTTAGACATAGTCTTCACTGCAGAATTCAACGCAGATTTAGACATAGAATACAAGATCATTCCGGGATCATTCAAGATAGAACTGATGGACGATATGGCAACAATCCCGGATTCGTCGTAAGAGTTTCTTTTGGATGCAAACCTTTTACAAAGTTCCACAAACGAAAATGTATTTACCTGCATCATGTTCATGGCCTCTTCTGAATCAAAGGCTCTCACTCCACTTAATCCAGCAATTCCGGCACAATGAACCAGGCCATTCAGCTTACACTGATTTTCCTTGCAAATTTGAAAAATTTTATTAATGTCGTCTGTTTTTGACAGATCACAGGCTGCTGTTATGGTATTTTCTCCCACCTCTTCCTTAAGTTTCTGTAAAATCTCCTGTCGCCGTCCCACGAGAACTACTCTGGCTCCTTCTCCGGCAAACTGTCTGGCAATGGTCTTTCCAATGCCGGAAGTCGCTCCTGTGATCAATATATTCTTTCCTTTTACTGTGTCTTTATTCACGGTGTCCCCCCTTGCATATCCTGTCTGCCGGCATCTTTTTACTCAATAAAAAAGCTATGTCTGCATTATCACAAACATAGCTGATCATCTTTCCTGTTCTGCGCCGTCCTGGCTGAAAAACATACCTTATTCACTGCATCCATGCATGTAAAACTTGCTATCCTTGCAACTGTTTTTTATATCGGCATTATCTGCCTCTTTCTTTAGTGGCAATCTTTTCCTGATCTCGGCAAATTATGCGTCTATTTCCTTACGCACATATTTCCCCCTCAAGATAACACTCATAAATATAATCTCTCGGTTGATAGTAAAAATCTGTATTGTAATTAGATATTACACCATCAATCCATGATGAATATACCTCCACAATCAAATCAGCAACCTCTTTATTCGTTTTCCCTTGCAAATCCTCTATCAATCGTTCATATACTTCACCAATTGTCCAATAGTCCGGGACCTCATATCTGCATTTTCCAACATTGTCAAATGAATCCTCCGGGATGTGTGAGATTTCAATAAATTCGTCTGCAACCTTTTCAATAGGATCACAATGGAATACATCTGCATAATTATAAATTCTTTTTATCGTGTTCTTTCCCAGATAATTTACAACAGCAGATCTCCGTTGCTTTTTTTCTCGTCCAATATATTCAATCAAGCTACATGTATAAAACAAATTACTATCATTCTTCATCGTAAACCTCACTTCCTTTCACTTCCTACCTGAAATCCTCTTCCTTCAGCAGCACATTCTCTGCAATATCATTCGCTGCATACTTACCGATAACCTCTTTCATCCGGTAGGACGGAATCCCTGTTCCCGGCCGTTTGGACCAGATCATATCTTCCTCAATGCGTTGTCCTTTTTTGATCGGGCACTTGGTAACCAGACTGCGGAAAGCCCAGGAACGAACCTCTTCCTCATCCGGATGTACCTTTTTCACTGATCCCAGTGCATCTTCCAGTTTGCGGATGCCGTCCACCAGCTGATGCAGTTCCTGAAAATCTATGGAGACTGCCTGATCCGGTCCCGGTGTTCTCTTATCCAGGATCACGTGCTTTTCTATGATTCTGGCTCCTAATGTCACCGCCCCAAAACTAGTATACAGATCCGGTGTGTGGTCAGAATGTCCGATCACCGCATCCGGAAAATGTTTTTCCATTTTGAGTATAAATTTCAGATTGATGTCCTCATACTTTGGTGGATATTCTGACACGCAGTTGGTAAAAGCTAATGGCGTATCCGTAACAGACAAAACATCATAGGTTCTCTGTATCTCCTCAATAGTACTCATTCCTGTAGATATGATCATTGGCTTTCCAAGCCTCGCGATCCGCACCAAAGTCGGAATATCTGTCATTTCCCCGGAACCAATCTTAAAGGCATCCACTCCCATGGCATCCAGCTCATAGGCGGCCTTCAGACTGAACGGGGTACACAAATACTGTATCCCTATTTTCTCGCAGTATTCCATCAGATCCCGGTGCTGCTTCAAAGTCAGGGCGTGTTTCTTCAAAAAATCATACAGGGGCATATCCTGTTTGGCCGCTACCGGCACATCCCTCAGCATTTCCTCATCCGGCAGGTGATGCTGGAACTTAATGCAGTCTGCCCCCGCCAGTTTTGCCTGGCGGCACATTTCCTTTGCTGCCTCTACATCCCCCATATGATTATCGCAGCCTTCCGCTATGATATAGACCGGATATCCGTTTCCAATTTTTTTCTTTCCAATCTGTATTTCACTCATGCTCTTCTCCCCCTTTGTAAGCACTACATCTCAAGAACAAGAATCCTCTTGCCAAGATAATAAGATGCCAGTTCAAAATCCTCCGGTTCATCAATATCCAGACTTCGTTCCCTTGGTATTTCATATCCTGCCGGATTATCATTAAGACTGGTCGTCTTTGTCAGCCGTTCTACCTTGTTGACATACACACTGCCATTGACCCGGTACCACGGTTTCATGTCCTGCCTGCGGACGGTACTTCCCTCTGTTAAAAGCGGCGTCAGTTCTCCGTTTTCATCCATCTGGCGCATCAGAACCGGTGGATCCTGTACCTTTGATACAGAAACCACATCTTTACCGTTTTCCAATGCCTTTTGGATGGCTCCGGTTATGTCCTCTGCCAGTCTCAAAGGACTGGTGGGCTGTAATAAAACAACATATTCATAGTCTTCTTCCAGCCGGTCCAGCACATCCCATACCGCATCGATAGTTTTAGACGTATCGGCTGCCAGTTGGGCCGGCCGCATAAATGGTACTTCGGCACCGTATTTTTCTGCCACCTGAGCAATCTCTTTACTGTCTGTCGAAACTACAACCCGGTCAATCTCCGGGCACTTTAATGCCTCTTCAATGGTATATGCCATCAACGGTTTTCCGTTTAACTCTTTTATATTTTTCCCTGGGATTCCTTTGCTTCCTCCCCGGGCTGGTATGATTGCTAATATCTTCCCCTTCACAGGCCATTCTTCTCCTTATCTATTCCACCATATTTCTTGTTATCTGCGTATCCACGGCAATATCTTCCGCCGCTTTTTTCCCCAGCACATTTTCATATTCTCTGGCAGGTATTTCACCGGTTCCCGGCCGTTTGACCCAGATATTTTCTTTGGTAAACACCTCTCCTTTTTTCACCGGTGCAATGGTTACGACGGTGGCAAAAGCAAAGTCAATAGTCACCTGTTCTTCCGGCAGTGCCCCCTTGGTTCCTCCCCGCATCAACGGCACTTCTTTGGCCGCCTGAAGCAGTTCCCCACAAGCCTCCTCGTCCATCGAACAGATAATATCCGGACCGGTTCTCGCCATCTCATCTGTAAAATGACGCTCCACCAGATCTGCACCAAGAGCCAGCGCTGCAATACAAGCATTGTTATTCAGCGTGTGGTCAGAGAGACCAACCGGCACATCTGGGAACTCTTTCATCATTTCCTGCATCCCGCCGAGCCGGACCCACTGCGGCTTAGTAGGGTACAGATTCGTCGTATGCATCATCGCATACGGAACACCATACTTCTCCATAATGTTCACCGCTTTTGCTACACTTTTAAGGTCATTCATTCCGGTAGACACGATCATAGGCTTTCCAAACTCAGCAATATGCTCCACAAGCGGATCATTGTTCAATTCTCCGGAGCCAATCTTGTATGCCTTTACCCCCATGCGCTCCAGTCTGTCTGCCGCTGCTCTGGAAAAAGGCGTACTGATAAATTCCATTCCCAGGCTTTCTGTATATGCCTTTAACTCTCTTTCTTCCCCTTCATCCAGCGCACACCTGGCCATAATGTCATAGATTGAATCGGAAGAATTGCCGGGAATCACATTCTTTGCCACCCGGCACATCTCATCTTCTACTACATGGGTCTGATGCTTGATCAGCCGTGCCCCGGCCCGGTATGCCGCCGTCACCATCTCTTTGGCAACCGTCAGACTTCCCTCATGATTGATACCGATCTCCGGGATCACCAGTGCCTGTTTTTCGTCTCCCACACATATATCTCCTATGTAAAACTTTTTCTTCACCTTCTTAGCCCCCTTATGTCTACAAAGGTTTTCTGGATATCCAGATTCCATATATCCTGACGGTCTAATACATCAAAAAACAGTTCCGTACTGTTGCCGCCGCCAAATCCTTCCGCCTGGATCCTGTGTTCCCTGACCCGGGACAGTTTATCCAGAATGTCCGGCACATTTTCCTCTGCGTGCTGGATATTTTTTAACTGTTCCATATCATACCGTCCCTGCTGTCTGCTTCCAATGTCGATAGCCGGGATTCCATAGATACCGCTTTCACGAATGCCGGCACTGGAGTTTCCTACGATGACACTGGCATTCTTCAAAAAAGTAAGGAAATACTCAAAACGGATAGATGGAAAAATCCGAAAATGCTTGTTGCCATACAGCCGGCCGATTTCATTCAAAACAATCTCTGTTCCATTATCATTGTTAGGATAAACAACTATATAATTTCCCCCGGACTGAAGCAACGCCTCCACTACCTGATGAATATGGTCTGCCAGTTCTTCCACTTCCGTAGTCACCGGGTGATACATAAAAATGCCGTAAGAATCGAACTCTATCTCATATCTTTCACAAGCCTGCTCCAGAGAAGGCAGATTTCCTCCCAGCATAATATCAATATCCGGGGATCCTATGACAAAGACCCTCTCCGGCTGTTCCCCCATCTGAAGCAGCCTTTTCCTGGCCTCTTCATTACACACAAAGTGCAGGTGAGCAAACTTAGAGATAGCATGCCGGATGGAATCATCAATGGTGCCGGAGATCTCGCCTCCCTCAATGTGTGCCACCAAAATATTATTCAATGCCCCGGTAATGGCACCTGCCAGTGCGTCGATCCGGTCTCCATGTACTACGATCATATCCGGCTGGATTTTTTCTGTATAACGGGCCAGATTCATCAACACCACCCCCAGATTATGACTCATGTTGTCGGTCATTACCTGTTCAAAAGCAACATAGGTGTTCCTGTATCCATCCTTCTGTACCTCTCTGTAGGTACTGCCATATTTCTGCAGAAGGTGCATACCGGAAACATAGACAAACACCTCATATCTGTCCTGCATCCTCTCCATCCTCTGCATGATAGGCTTGATCTTTCCGTAATCCGCTCTCGTGCCGGTAATAAACAGTATCTTCTTCCTTTGATCCATCTTCTTATCCATACCTTTTTCGTATTTGTTCGTTCTTATTTTTCTTCTATCATACCATAAAAAAGACTTTATTTCCAAGAAAAAAAGAGAGAGACCAATGATCTCTCTCTTTTCGTACAAATTCATTATGACGCCGCTTACGCAGCCTCCGAACCAGTAAAGATTACTGTAACAGAGAAAGTACTCCCTGGTTTGCCTGGTTTGCCTGAGCCAGCATAGAAGTAGCTGCCTGCTGCAAGATGCTCTCCTTGGAGAATTTTGTCATTTCGTCTGCCATATCAGTATCACGGATACGAGACTCTGCTGACTGCATGTTCTCTGCTGTGTTGTCATCCACTTTAACAGTGTACTCAAGACGGTTCTGAACAGCACCAAGTTTTGAACGCTCAGTTGTTACACTCTTGATCATATCATCGATAGTATCGATAACTGCAGAGTTCGCTTTACCATCTCCGCCAGTAACAGTAGGATTAGCCCAAGCTGTTTTATCGATAGAAACAGAGATACCCTGCTCTTGGTTTGCACCAACCTGGAAATACTGGTTCTTATAGTTGCCATCCAACAGTTTTTTCTTGTTGAACTCAGTGTCAGTGTTGATACGCTCAAACTCTTTACCGATCTCGTTCAACTCGTCCTGAATCTTCTGGAAATCGTTATCTTTGTCTTTATCCAATACACCAGAGTTAGATGCCTGAACTACCAGCTCACGAGCTCTCTGAAGAATAGCATGCTGCTGATCCATAGCACCTTCAGCTGTCTGGATAAGAGAAATACCATCCTGTGCGTTATCAGATGCACGGTTCAAGCCACGAACCTGAGCTCTCATCTTCTCAGAAATAGCAAGACCTGCTGCATCATCAGCTGCACGGTTGATTCTGTATCCACTGGAAAGTTTCTCAGTAGATTTAGCCAGGTTGTTTCCTACGATTCCTAACTGTCTGTTAGCGTTCATTGATGTAATGTTGTGTTGTACGATCATAATGATTACCTCCTTGTAATTCGCCGCAATTCCCTTTGCGGATTGTTTTTAATTGTTTATAATATCGAGAGAAGTGACACTTCTCACTGCGGGCCCTGCAATGATGTCGGTCCGCTTCCCTCGTTACTATCCTTGTAAGAGATTGTTTCTTTCTCTCTGACATTATATATATCGGAGCCTTTTTTTGTTACTTAACCCCCAGATCAAATTTTTTTTCAGGATTTTTTTTGTCTTCTGTTTCATAGAGCAAAAGATCTGCCGCGTACAGATAATCTCCCTGTTCCAGGGCATCAAATAAAGGATTCACTATCTCTGCCGCCTGAGGCAGCGCACTAAGCTGTCCTGCCTGTGCCATAAATGCATTCATTCCTTCTTCTGCCTGCTCCCCGTAAAAAAGGTCTGCTATCTCCTGCCAAGTACTCATGCCAAAAATCCCCCTTTCTGCAATTGATCCTCCACAAAGTCAAGTGCCTTTTCAAACCGTTCTTCCCGCTCTGCATCCACTATCTTCATATAGGACAAGACCATATCCATTACCGGTATCTGCCTGTAATCCTCTTCAAAGAAAGTTTTATGATACCCCCACTGGCGGATCTGCTTTATATCTTCCCCACATCGGTACATCTGCTCTTCCATTTTCATGCCCTCTTCCGGGTGAATCTGGTTATCTGCACTTTCCAGCCTGTTTCTAAATGCATGTTTCTTCGACGGCAGGGCATCGCACACCTGCTTCAGCGTCTCCCGGGTGCTGCCCTCCAGATGCACGCCCCCTTCCGTGGCATTGATCACCTTTACCCCCGGATAGCGATCCATCATCTTTTCAAACCATTTTTTAAATTCCATCCAGTCCATGCGGGACCACACTGTCCCACCATAGTATCCTTCTGTCTCGATCTTTTCTACCGGATAGGCTGATTCATCCCTGCCTGCCACATGACTGGCACCGCTGTCTGCAAAAGCCAGATCCTGACCGATCAAGATCAATTTCTTTGCCCCCAGTTCTACTGCCGACGCATACATAGCCGTGGAAACTCCCAGATAGTATGGCACCTGTGCCTCCGGAATTCCTGCCCTCTTCTGCATCATCCGGATCTGTTCATGGTCGTATCCCCAAATCTTAGGTGCCTGGTTAGATGTAAGAAATTCCGTTCTGGTATTGGAAGATGCCAGCACCGGAATCTCCTTGCTTCTCGGGTCTGCAAAACAAGCCAGATCCTTTCCCGCATCCACACTAGCCACCAGATCCGGCACAATATCATGTGCCAACATAGTAGGCAGAGCAGCATCCACACACCAGATCAAGGCTCTTTGCTCCACTCTCTTTAATTCTTCTATGTTTTTCTCCAAAGACGGTCCTGCCGACACCAGTATCACCGGGATATCCGCATCCCAGTCTTTTTTCAGTCTCGCCAGCGGAACACCCTGCTCCATGATCCGGAAGTTCTGTATCTGATTGCTGATCATCGCTGCCATAAATCTTTTTAACGGTGCCCGCATAAAGGTGATATCATCACAGACTGTCTGGCAGATCTGCTGCAGCCTGGCAAGTTCATCCTCATACCATCCCACATATCCCGGATGCATACTAAGCATAGTCCGTTCTACCCAGTCATCATCCAGCAGATCCTTTACTTCCTTTTCCAGTGCCGGCAGTTCTGCCATACTGAAAATATGTATTCTTTTGTTTTTTACCGCCTTTTTGTACAGATTACTGCTTTTCATGGCCTGATACACTTTATCCTCCGGCTCCAGTACCAAAACCTTTCCCGGCACTTTATCCGCTGCCTCTAACAGGATCTGGCAGTCTCCCATACCAAACAGGATCAGATTTTCCGTCCGGTCAGACAACCATTTCTTTCCCCACACAAAGGCGGCATACCGTCCCGAGTACAGGCTGCCCAGATGTCTGACGCCTCTCTCGCTCCTCAGCACCGGGACCGGGTGACCATCCTTTGCCCGCAGGGTTTCACATTTTATTGTCATGTTTTCCTCCTTAACCAAAACCAGGACAGGCAAAACCTGTCCTGATATCGTATTTATTTTTTCTGATTGAAATAAAAGGACTGCTCCGGTATATGAGTGTTGGTCATATTCCGGTAATATCTGGATGCCGTCTGGCTGTTCATGTGGTATTCACGGATCTTCTTCCGCTCTGCAGACAGATATGCCTTTAACCTCTCGCTGTTCTGATTCTCCAGTGCCTGGATCTTCATGCCATACTCCGAAACAATCACAATGCTTTTTTGCATGCGCTGGATATTTTCTTTATACTGATCCTTGTGGCTGCGGATTTCCGACTCCACTTTAGCAAAAAGTGTATCAAACCCTTCATCCATCTCATTCAGCGCCTCAATCCACCGCCCCTTCTCTTCCAGGATCTCATGAAAACGCTCCTGATCCAGTTCCTCCTGCTTCAAAAGTGCTTCCTGTTCCCTGGTACGTTCCAGGATATCTCTGAGAAGATGCTCTTTCTTCTTCAGCACATCTTCCAGCATTCGCACATAAACACTGTTCTGCCTCTCCATAGCCATCTCCTTTTGCGCAGGCACTATTTAGGCTGTTTGCTGCCAGCCGGCGCCGCTTTCATTACTTCCTTCCAGGTGTCCCGCATTTCACGGATATACTTCAGTGCATCCTCTACAACCGCTATATCTTTGCTCATATTGGCCTCTACCAGTCTCCGGTAAATATAATCGTACACACGGTCAAAATCTTCCCATACCGGGTACTTGTGATCCAGCGTCACCCGAAGTTCGGTAATGATGTCCTGAGCCTTTTTCAAATTCACATGTGCTTTTTCCATGTCCTTTTTCTCAATACCGATAATCGCAATATTGCAGAACTTGATCGCTCCGTCATACAACATCAAAGTAAGTTCTGCCGGCGATGCTGTCAATATTGCATTACGCTGATACGCATTAATGGTATCCTGATTCATATATAATCTCCTTATTTAAGCGAATTTTATGCAAATTCCACATCAACTGCTGAACAAACCGGACATAGTACTCTGCTGGGACTGCAATTTGGCAAGAGCCGTCTCCATGGCAGTAAACTTGGAATAATAAGCATCTTCCATTTCTGCCAGTTTGTCCTCCCAGTCTTTGATGTCAGACTCATAATCTTTCACATCGCTCTTCATCTTGATGTCATTGTAGAAAGTCATGGAACTGCTGTATTTGCTTCCTGCCATCTTATCACTCATAGTCTGGCGAAGATTACCGAACACACCCGTCAAAGTAGCAATAACTACATCCGGATTTTCTTCCAATGCTTTCTTCAATTTATCGTCTTTCGCAGAGTACACACTGTCATCCGGATCACCATAGATATGAAGGAGTCCTCCCTCTGTATAGTCTGTGGATGTCATGATTCCCAGGCTGGACAATGCATAAGTTCCGCCGTCATACTCTACTGTCGTCTGCATGGCACTGCGCATAGCGTTGATAATACTTCCCAGTGTAGAGTCACTGCGAAGAAGGGAATTTTTGATCTTTGTCTCCCATTCTTTTACTTCATCATCTGACATAGCCTCTTTTTCCTGGCTGGTCAGCGGCTCATAGCCTTTCGCCGAGTCAGCATTATACAGCGTATTCATCTCTTTCATGACAGAATTATACTCTTTCAGGAAACTCTTAACAGAGTCATAGATTGCATCTGTATCTGTTGCTACCGAAAAAGTAACCGACTCATTTTCCTTGGTAACACTGGTGAGACTGATCTCCAATCCGTTGGCCGATACGACAGAAGAAGAGGATGTAAGTTCTGCACCATTCAGGATGATCTTACTGTCAGATCCCTCGATCAAAGCCATACCTGTCGGAATGGATGTATTGGCACTGTCATTGGCTCCGCCATTTACTGTCACCTTGCCGTCTGCATCTACGGATATATCTGCCAAACCAAGACTAGTCAGGGCAGAACTGCTCAACGCCTCATTACGGTCTGTAACAGATGCATACTTCTCTGTATAGGCAGCCATTCTCGTTTTTTCACTGTCTTCATCTACACCATCCATACCGGTAAACGCTTTCACGCCGGATGAATAATACTTGCTTACAGCCTTCTCACTGAAATCTGCCATATCTGCTTCTGTTTTGCCCGAAAAAGCAGCTTCTTCAATCTGCAGTTTCACATCATCCTCCTTCAACTGGGAACTGATGTAAGACACCGTATCCGTGTCCGCCTTTTTGGCAACTGCTTTATCATAGTCTTCCTGTGTCTTGCCTGTCTTCAGATTTCCATCATCATCCAAGTATGTATTCTTCAGACTTTCTCTTGCTTTCTCTTCGTACTCACTGTACTTCTCGCTGTAAAGTTTCGCCTTTACATAGGTCTCTGCTGCTGTATCAGCAGACGCTTTCTTTGTATCATATGAAAGTTTGGCAATGGTATCCAGTGCCTTATTGTAGTCATCTGTGCCTACTCCGGAAGTCTGCAAAGCCTGCATGGCCTCATCAAAACTGGCTTTGTTGGTGTTGGACATATTGCTGTACCCTGCCGCTTCGCAAAGCGCACCTCTTGCCGTCACCTCCGCATTGCTAAGTCCGGAAGTAGAAATGGAAAAAGTATTGGCAACGCCACTGTCTTTACTACTGATGAAGATTCTCTTCTGAGCATCATCAAAGCTGGCATTCAAGCCGGCATTCTGCAATGCAGAAGTAAAATCTTTCAGCGTAGTATCTGCTGTTACAGCAAACTTGGTAGTTGTTCCACCTGTAGTAATACTGATCTCCTTGTTCAACAGAGACGAATCCAGATCTACTAACTTATCCGTAGCAGAGGCATCAATCTTTGCTCCGGTAAGATACTGGGCTGTGGCAATATTTTTTACTTCCATGGTATAACTTCCGTTTACCGCATTGGTCTTTGCAGAAACACTTGCCTTGCTGGTATCGGAAATCGTTGTTTTCTTGGTCTTATAAGCAGTAGATAACTGCATCTTGGTAACAAAATTGTTGTACAGACCTGTCAGTTTCGTATTCAGATCTGCCCACTTTGTCTGAGTCCACTCCAATTTTGTCTTTGCCTTTACCACTTTATTTTTCTTCAGGCTCTGGGCGGACATCAATTCCTTTACAATGGCTTCTGTGTCCATTCCGGAGGACAATCCACTCATACGAATTCCCATATCTGCACCTCCTTATCTTTTTTCATCTACTAAAATTCCGGCCATCTCCCACATTTTCTGAAGCATGTCTAAGGACTTCTCCGGCGGGATCTCCCGGATCACTTCATCCGTATCTTCGTTGATCACTTTGATGGAAACACGATTTGTCTCTTTATGGTAGGAATACTCACAACGAGTATGCTCCATGCGGCGATTAGCACTGCGGACAGCATCATCAATGGTTGCTTCACTTGGCTTGTGCTCTTTTCCGTTCGTATCCGCTTCGCCACTGGCTCCGGAAGCCATCACAGTCCTTGTCATTGCTTCCGCTGCCTCTGAAACTGTCGTCGCTGCTGTGTGTACCGTCTCTGCCGGTGCACTAGTTACTTTGTGACTTTCCGACGCACTATAATTTGCGTTTACATTTGCGATATTTTCCATATCCATATCTAACACCTCCGTGTGTATTAAAAAGAAACATTTTCCCTAATCTATAGTAACTATCGGCTATCCGTTTTCGAAAGTTAACCCCTCTAACTAAATTTGATGTCAGGCATTTTTCCCATTCATCATGTCTCCCAGAGCCTTTGGCCCCGGTGTATTCACAGCTGCCTGATTAGCCTCCTGGATCTGTACGTACAGCTCCTTGCGGTAGACCGGCACGCTTTTCGGAGCATCAATACCGAGTTTGATCTGATCCCCCTTGACTTCCAGCACCGTGATCTCTATATTGTCATTGATCACGATGGATTCATTTACCTTTCTTGCTAATGCTAACATATCAACAGCCCTCCTTTTTTTCATTGAGGACATCATACACTTTGTATTTCACTTCATAATCATCATTTTCACAGATGATCTGTGCTCCCTTGCGGGTGTCTGCATTGATGATGATCGGTGCTTTTAAGTTTACAGACATCTGTTTTACATCTTCCGGCACGGTCATGGTGGTCAAAATAACAAGATTCTCTTCTGTCAATTCACCTATATGTTTCAGAAGTTCATCTTCTACAACCGGGTTGTAGTCTTCTTTTACCAGCCATGGCTTGATAACAGGCAGTGCAAAAGACGGTTCCTCTACGCTCTGGAGCCAGGAAATATTGCTGTCTTCTTTATCACAATCGTAAAGAATCGTAAACTTTTTGTACTCGCCTAATCCAATCAAGCCGTGTTCAAAAGTGAGAATCTTCTCTTCCGGAAGATCTACCTCTCCGAAAAATCTTGTTTTTACTAACATATGCTACCTCTCCTTGCCTTCTTTTAAATGAAATTCAGTAGTGACTGTCCCAGAATCTTTGAAGTGGCATTTAAGGTTGCCTGGTACAAAAGATCTGCTTCGTTGAAATTAATATAGGCTTTACCCAAATCTGCATTCTCATTATCACTTTTTGCCTCATCTGTGTCGGTTCTCTGCTGCTTCAGTTTGTTTTCCGTCATCTGGAGACGGCTGTAACGGGAGCCATGGTCTGCCAGGGCTACATTGATATCATTTTTCTGTCCCTGCAGCATAGTAATCGTGCCTCCCAGTGCTTTCTGAAGCACGGTGTTCTGCAGCTGGATCTGTGTTGTCAGCTGATCTTTCAATTCATTTAAGTCAGCCAGCTTGTCTGTGTCTCCTGCATTGCAGTCATCAATTCTCTTTTTAACTGCTGCCAGGTTCTGCTCCATTACATCCAGATCGTTGCAGATATTTGCCACTTCATCCACATGCCGGTAGATTGATGTGTTTATACTGTTGCATGCCTGTGTATTGACTACCAGGGTCTGGCTGAAGTTAATCTGATAACGGATTGTCTGGGTATCCGTCGTATTATATGTGATGGTCTTGCCTGTTCCGTTGTCCGTAGTTGTACAGTCAAAATAATGCTCCGGCCGGATCTGACCTTTGTTAAACTTCGTCTTCTCATATTCTACCTGGAGATCAGAGCCGCCACGGATCTTATCGTAAATCTTATCTCCAAATACCAGTTCTCCTGTCTCTTCTACAAAGTAGATCTCATCGTCTCCCGGCTGAAGGTGTTCATTGAACACGGTGTCGTCTCCGATTTTTTTATTT
>HF998355.1:92881-117977 GCA_000433735.1 Clostridium sp. CAG:167
CACCGTCTGTTCGTTACCATCTTTATCTTTGTACCGGATCACTACCCCTGCATCATCGCAATTGTCATAGGATACAAGGATGCGGTGGGTTGTCTGGAACTTGGACGCTTCCTGGGCATAATCCTGGTCCGTCTTGGCATCATCATAAACCGGCTGTCCATAAACATACTCATACTTATTTATGTCATTGATCTCCAGTTTTTCCTGGATATGGTATGTAACATTGGTCTGATTTTCCTCAAACAACAGTGGCACATCCGTTCTGTATCCGGTAAACAGGTAGCGTCCTGCATAATCCTGATTGGCATCCTGCTCAAAAATGTAAGATGCATTTTCCCGTAACTGTTTTACAAGGTTCTCACGGTCTTTGGCATTCACGGTGCCGGTGGCCGCCTCGGTACACACATCTACCATAGTGTCCAGACGCTTATCTATATCCTTTAATACTGTTTCCGTTGCATCCATCCAGGAAGTAGCATCTTCAATATTTTTCAGATACTGGTCAATCTCGGATATAGTCGTCCGATATTTCAGTGCACGGACTGCAATGGTCGGATCGTCCGAAGGACGCTGGATCTTTTTCTGTGTTGTATACTGCTGAAGATACTTATCATAAGCCACTTTATTTTTCTGCATGTTCAGCGTAGAATTGTTTCGCATCATATTATTTGTTACACGCACGGTTATGTCCCCCTTTCAGTCTTACACCATTTCATTGATCAACTTGTCTAATACTTCATTCATAACAGAAATCACTTTATACTGATTCTTCAGCATATTCTGGAATACGATCATATCGGATCCCTCTTCATCCTCATCCACACCGGAAACGGATTTACGGTTGGTATCGATAGAATACAAAAGATTGCTCTCGCTCTTCTCCAGAGTGCTGGCCTTGCTGGCATTTACTCCCAGCGCCGAGGTCATAGACTGTAAAAAGGCATCCGGTTCACCATGGACAAACATTTGGGAATCATCTTTCAGTTTTGACAATTTCTGAATGTTGTCTCCGTTATCATTTCCTACATTGGGTCCATTTCCATTGGCCTTGCAGGCAATCTTGTTTGAATCTTCCATCACTTCTTTTGTCACTGTAAAATTCAGCGCTGTCATGTAATAATAAGATCCTTGGTATTTTCCATCTGCATCCGGGTTTCCTACAATCGAGGTAAATCCCTGATCCAGTCCGTTCACGCTTTCATTCATTACATAATTCTTGCCGTTGGCAGGAATAGTGGCATTGAAAAAGTCTATGCCCGCCTCATCATTCAGATCCAGTCCCTGTTTGTGGATCCGGTTAAATTCCTGAGCGTATGTTCTGACAAACTCATTCAACTGTGCCATGTAATAAGGAATTCCCTTGGCATTCACCGAGGTTCCTGCATGAGCCGTATAACTTTTATCCACTGCGATCTGCATCAATTCGTCATTGGTATCTTTCAAGTTAAACTCATAAGTATATTTACCGTCTGCATCTACTTTTACTTCAAAACTGTTGTATGCATAACGACGGTTATTGATGGTGATCTCACCATCGCTGGCCGGAATATTCAAAGTCAGCAGATCATTGCAGTTTGTATTTTCAACGGTTAATTTTTTAGTGCCTGCATCATAAGCAGTAATAGTTCCGTCTACCACTGTAGCATTATTTCCGTCACGCATCTCGAACAACGCCTGCAGTCTTCCTCCCAGACTGGATGCATAAGGTGAAAAACTGGATCCATCTGCCCATGCAACATCATAACATCCTGTAATATCATTTATATTGCTGACCGTATCTTTCTGTTTTACTACCAGTTCATTCACATTGTAGGTATCTACCAACATCTGTCCGCCTACATACACATAGTACTGAGTCTCTCCCACACCGTCTGCCGGTGCTTTTTCCAAGGTTTCCACCGATACAAACTGAGACAGTTCATCGATCATAAGACTTCTCTGGTCTCTCAGGTCATTGGCCGTATTGCCGTATGCTTCGATGGTATTGATCTGCCGCGTCAAAGATGTGATCTTTTTTGCATAAGCATTGATCTGATCTACGCAGGTCTTAATCTCTGTGTTGGCCTCTGCCTGCAGAGACTGGAGTTTCGTAGCCACTCCATTTACATACTCCGTAAAAGTCTGGGCTGTCGTTGTTGCCTGAGTCCGGATGGTGCTGTTGTTTGGATTTCCTACCAGATGACTCAATACATCTGTGAAGGTATCAAACGCATCTGTAAGATTTACTTTATCATCCGATGTCACATTTCCACAGATCTGATCCTGCAGGGCACTGAGATAATACGCTTCTGTTTTATAACGGTTGTAACTTGTATTAGTCAGCTGATACTTGGTATCATAGTATTCATTACGGCTTCTGCTGATATCCGTAACCGTAACACCAAATCCCTGTGCGATCATGGAAGATTTGTTTCCTACCATGGATGTGATGTTGGCCGTCTGTTTGGAATATCCCTTTGTCTCCACATTGGCCACATTATGGAATGTAACCTGCAATGCCTGATTGTATGTCATCATTCCTGATTTTGCAATTTCAAAACTACCAAATGTTGATGCCATGGGATCAACCTCCTAACTTCTCGATAATGTATTCCAGCATTTCCGATATAGTTGTAATATATCGGGAGGATGCATCAAAGCATCGCTGGAATTTGATCAGATCGGACAATTCCTCTTCCGTGGAAACGCCCATTACATTCTGTCTTTCTTCTTCCAGTCCGTTTACGGTGACGGTCTGGTTTTCCACAATTCCTTTCCAGACACTTCCGTTGTTGGCCAGATCACCACAGATCCCCACATAAAAATCCAGTGCACTGTAAGTCGTCAGCGCATTCGGATTCAGAGTACCTAATTTTTCATTGAAGGAATCCGCAATCCCTGCCAGTTCCTGGTTGGCATATCCGCCATATTTTCCACTGGTCTCTGAATACTTGGTAGGAATGGTAGATGAATCCTGCAAAACAGTAGGATTCATCACCAGCTGGCCGATGGTGTACAAGGAATAAGTATCTTCCGGGTCTTCTTCGTTATATTTATAAACTTCTATATCGGACGTTGTTCCGTCTTCTGCCTTGACCGTTACCGTTGTTTTCTCATAACGAGGCATACTTCTTCTTGCGAACAACTCTGTTCCGATGGTGCTGTTTTTATCATCACCGATCAAAGTCTTGTCTTCATCCAGCACTTTGATGGTAGTTCCATCTGCCAGTGTCAGTTCTTTATTGGGACACAGGGCATCATTTACTTTTGTAACAATTCCATGAACCAGCATGTCGATCTGGCTCTGCACCGTCATTACGACAGAACATCCTACCGTATCATTGTAAACTTCCACATCTTTCTGGAACTGCTTATAATCGGCATCATATGCTGCCTGGTCAAAAGTACCGTCAGCCAGCTGATACTTGGCATCTTCGCTGTCCGGCTTAACCGGGGTATCCGTGTACTTGGCTACAAAACTTCCCCTGGATACCAGGATTCCCTTCAAGGATCCCACATCTGTATCTGTCTTGGACGAATAGGTAAGTTCGCCACGGACATAATACTCTCCGCCGGATGCCCATACCGGTTTTAACAGTCTGGAAGTTTCACTCTCATACGCAGTCTCCAAATAATACTGATTGCTGTCATCCAGCAGATAAGCACCCTCTGAATATATAGTAATGGTCCCATTAGGACTTTCATTAGTCTCAAAATTAATGATGGTGGCAAGTTCATCCAGGCACTGGTTTCTCTTGTCCCTGTAATCGTTGGCCGGCTGTCCTGTGGCCTCATATTTCTGGATCTTTTTGTTATAATCCCGGATCTGGGACACCAGGCTGTTTACCTGGTCTACCTGTCTGGTCACCTCATCGTTTAAGCTGGTCTGATAGGAACTTAATTCATCCCACAGTACCTGCGCCCTCTGCACAAACTGCTGTGCAATGGAGACGATCTGGTCTTTATTTACGATGCTATCCGGATTCTCTGACAGTGTGCTGAGTGCTGCTTTCAAGTCTGCGATAGATGTACGGAACTCCTCTCCGTGAAGTTCTCCCATCATATCTTCTATTTCATATACGGTCTTTTCATTCTGCTCATAAAAGTTCTGCCGGCCCAGCTGCAGTCTGTATTTTGCATCCAGAAATTCATTTCGGATCTGTCTGGTCTTGACAATGGCTGTTCCGGTACCTACCTGGAGCATATCATCATGCATTCCCAGATTGGTCTGATAAAAAGAATCCGTCACAATGGTCTGCTGTCTTACATAACCGGTGGTCTGTGCATTGGCCAGGTTATGTGAGGTAGTATTCAAAGACGCCTGCGCCGCATGCAGTCCCGATACTCCGGCATTAAAACTCGTCATGAGATTTCCCATTGTTTCCTCTCCTTTCTGTTCTTTATTCTAACAAAAGACACGAATGCCTTTTACTGTTTTGCATCAAACATGCCCTGCTGCGGTGCGGTTCCATAAACCTCCGAGGCATCACTTGCATAGTTGCTGCTTCCTGAAGACATCCGTGTACTTCTGATTACATTCATATTAAATTCAACCATTTCCATGGCTTCTCTCAGTAAATTTTCATTGGATTGATTGATATCCTGCAGCTGCATCACTGTTTTCCTTAACCGATCATGCACCATCTGCAGTTTTCTCTGATCCTCCGGCTGTTTTTTCAAAGCATCGGCCAGTGACGCTAATGTCATCTTGTCCGGGTCTTTTCCTAACACCGTGGCAATATCCAGCACAATCCTTTTACGAACATTTTCCAGATGCTGGGTTTTGTCCACCAGTTCGTGTTCCTTTTCTACGATCCGGCGCATCGCTTCCAGATCTGTACCGGCGATTGCTCTTGTCTTTTCCTGCTCAACAGGAATCAACTCCTGGTACAGTTTTTCCTCAGCATCCAGCGTTTCCATCAACTCTTCCATCAAGCTGGCCACACGAATTCCTCCTGTATCACTATCTGGTCAGAAGATCTGTCATTTTGTCTGCTACATCTTCTACAGACACATGATAGGATCCTGCTTCCATTCTTGCTTTAATATCATTGATTCTATCCATCCGCACATCTGTTCCCTGGGAAACAGTTTCGCCTGCAGCTTTCTTTGCTACCTGATATGCATTGGCATAGCTGGATATTTCCAACGAATCTCTGCTGTCTGAATTTGCTGTATTCGCTTTGCTCTTCGTTTTACTTGTATGATAGAGCTGATTTACCTGAATATAAGCATCAATTCTCATAATAATTCCTCCTTCTGCTGGCGATTTCTGAAGATTTTCACATCCTCTATAATATTTATCGGTAGAAGTGCCGGCAATCTTAGTCTTTTTTTATTTTTTATAAAAGATCTGTTATTCCAGTGTGGCCTTCTGCCCCTTTGCTGCCCTCTTGCGGTTTCTCACTCTGCGGGCGTTCAGTGTCTTTCCATTATATTCAAATGTCTCTGCATCCGCTTCCAGTGCCTTTGCAAAAGCCACCCGGTCTCCTGACTCCAGCGTGATCGCCTTGACACCCCGGCTTGTTTTCTTAAATTCGCTGACTTCTCCCAACTGGAATCCAAGAGAAAGTCCCTTTTCTGTCAAAATCACTACTTTTTTGTTTCCGGACAGCACCTCACCGGCTGACAGCATCTGCAATGCCGCCACTTCATCTCCCTCATCCAACTTGGTAGCTGCCACCATCTGGCGGTTGGTCTCAAACTCCACGCCGGACACCAGTTTGATAAATCCGGTCTTTGTTACAAACATCAGCATGGACTCAAACAGATCGGCAAAAGAGGTATATAAAATTCCCTCTTCATCGTTCTCCATTTTGCACAGTGAATGGATCAGCGTTCCCTTTTCTTTCATCTTGCAGCGTGGTATCTTGTCCATCTTTACCTGGTGCATTCTTCCTTTATTGGTAAAAACGCAGAGTTTGTCTGTGTTTTCTATCTTCAGCACATGCACATACTCTTTCTTCGTCTCTTCTGCTGCCCTGCCAAAAGCACCAGCGTCCACTGCCTTTGTATACCCAAAACGGTCGATGCACACATACAAGTCTTCGATCACAACCTTTTCCACATAAGCTTTTGCCACATCATCCGTAAGACCGGTGCGTCTTTCTCTGGCAAACATTTTTTTGTACTGTCTCAGTCTTGTCTTGATCACTTTGTAAAGTTCTTTCACATCTGACAGCACTTTTTCATACTCTGCGATATCAGAAAGAAGTCCCTCATTTTCTTCATGAAGTTTCAGAATCTCCAGACCGATCAGCTTGGACAGAGGCATGGCCAGAATAGCATCTGCCTGTGGCTCTGTAAATAAAAGGGTGGCTGCTTCTTTTTCAGAGGCCTGGCTTTTAAAACGGATTCCTTCTGTCACACCCTGGATCAGACACTGTTTTGCCTGTTTCACAGAGGAAGATCCCCTGAGGATCTCAATGATCAGGTCGATCACATCCGTTGCCTTCATCAGACCTTCTACGATCTCCAGCCGTTTTTTTGCTTTTGCCAGAAGGAACTGGTACTCTTTTGTATACAGATCTTCCTGAAACAGCACAAATTCTTCTATCATGGATTTAAGATTAAACACCTTTGGCTGGCTGGTTCCGTCTGACTCCGGTTTGATGGCCAGCAGATTGACACCATAGGTATCTTCCATCTGTGTTTTCTTGTAGAGTCCATTTAAAAGATTGTTTATATCCCTGTCTTTTTTCACTTCCACGACAATGCGGATTCCTTCTTTAGAGGACTCGTCTCTCACATCATAGATTTCATCAAAGACCTTTTCTCTGGCGAGATTCACCAGCGTTTCCACAAGTTTTGCTTTGTTGCCGGATATGGTGTATGGAATCTCGGTAATAATGATATTTTTTCTTCCGTTTTCTCCCTTTTCTATCTCGGTTTTGGCCCGGAGACGGATCCTTCCCTCTCCTCTTTCATAAATATCTCTCATCTGGGATGCATTGACAATAGTCCCCCCGGTAGGAAAATCCGGTGCCGGCACATAATCCATCAATTTATCAATGGAAATCCCCGGCCGGTCCATATAAGCGATCACAGCGTCGATCACCTCTCCCGGGTTGTGAGGAGGGATGTTGGTAGCCATACCTACAGCGATTCCTGTCGTTCCGTTAATGAGAAGGTTGGGCAGCATAGCCGGCAGTACCACCGGCTCCTTTTCGCTATCGTCAAAGTTTGGCATAAAATCTACCAGACCTTTTTCCAGGTTGTCAAGCATCGTCATAGCGGCAGTGGACAGTCTTGCCTCTGTGTATCGCATGGCAGCGGCGCCATCTCCGTCAATGGATCCAAAGTTTCCGTGGCCGTCGACTAACGGTGCGTTCAGCGAATACTCTTCTGTCATGTGTACCAGGGCATCGTAAATGGAACTGTCTCCGTGAGGATGGTATTTACCCATGGTATCACCCACGATACGGGCACTTTTACGATGAGGCTTGTCCGGTGATAGTCCCAGTTCTTTCATGGCATACAAAATACGCCTCTGCACGGGCTTTAATCCATCCCGCACATCCGGCAGAGCTCTGTCTACGATTACGCTCATGGCGTAATCACGGTAGGAATTTTTCATTTCTTCCGCAAAATCCAGCTGAATTACATTTTCCTGTGTTATTTTCATCTGATCCATGAATTCTTCCTCCTTTTAAATATCCAGATTGGCGTACTTTGCCTCATCCATAATAAACTGTCGTCTCGGTGGCACATTGCTTCCCATCAGCACATCTGTTACCTCATCTGCCTCTACGGTATCATTGATCGTCACCTGAGCCAGGATCCGGCTATCCGGATCCAGCGTTGTCTCCCACAACTGGGTGTCGTCCATCTCTCCCAGACCTTTGTACCGCTGGAGTTCCGTAATCTTTTGTCCGGTTTTACGGAATTTTTCCAATTCAAAATCATTAAAAAGGTACTCGGATACTTTTTCTTTTTTTCTGCCCTTCTGCTTGTCATAAGACACCCGGTACAGCGGCGGCAGTCCCCGGTATACTTTTCCCTGATAGATCAGCTCCGGCATAAAACGGTAGAAAAAGGTTAAAAGCAGGGTGCTGATATGAGCTCCGTCTACATCGGCATCTGTCAGAATGATGATCTTGTCATAGCGGAGTTTGCTGATGTCAAAATTTTCCCCGATACCACAGCCAAACGCAGCGATCATGGTCTTGATTTCGTTATTCATGAGTATTTTTTCCAGTGGGGCTTTTTCCACATTCAGGATCTTGCCCCGCAGTGGCAGCACCGCCTGGGTTCTCCGGTTTCTGGCAGTCTTCACTGTACCGCCGGCTGAATCTCCCTCCACGATATAAATCTCACACTCTGCAGCCTTCTTTGAGGAACAGGCTGCCAGTTTACTCTTGGTATCTACATCCAGCAGCTGTTTCATCACCCCTTTGCGGGCTTTGTCGCTGGCTGTTCTTGCCTTGAAGGACTTATGTATATTTTCCAGAATCCGTTTCAGCACTTCTACATTTTTGTCAAAATATCGCTGCGCTTCTATATTTACCACTTCATCTACAGCTGTTTTGGCATCTGTGTTGCCTAATTTATTTTTGGTCTGGCTCTCAAACTGAGGATCCGGGTGCTTGATGGACACGATAGCCACCAGTCCGTTACGAATGTCTTTACCATCAAAATTATCCTCGTTGTTCTTGAGAAAATTCAGTTCTCTGGCGTACTGGTTCATGATACGGGTCAGTGCTGTCTTAAATCCGGTCACCAGCGTCCCCCCGTCTGCCACATTGATACGGTTACAGTATGCATTGATCTGTTCCCCGTAATTCTGGGTGTACTGGAATGCCACTTCCACTTCGATATCTCCACTTTTCCCTTCAATATAAACAACATCCTTATGAAGAGGCACTGCATCCCGGTTGATATAACGGACATAACTCTGGATTCCAAACTCTTCTAAATAAGTCTCTTCCTCTCCTGTGTGTTCATCCTTGAACACGATCTTCAGATTTTTATTTAAATAAGCGATTTCTTTGAGTTTTTTTCGTATGGTTTCCGGTTTGAATTCTACGGTTTCAAAAATAGAATCATCCGGGTAAAAAGTGACTTTCGTACCGGTATTGCTTTTAGCGCATTTCCCAACCACCGGAAGCATCCCATGCTCCAGTTCCGTGATAGGATGTCCTCCATTTTCATAGGCATCTTGATAAATTTTCCCATCACGGCGCACTTCTACCGTCAGTTTTTTGGAAAGAGCATTCACTACAGAGGCTCCTACACCGTGAAGACCACCCGATACTTTGTACACATCACTGTTGAATTTTCCACCAGCGTGAAGAATAGTGTACACCACCCGCACGGTAGGGATTTTCTTGGCAGGATGAAGATCCACCGGCACACCACGGCCGTTATCTTCTACCACGACACCACCGTCTTTTTTCAGTGTCAGGTGCAATTCTGTACAAAAGCCGGCCAGATGCTCGTCAATTCCATTGTCCAGGATTTCCCATATCATATGGTGGAGTCCTCTGGTGCCAGTACTTCCTATATACATACCGGGACGCTTGCGAACTGCTTCCAGCCCTTCCAGAATTACAATATCACTACCATTATAACTGCTCATATACTCAAACCTCACTTACCAATTCACAAATCTAGTGCTTCTTATCTCCTGCTGCACGCAGGAATACAGAATCGAGCATAACACAAACATTTGTTTTGTGTCAAGGAAAGTTTCCAATTGACAGCCTTGACGAAAAAATTTATACTATGGAAAGAACGCAAAGAAATATTGGAGGTAACGCACAAATGGAAAAGAAACCCATTCTAACCTTAGAGCAGGTTAAAGAAATCGAAAAAACATATCCAACGCCTTTTCATATTTATGACGAAAAAGGCATCCGCGAGAACGCAAGAGCTTTGAAAAAAGCTTTTTCCTGGAATAAAGGATATCGCGAATATTTTGCTGTAAAGGCAACCCCGAACCCGTTTATTCTGAAAATTCTGCAGGAGGAAGGATGCGGTGTGGATTGTTCTTCCCTGACAGAACTGATGCTGTCAGAAGCACTTGGCTTTACGAAGAGTGATATCATGTTCTCTTCCAATGTAACTCCTTTAGTTGAATATCAAAAAGCCAGCGACCTGGGCGCTTACATCAATCTGGATGACTACACCCACATTGATTATCTGAATGAGAATGTTGGTATCCCTGAGACCATCTTCTGCCGCTACAATCCGGGCGGAGTTTTTGAACTTGGTACCGATATCATGGACAACCCCGGTGATGCCAAATACGGTTTTACCAAAGAGCAGATGATCGACGGTTTCAAAAAACTTCAGAAATTAGGTGCCAAAACCTTTGGTATCCACGCTTTTATTGCCAGCAATACCGTAAGTAATGAATATTATCCAACACTGGCAGGTATTTTATTCCGTCTGGCAGTGGAACTCAAAGAAAAAACCGGTGCCAATATTAAATATATCAACCTGTCCGGCGGTGTCGGAATCCCTTACACACCAGACAAAGAGCCAAATGATATTGCCGTGATTGGCGAGGGCGTCCGCAAACAGTTTGAAGAGATCCTTGTTCCTGCCGGAATGGGTGACATCTCTATCTTTACTGAACTGGGCCGCTTCATGCTGGGACCATATGGCAACCTGGTAACAAAATGTATCCATCAGAAGCACATTTATAAAGAGTATATTGGACTCAATACCTGTGCCTGCGATCTGATGCGTCCTGCTATTTACGGTGCTTACCATCACATCACCGTCCTTGGTAAGGAAAACGAGCCTTGCGATCACAAATATGATGTAACCGGATCTCTGTGCGAGAACAATGACAAATTTGCCGTAGACCGCATGCTTCCAAAAATTGATATCGGTGATTACCTGGTGATCCACGATACCGGTGCCCACGGATATGCTATGGGATACAATTACAACGGAAAACTGAAATCTCCGGAACTTCTTCTGAAAGAAGACGGCAGTGTCCAGATGATCCGCCGTGGCGAAACACCAAAAGATTATTTCTCCACCTTTGATTTCTGTGACATTTTGAAGGATATGAAATATTAATACATTCACCACATTGTGATAGTTATAAAATAAAAGGAAGTTCTTTCGTGTCGAGACAGGAAACGCTTTGCGTTAAAGTCTCTCACGAATAGAACTTCCTTTTTTATTTAATATCATACTGCGGTGACACTATCACACCACAAAGGCTTACTCTTCCATCTCCTTTGGCAGGATCAGATTCATCAGTAACGCTACTACAAATACCACTGCCACACAGTTCTCAGCAAACACGGTCTGCACGATCTTTGGAAATACAGCAAACACTTCCGGCACCTGTGTAAATCCGATTCCAACACTTAAAGATAATGCCGCGATGGTAATATTTCTATGGGAAAATCCACATTTACTAACCATCTGAAGTCCACTGACAACGATGGTTCCAAACATCATGATGGTACAGCCGCCTAACACAGCATTTGGCAAGGTTGCCAAAACAGCACCAAAGATCGGAAAGATTCCCGCCAGGATCATGATCACTGCTCCGGTTCCAATGGTGAAGCGGTTGACTACTTTGGTCATGGCAACCAGTCCTACATTCTGGCTGAAGGATGTAATAGGCAGACATCCAAACAAGGATGAAATACTACTGATAAATCCATCACAGGCAATGGATCCTGCGGTCTCTTTTGCTGTTACATCTCTTCCCAGACCAGAGGATGCAAGAGCTGAAGTATCTCCGATAGTTTCTGTTGCCGACACAAGGAAGATCAGCGTTACAGACACAATGGCATTGATATTAAATTCCATCTTGAACGGCATAAACTGCGGAAACGAAATGATTGCTGTGCTGGACAAAGATGAGAAATCCACCATCCCCATGGGAATTGCTACAATATAACCAACTACCAGTCCAAACAGAACAGATAACTGTTTCCAGTAAGATTTTGCAAAAAGGTTGAACAAAATACAGCAAAGCAACGTAATACTACCTAAGATCCAGTTTTTTACTGATCCAAAATCTTCCGCTCCCGTACCGCCTCCAAAGGAGGAAGCACCTACTGACAGCAGCGAGAAACCAATGGCTGTCACTACAGAGGCAGACACGATCGGCGTGATGATCTTCGTCCAGTATTTTGCCAGAAGTCCCAGGCATCCCTCGATGATACCGCCGATGAGCACCGCTCCCATAATGGCGCCATAGCCATAGGTGGCTCCGATGTAACTGAAAATAGATACAAAGGTAAAACTGATTCCCATAACGATAGGCAGTCCGGAACCAATCCGCCACACAGGAAACAACTGGATCAAAGTACCGATTCCTGCGATCAGCATGGCACACTGGATCAAAGTCGCTTTTTCCTGCTCTGAAATGTTGCAAACACCTGCCACGATCAGAATCGGTGCAATGTTGGCTACAAACATCGCCAGTATGTGCTGCAATCCAAACGGTATTGCCTTGGCTACCGGCACTTTTCCATTTAATTTATAAATGTTGTCCATAGAGGCTGCTGCCCCTTCTTTTTTCTTCTTGTTCATTGATATTTTCTCCTATTTTCTACATTCTACTCTTGTCGAAATACAATTTCTCCTGTTTCTGCATTCATGGAATCTACAATAGCCAGAGACTCCAGTGAATAACCAAGATTTCTTATGAGACTTCCGCCTACCTGAAATCCTTTTTCTACCGCAATACCAATTCCTTCTACTGAAGCTCCTGCCTGGGCAATAATAGAAATAAGTCCCTGAAGAGCGGCACCGTTTGCAAGGAAATCATCAATGATCAACACATGATCCTCCGGCGAAAGGAATTTCTTAGATACAATAACCTGGTTTTTGCATTTATGAGTAAAAGATTCCACCTCTGCAATGTACATCTCGCCTTCCAGGTTGATACTTTTAGATTTTTTGGCAAAAACAACCGGTACATGAAAATGTTTCGCAACAATACAGGCAATTCCAATGCCGGATGCTTCAATAGTAAGAATCTTATTTATCTTTTTGTCTTTAAATCTTCTGGCCCATTCTTCTCCCATCTGGTCAAAGAGTTCAATATCCATCTGATGGTTCAAAAAACTGTCTACCTTCAGCACATTCCCCTCTTTTACAATGCCATCTCTCGTGATTCGTTCTTCTAAAAAATTCATGGTTTCCTCCTTTGGATGTATAAAAAAGCAATATAACAAAGATTATACATAGTCTCCCCCTAAAAAGCAATGTTTTTCATATTCGATTAATCCCTGCTTGCCTGATCTTCCTTTTTCCTCTACAATAGAAGTATCATGATACTTGGAGGTTATGTTTATGAATACAACACAATTAGAAGAAAGGTTCGAAAAAATCGGCATCGTGCCGGTGGTCGTCCTGGATGATGCAAAAGACGCCCTTCCTCTGGCAAAAGCGCTTTGTGACGGCGGTCTTCCCTGCGCTGAGATTACTTTCCGTACAGCAGCCGCAGCGGACTCTATCCGGGCCATTACAAAAGAATATCCGGATATGCTGGTAGGCGCCGGCACCATACTGACTATAAAACAGGTACAGGACGCCGTAGAAGCCGGTGCTTCTTTCATCGTATGTCCCGGCTTCGATCCGGAAATAGTAGACTATTGTCTAAACCGGGATATCCCTGTGATTCCAGGCTGCATTACTCCTTCAGAAGTATCTCAGGCGGTGAAACGAGGCCTTTCCACTGTTAAATTTTTCCCTGCCGAGGCAGCCGGCGGACTTCCTATGATCCAGGCTATGGCCGCTCCGTTCTCCCAGATCCGCTTCATGCCAACCGGCGGAATAAATGCTGACAATGCAGGTGATTATCTGGCTTCCCCCAAAGTTCTCTGCTGTGGCGGCAGCTGGATGGTAAAAAAGAGCCTGATCCAGGAAAAGAACTTTGATAAAATTGAACAGCTGGTAAGAGAAGCCGCTGCCATTCGAAAGGAGGTTTTCCCATGGGCTTAGCCATTGCTTGTGCAACCAACAACCGTATCGTTCTCAAATGCGATGATTCTCCTCTGACCGGTGCTTCCGATCAGGAGACAGGATCTAAGATCAAATCTTTTGATGACACCATCTTACTGGCCTACACCGGAGACAAAGCTTTCTGTGAGCAAGCTGTTACTGCCTTTGAGCGCCTGTATATGTTATCCTCGATTTCTCCGGTTCCATTGCCGGAACTGGTAGAAATGTTCCGTAACAAAATGGTACTGGCCAACCAGGACGCTCACTGCAACTGTTCTTTTCTCATTGCCGGAAAAAAAGATGAAATGTTTTTGATCTTTGGCATGTCTTCTTCCAACCAGTTTGAAATCAACATGCAGTTTACCACACCGGAGTTCGATGAAACAGATATTGAATGTTTTGTGATTGGTGATCCAATGGCCCACGCTGTTACCACTTTTGAACAGTTTTTCCGCCAGCAGGATCCGGGACAGACCATCGAGTCCGTTATGAACCAGTACATTTTGTATGTCTCTTCCGTAGAGGACAATGTATCTGACATCATTCACACGCAGAAAATACGGTGATTCTCATCATATAGCCAATAAAAAAAGGTGCCGGAACGGATATTGTCCCGGCACCACTTTGTCTACTATTTTATGCCATTTATTTCGCATATTTCCCATATTATTTTGATTTTCAAACCAAATAGATATCATATTGGGTATCACATGGTACCATGAAACTTTACAACCCAAATGTCCGATACAGCCACGCTTTACTATCGACTAACATATGCAAAATTCTAACTATGTAAATGGTGTCCTTTTCAATGACATAATAAATCTTGTAATTTCGATAATAATCTTTTCGGACACCCAATCCAGCAAGCAACTCATCTTCATCCAACTCATTTCTCTCTGGAAAGTCTGCCAGAGAATTTATCTTTGCACGAATCCCTCTTACTGTTCTTTCGGCCGCAGACGGATTTTTCAATTTATGGGCAATATAATCGCCAGCATTTTCTATATCCTCCTCTGCCAACTCCGTAATTCTAATTTGATATCGCCTCATCTCTGTATTTCTTCTCCAATCTGTCACATACCCTATTAAAATCTTTTGTTTTTCCCTCTTTTATCTGTTCCAAGCCTACCATTACAAGCTCTCGAACTTCTTTTTTCTGTTCTTCCAAAGCTCTTTGGTAATCTTCTTTCAGTACCACAGCCATTAAATCATCCCTTTCTTTTTTTCAGTATTTCATCAATAAAAACTTAACTCTCACTGCTTATATAATACCTTAGTCAACTGACATTTGCAACAATTTCTCAAGTCCCAGACCCAGTCTTCACTTCTTTCCCATCCAGCTTCGTCTTGGCAAACACAATAAAAAAGATTGCCATCAACAGCACAACAGCAAATATCATCCATGGGATCAACACATGCAGACCTCGTCCTGCAAATGTGTCATAATATCCTTTCAGATATACTATCACGATAACCGCCGGCAGCACATAGGCCATGTAATTCTGCAGCCATCCCGGGATCTTCATGCCCTCTCCGTCATTGACTTCCTGTATAAATTTTTGCCATCCCCAGCCATTTTTTCTGGTACAAAACAGCACAAACACCATACTTCCCAGTGGAAGCAGATTGTAAGAAACCAGAAAATCTTCCAGATCCATAATGCTGGAATCCAGTCCCAGCGGGTGTATGCCAGACCATATATTATAGCCAAACACCGCCGGCAGTGACAACAGCGGGATCACTACCAGATTGAGGCACACCGCCTTTTTTCTGGAATATCCAAACAGGTCAATATAAAACGAAATAATTTCCTCAAACACGGCAATGATGGTGGAAAGTGCCGCAAAGGACATAAATATAAAAAAGGCTGTTCCCCACACTCGCCCGCCTGCCATGTTAGAAAAAACATTGGGCAGTGTCTTAAACAATAAGGATGGGCCGGCGTCCGGCTGTACACCATAGGCAAAGCAGGCAGGTATAATGATCAGCCCCGCCATGATCGCTACAAAGGTATCCAGGAAAACAATATTAGCAGCCTCGCCGCCAATGCTTCTCTCCCTCTTCAGATAACTGCCGAAGATCTCCATGGCTCCTATGCCCACACTCAGCGTAAAGAATGCATGGGTCATGGCATCGAAAATAACAGTGCCCAGTCCTCGTTCTCTTATGGCATCCAGGTTCGGCACCAGATAAAATTTCACACCTTCCATAGCGCCATCCAGGCGTACCGAATTTACTGCCAGCACAACGATCAAAAGAAACAGTGCCAACATCATTACCTTGGTAATACGCTCCACTCCGTTCTGCACTCCCATAGCACAGACGATCAATGAAACCACAATAGCCACCATCATCCAGAATGCCATGGTTCCCGGGCTTTGCAGCATCTGGTCATACGCTCCGCTGATCTTGTCCTTCGACAATCCGGACAACTGCCCTGTGGCCATTTTATAAGCATAATACAGCATCCAGCCACCAACCATGGTATAAAACATCATAAGAATATAACTGCCACCGATGGCGCCCCACTTAAACCTGTGCCATCGTCCACCTTTTGGCTCCAGTTTATCAAAACACATGCCGGTTCCTACACCGCTGGCACGGCCCACCGCAAACTCGCACATGATAATAGGAAATCCCAGCAGCAGCAAAAAGAACAGGTAAATGATAATAAACGCTGCTCCTCCATTTTCACCGCATATATAAGGGAATTTCCACACATTACCAAGGCCTACGGCACATCCTGCCGACACCAGAATAAACCCAAGACGGGTTCCAAACTTTTCTCGTTCTTTCATTTTAATTCTCCTAATCCGTAATAAAAAGACTATAACACAATTATACCTTTTTATCTACCGGTGTTTGCATTTTTTTATGCAGCCACTCCGCCATTTTCTTCCATACCTTTCCGTTTCATCCACCAAAAAACAGTGCGGCAGATCACGATAGAAAGAACAGATCCTGCCGGTGCCGCCAGTCCCATGGGGAACAAAGTCGCAGCAAAACATACCGATGCCAGATAGGATCCCGGAATCCTCACAAGTAGGATAGAGGCCATATTGTGTATAAAACCGATATAGGATTTTCCATAGGCACAGAAATAACCACTGAAGCAGAAATGAGCCCCGGCAAAAATGCTGTCCCATATATAACCCTTTATATACTGGCAGCCCAGCCGTATCACGGTCTCGTCTCCTATAAAAATTCCTACCAGTGCCGGCGCACAAAGTTCCACCAAAACAGAGATCAACACGCCGTATAAACTGGTGATCAAGATTCCATACTTTAGTGTCTTATAAGCCCTCTCTCCTTTGCCTGCTCCGATATTCTGGGCAGACAACGCCGATACCGTTGCCAGCATGGAAGATGGTATGATAAACAAGGCACTAATGATTTTTTCAACTACTCCTACAGCTGCTGCATCATCCAGCCCTCTGTGATTGGCGATCACCGTGATCACAATAAAAGCCACCTGAATACATCCGTCCTGAACGGCTACCGGCACTCCTACCTTTAAAAGTTCTCCCATTACCTTCCGCCGCGGGACAAAATCCTGCCGTTTTAATGAGATCCCGGTCTTACGTCCCTTCATATAAAACAACGCCACCACCACACTCACTGTCTGAGCCAGAGTAGTTCCCAGTGCCGCACCGGCCGGTCCCATCTGCATCCTGCCCATAAACACATAGTCCAGTATTACATTGACCGCGCAGGCAACACCAATGAAAAACATAGGACTTCTTGAATCTCCCATACCCCGGAAAATAGAACTGATAATATTATATGCCACAATAAACGGAATGCCGATAAAGCAAATGATCAAATAAGAAACCGTACCCTCTACTGCTTCTGCCGGCGTACCGATCAGTAACACAACCGGCCTTGCCACACACAGCAGTACCGCTGTGATTACAACGGATAATCCCATAAAAAGAGTCACCGTATTTCCAATGGCTGCCGCCGCATCCCGGAGTTTTCCTCCCCCTACTGCCTTGCCGATCATGACGGTAGCTCCCATGGCCAGTCCCACGATAATAACCGTAAGCATATACATAACCTGGCTTCCGTTGGTAACCGCTGTCGTTCCATCAACACCGCCAAACATACCGATCATATACAGATCGGCCATTCCGTATAACTGCTGCAAAAAATACGACAATAAATAAGGCAGTGCAAAATACATAATATTTTTTAATACACTGCCCTGCGTTAAATTCTTTTCCATGTTTATTCTTCCTGTGTTCCTGCCACACTGGCCAGCGTTTCCTCCACAGATACGATCTGAGGGCCGCTCTCCACCAGTTCCTGGGAATCTGCCGCCTCCATCGGGTCCACTTTCTCCTTATCTTCTTCCTCTTCCCAAAGGGATTTGTATTTTTTTCTTTCCTTTGATTTTGCCAGAGCGCCGATATTTTTAGCCATCTGATACAAATGACTGTCAAATTCCATGAGTTTTCTCTCATCTCCTGCCGGCACCTGGTCTCCATGCATAATGCGTCTGGCCACGGTCAGCACCTTCCGCATTTCATCTCCCTCTTCTTTCGCCGCTTCTGTCTGCTGCTTGGTGATCTCATGATTGTACTTGGAATCCCATCGCTGCATAAGACGGTCCATATACTCTTTGTACTCTTTATACTTGTCATGCACCGCCTCATAACTTAACTCCAGACGGACTGCCTCGTCTTCATAAATCGTCTTCCCATCCGGCGTTTTGTCTATTTTTTCCTGTAATTCGTTTTTCTTCACTGCCAGCTCAAACTGCTTTCTGTTGTACTGTTTTAACTGGCCACTGTAAAGCCTCCTTGCATCTCCTACATTCATTTCCCTCACTCCTTTAAAGAAACTTTTTTCATTACTTCCTGATAAAAATCAACTGCCTTCTCTACTTCCTCCTGTGTGGGATGTCCCTTGGCGACACCACCGATCAGTTTAAACGGTCCAAATGTATCATAGCCTTTGCATCCATAGGTTCCGAGGATATGTACTGCCTTTTCCTGCACTGCCTGTAAGATTGAATCATAAGATGGTTTTCCACCGTAAGTGCAGATAAAAAAAGTATTCTTGTACTCCGGCATGTTCACCGATGCAAAATTTAATACCGACTGGTGAAATTTAGAATAATAAATCCCCGACGCAAATCCGATCACATCATAATCTTTCAGATCTATCTCCTTGGTTTTTGCCGCATCGATCAAAGTCACCCCCTCCGCCTGGGCCGCAATGGCTTCCACCAGTTTTTTCGTATTCCCATGATGAACGGATGCATATACTATGGCTGTTTTCATTGTTTCTCGTCTCCTTGCTGCATATTACCCTCCCTAACTGCGCCGTATCCCATTCCAATGGTAATTGGATGTAATATAATCCACCCCGAAGGACAGCATTTTCTCATAATCTTCCGGGCGGTTTACCGTCCATACATTTACTTTCAGGCCTTTTTCATGGAGCCTTAACACCGTTCCTCTTGTTATCAGCGTAAACCGGGCATCCAGACCAAATCCATACTGGCCAAGCCAGTCCTCCAGTTCCATGCTGACCGGAAGCCGTTTCGTAGCCGCCGTGGCACCATATACATATTGCAGATGCTCTGGCAGAATATGTAACTCTTCCTTCAGCCGCACCAGCACCTGGGGATGAAGGCTGATAAAAACCGTGCGGTCATACAGACCATATTTCTTTACCAGATCTACAATCTCTCTTAACTGTGCTGCGGTATAATCCATCTTCAGTTCGATCACCGGATGGGTGGTCTCTTCCCTGGCCAGAATGGATAAATACCCGGTAAATAAGACCATGTGCTGTGGCGGGTGTTTGACCGCCTGGGAGCCACGGATCATAGGATATTTTCTTATCTCTTCATATGTTTTCTCCGTGATCTTCCATGGCTGGCCGTACATCCGCTCCATCTGATTGTCATGAGACACCACATACTGTCCGTCCCTGGTTCTCCATATGTCACATTCTATGCCGTAAAAATCTCCCTCTGCCGCCATGGCAAAGGCCACCCGGGAATTTTCCGGAGCCTGAGAGGAAAAGCCTCTGTGTGCCACGCCTTTTACTGCTGTACCATGCTTCATCTTTTATCCCCCTCATCTGCTATGGTATCTCCCTGCCTTTCTCCACCGGCAGGTCATCAAAATTCCTACCTTTATTTTATACCTCTGGCAGACTCTGAGTCAAGAGAAGTACTCAAAAATCCCCCTAAGCAGCTCCGGGCTTCCGCCCTGCCTGCCTAAGGGGACCTTTTTTTGTGCCACGGCCACGATGCCGCCGGCACACTTATCCATTCAATTATTCTTCCGTCTCTTCTTCCTCTTCTTCATCGGAAGCTTCGTTACGGCTTACTATAATGCTGACGATCGGCGTATCCAATTCTGTCTGGATATCTAGTTTGTCATTCTTGGCAATGTCAAGATCGGATACTTTGATGGTGTCTCCCAGCCTCAAAGTTCCACAATCAATCTCAATCTTTTCTACCAGATCTTCCGGCAATGCCTTATAAGCGATTTCCTCCAGAAACTGCTCCAGCACTCCATCTACCACTTTCTCTTTATTGTGAAGAATAATCTCCGCAACGGAATGAACTTTTTCACCTTTTACTAATGCCTGGAAATCCATCTCTAGAATCTGTCTGCTGCTCGCATTGTAATCCATCTCTTTGATCAGCACATCATAGGTTTTGCCCTCCAGTTCCAGATACAGCTGGCTTCCTTTCATGCACTCTCTCTGGATCCTCTCTGCTTCTTTCTTCTCAATCTGCAGCGGAATCGATCCTTCAATCTCTTTTCCAAAAAGGTTACCTGTTACATAACCCTCTCTTCTCAGCTTCTTAGCCTTGGTTTCCATGTTTCTTCTTTGTACTCTTAAAGTAGTCATTTGTCTTTTCCTCCATTCATACAAATTGATAACATAGGGAAGTTTGCGGAATGTCGATTATTCAATTGGCGTTTCGTTTCTCTTGTTATATATGTCTTATTACAGTTCTTGTTATAGCACTGTTTTCACCATTCGTCAAGAGGGAAAATGAACAAATCATTGCACCCTTTTCCACTTTAATGTATAATGAACTAAGAATAGATAACAAAAGATAGGGGGTGAAGCCATGGCTAAAATCAACCATGATAAATTCATTACCGATATGATCCGTTACGCCTCTTCGGCGGAATCTCCGGAACATATTCTGGCACAACTTTTGCAATACATTGGCGAAAACCTGAATTCAGACCGTGCCTACATTTTTGAGGCCAATCTGGACGGCACCTTTGACAACACCTATGAATGGTGCAGAGAGGGAGTCTCCCCTCAGATAGACAATCTGAAGAATGTCCCCTATGAAGGGGTTTTAGATACCTGGTTTTTGGAATACGAAAAAAGACGCAATATCTTGATTTATGATATAGAAGAATACAAGAGCATCAGCGAAAATATGTATCATGTATTAAAACCGCAGGGCATCCATACACTGGTTACCGGCCCCATTGAAATCAATGGTAAATACATTGGTTTATATGGTGTGGACAATCCTCCGAAAGAGTTTATGGAAAATATTTCCGTCCTCATTGAAATGATGGAGTTTGTCATTTCCATGATAATCCGTCTCAGAGATTATTCCAACGCCCTTGAGGAAAGCGCCATCCGAGACCAGCTTACCCACTGCCAGAACCGCACAGCCCTTCACTGGGCATATGATGATGACATGGACATGAATCAGTCCATCGCTGTTATCATGTGTGATCTCAACGGCCTAAAAAAAATAAACGACTCCCTGGGACATCCTGCCGGAGACAAATACATCTGCGACGCCGCTGAGATCCTTGTAGCCTGCTTCGATGACCAGAATGTTTACCGGGTAGGCGGGGACGAATTCATTATTGTGCTGCAGGGGATTACAAAAGCAGACCTTACCATCCGCACCGACCGTCTGCAGCTATACGCGGATCTAAAAAAAATCAGTCTGTCCTTTGGCGTTTCTTACCGCACCAACTCCAAAGAACACTTTGAAACACTGTTGCGGGAAGCAGACAAAAAGATGTATGTCCAAAAGAAACACTATTACGAAAATTTAGCATTATCAAGGGAGTAATCATGTCAATCCAGTTATCCGATCATTTTACTTATAAAAAACTGCTTCGGTTTGTTTTTCCCTCTATTATTATGATGATCTTTACGTCCATCTACAGCATCGTAGATGGACTCTTTGTGTCCAATTATGTAGGAAAAACAGCCTTTGCCTCCGTAAACCTGATCATGCCTCTGATCATGGGCGTATCTGCCCTGGGCTTCATGATAGGTACCGGTGGCAGTGCCCTGGTGGCTAAAACACTGGGAGAGGGCGAACCGGAAAAAGCAAACGAATATTTTTCCCTTCTTGTGTATGTTACCTTCCTTGGAGGCATCCTGCTTTCCTTACTGGGAATCTTTCTGGCCCCCCAGGTAGCTTCTCTTTTAGGCGCCAGCGGTGAACTATTATCCAACAGCGTATTGTATGCAAGACTGACCTTCCTGTCTATGCCTGCCTTTATGCTGCAAAATGTATTCCAGAGTTTCTTTGTCACGGCCAGCAAACCAAAACTGGGTCTTTATGTGATCTTATCTGCCGGACTGACAAACATTGTCCTGGACTTTTTGCTGGTTGGTGTCTGGCACTTTGGTCTGGCCGGTGCCGCTTTGGCTACCATCTGCGGTGAATGTATCGGAGGGCTGTTCCCTGTGGTTTATTTTCTGCGGCCTAACAGCAGTCTTCTCCGGCTTGGAAAAACCCGCCTGAAACTGTCAGTTCTTGGAAAAACCTGCCTGAACGGTTCCTCCGAACTGATGACCAACCTTTCCAGTTCCATTGTAAATTCACTGTTCAATGTACAGTTGCTGCGCCTGGCCGGTGAAAATGGTGTCGCCGCCTACGGTGCCATCATGTATGTAAGTTTTATCTTTGCCGCTATTTTTATCGGCTACTCCATGGGAAGTGCCCCATTGGTCAGCTATCATTACGGTGCAGACAATCACATCGAACTGAAAAACCTGTTCAAAAAAAGCCTTACACTCATCGGCATCTGGGCTTTGATCCTCTTTACTCTGGCCCGTTTGTCTGCCACCCCTTTGACTACTTTGTTTGTAGGCTATGACCAGACATTACTGAACCTTACCAGACAGGGCTTTATCCTCTATGGATTTGTTTATCTGGTAAACGGATTTAATATTTACGGTTCCTCTTTTTTCACCGCACTGAACAACGGTCCGGTGTCCGCTTTGATTTCTTTTCTGCGTACCCTGGTATTTCAGACCCTATGCGTTATGGTACTGCCGATTTTCTTTGGTCTGACAGGCGTATGGCTGTCGGTGACCATTGCAGAAATACTGACCTTATGTGTCACCGTATTTTTCTTTCTTACCATGCGAAAAAAATATCACTACTGATCGTCAGTCAAAACCAACGATCAGTCCCTTTCTCTCTACATAATAACTGCAGACTCCGGCTGCCGGCATAATCAGGATCTCTGCCTGGGGCCATTGTTTAAGTATCATTTCTTTTAATTTCTTCGCCAGCGTCTGGTTTTCACAATGGCTGATCAGCACCTTGCCACCCTGAAAATCCAATTCTTCCATGCGTTCCAGAAATGCTGCCAGCATTTTTCCACTGCCTCGTACCTTTCCCTGAACCAGAATCTCTCCCTGGGGACTGGCTTCACCTATGCCGCACAGCCCAAGTTTTCCAGCCACAAAACCAGCCACCTTACTGACCCTTCCGTTCTTGATCAGATTGTTAAAAGAACTTAATCCATACATCGTGTGGATCTTTTGCTTATAATCTTCCAATTCCATTACAGCATCGGCGAAAGAAACACCTTCTTCCATCAGTTCCGCCGCACGGATAGCCAGCAGCGACGGTCCGGGTCCGGCAGAACCGGAGTCAAGAATATGGATTTTTTTCTCTGGATCTTCTTCCTGGACCATAGCTGCTGCCACCTGGGCACTGTTGTAACTGCCGGACACCTTGGATGACAGGGTAATGGCAAAAATATGATCTCCCTGGTCAAAGGCCTCTTTCCAGGCCGCCGGAGACGGACAGGCTGTGTGGGTATGGATATCCTGCTTCTCGATCCGGTGCAGCATATCCCCTACATTAAACCTGGGATTGTCCATATATTCTATATTTTCTACAAAGATAGAAAACGGTATTTTCGTTATTTTTATCTTCTTATCTCCCAATTTGATTCCTCGCAGATCACATCCGGAATCTGCCACAATATTCCATTCCATACACAATCTCCTCTCTGTTTTACTATTAGGATAACCAAATACCCTGACAGTTATTTCAGATTTTTTTATTTACATGCCCATGCTTCAAACTGCTTACGCACCTTGTAAAATACTGCCCTGCAAGCCTCTTTCTTTCATTCTGTCTGATCCGCCATCTCCTGCAGCGCAGCTATCACTTTATTGTAACACTCTTCTACTTTGTGGTACATTTCCTGGCATCCTTCTATCTCTCTGCCACAAAGCTGTTCTGTCAGTTCAGAACTTACTTCATAGAGATTGTCAAAACCTAGATTGACACATACTCCTTTTAATGTGCGGGCTCCACGAAAAGCTTTTTCTCCGTCTTTTTCGGCCAATCCGTCCGTCAGCTGTTTGAAGCTGTCATCCTGCAAAAATTTTAATGCAAAACACTCCACTAACATATCACTCCCCAGACGGTTCAGGGCATCTTCATAATTGGCCCCGGCCTTGTCATAACATTCTTTGATATTCATTTTCATATTCTCCATTCTCTATAAGCCCACGGTCTTTATATTTTCTTTCATTATACAACAGACAAATCCCGTCTGTCCATATTTTTACCAGCAAAGAACCTCATACCCCGTTTCTGTTACCAGTACCATGATCTCCCACTGAGCTGAAGGCTTACGGTCTTTTGTATAAACTTCCCAGCCATTAGCTTCATCCGTAAAGATTTCCTGGCCCCCCATATTCACCATAGGTTCAATGGTAAATATCATGCCTGGTGCCATCAGCATTTCTTCCCCTCTTCTGGAAGTATAACTGACCCATGGATCCTCGTGAAACTCAAGTCCCACACCATGTCCGCCGATTTCTCTGACTACAGTGTATCCATTTGCCGTGGCGTGCTCCTGTACTGCCTGTCCCATATCGCCTAAAAAGCCCCATGGTTTTACCTGTTCCAGGCCCTTTT
>HF998355.1:118043-149842 GCA_000433735.1 Clostridium sp. CAG:167
CGGGCTTACTTCTCCTATGCAAAACATTCTGGAAGAATCCGAAAAATAACCATCCAGGATCGTAGAACAGTCGATATTGATTATATCGCCTTCCTGCAAAACCACATTTTCAGACGGGAATCCATGACACACTTGGTCATTTACCGAGGTGCACACACTGTAAGGGAATCCCTGGTAATTTAAAGGTGCCGGGATTCCTCCCCGCTCTGTGGTCATACGGTATACAATATCATCAATTTCTTTTGTATTCATTCCCGGTTTTACTACCGTTTCCAGATAGTCAAGAATGGCTATATTGATCTTGCAGCTCTCCTTGATCTTTTCGATCTGCGCCGGTGTTTTGATAATACTTCTTGGAGGCACAGAGCATCCTTTCTCCCGGTACGAATTTACCTTTGCGTCAAAATCGGCATGACAGGTTTTGTATTTGCGCCCACTTCCACACCAGCAAGGCTGATTTCTTCCTATTTCTTTTTCCATGTTTTTCATTCCTTTCTCCTATCTCTCATCTAGACCTTTTCGTGTAGTGTTTCTCTTTCCATAACTCTCAAAAAAAATAATACATTGTCCACTGTTCCTTGTCAATCACTACAACTTTTGTTATATTTTTAGGACTATGAAAACGAAATCATACTCCTCCTGGAGCAAAGCAAAAAAAGTCAAAGCTAAATAAAAAGAAGTTTCATTCTGCCAGAGGCTTTAACGCAGCGCGTTTTCAGTCTCCGGCGGAATAAACTTCTTTTTTTACATTACTACAGTCATCTGTGGCAGCTTTCGCCCGGCCTCAAATACCTGTCTGTAAATCCTTGTACATTTCCGGTACTTGTTAAACAAAGCTTCCTTCTCCCCTGCATTGCAGTATACTTTCCAGAAACCGCAGCTTTGACAATTCTTTCCTTTGTTGTCGATAAACCCTTTCACATCCTCCAGCGGATACCCCAAAAAGATGCCGATCTCATGAGGAAAACATTTGTATCCGTGAAGCCTCTTTTTTAGATGTAACAGGCTTTTCTCCAGAGAAAAATCTTCATAGCCATAGTTTTTCAGCAGTTCCTGCACATCTCTCTGGGACAGGGATGCCTCAATCTGCTTTTTCCGATACACATATACAAGGACAGTGCTTTCTTTCCACAGCAGTGCCTGCACCCATACACCTCTGGGATTCAGCATCCCATTAAGCCAATCCAGTTCTTTTTTTATCTCCTCTTTTCCTTCATAGAAAAAGTTAAAAAGTCCCGCTGCCTTCATACCGGCCAATGTAGGTGCACAATGCTGTATCACGCTCTGTTCTATCCCCATATCCGGCTCCTTTACAGAGCCGCTAACTGCTGTCCCATTGCCTCGCAGTCAGACAAGGCGGATTCGTCCGGCACCTCATGGCACATCAGACCTTCGCCATTTAAGACGGTGGCACCGGCACCGCTCATGCGTTCAACCCAGTCACGCATCCACTCGCCATCTCCCCAGCCGTAGGAACCAAACAATGCGATAGTTTTGCCTGCTGCAAAGGCCTCTACCTCTTCTACAAAAGGTTCCATCTCCGTCTCTTCCAGCACTTCCGCTCCCATAGCCGGGCAGCCAAGAGCAAATCCCTTTGCTGCTTTCAGTGCTTCGATGTCAGCATTTCCTACATAGACAACCTCTGCTTCTTTTCCTGCATCTGTAACGCCCTTTCCAATGGCATCTGCCATTGCCTGTGTGTTTCCTGTCTGTGACCAATAAACTACATATACTTTATCCATGATCGTCCTCCTAAATAAAAATAATCTTACAGTAGTTAGTCTATCCTAACTGCTGTAAGATTATCACAAATTTATAAAAGAATCAATGGGTCTAAATCGTCCTATTTTCTCAATAACACCTTAGTCCTCAAAAGGAATTACGGCTCCGTCATATTTATCGTTGATAAATTTCTTGATATCATCGGATTTCAAAACCTTAACCAAAGCCTTGATGCCGTCACTGTTTTCATTTCCTTCTTTCACGCCAATGATGTTTACATAAGTTTTTGCCGCTTCAGAATCTGCTTTTTCATAAGCAATGGAATCCTTGCTGACACTGTAGCCTGCTTCCAGTGCATAGTTACCATTTAATACAACAAAAGCAACTTCATCTTTTACTTTAGCAACCTGGGCTGCTTCCAGTTCCTGGAATTTCAGTTTCTTAGGATTTTCTTTAATGTCATTGATGGTTGCTGTCAGACCTGCACCGTCTTTCAGTGTCAAAAGACCGTTGTCCTGAAGAAGAAGAAGGGCACGAGCTTCATTGGTTGTATCGTTCGGAATGGCAATTGTATCACCTTCTGCCAGATCATCCAGTTTTTTCTTTGTTCCCGGATAAATACCAAATGGCTCATAGTGGATGCCGCCTGCATTTACGATATGTGTTCCGTTTTCTTTGTTGAACTGCTCCATGTAAGGTACATGCTCCATGTAATTGGCATCAAATTCGCCACTTTCTACTACGTTGTTTGGCTGTACGTAATCATCAAATACCGTCACTTTCAATTCGTAACCCTGTTTCTCCAGGATTTTAGCTGCCTCAGCCAGAATTTCGGAGTGCGGAGTCTGAGATGCCGCTACCGTAATAGTCTTTTTCTGTGTGTTGTCCTGGCTGCTACTCTGATTGGATGAAGATGCACTGCTTCCGCATCCTGTTACCAGTCCTGCTGTCAAAATAGTTGCTAATGCTAATGATAATAATTTCTTTTTCATAGTTTCTTATACCTCTTTCCTTTTTTTATTTTATTTTACGCCGGTCCAGTTTAGCAGAGATCAGCATACCAATCCCCTGCAGAATCTGAACCAAAACGATTAATATCACAATGGTTACAATCATAATATCCGGCTGATAGCGGTAATATCCGTATCGGATGGCTATGTCACCCAGACCGCCGCCGCCGACTACACCGGCCATAGCAGAATATCCAAGAATAGTTCCCAAGGCAATAGTAACACCTACGATCAAGGATGTTCTTGCCTCTACCAAAAGCACTCTCCCTATAATCGTGAAAGTGCCGGCTCCCATACTCTGGGCTGCCTCAATCACACCTTTGTCCACTTCTTTCAGAGAGGACTCGATCATGCGGGCAATAAATGGTGCCGCTGCGATCACCAGCGGAACCACCGTTGCTGCCGATCCATAACTTTGACCTACGATAAACCGGGTTACCGGAATCACCAGGATCAAAAGGATCAAAAACGGAATGCTTCGGATCACATTGGTGATCACATCTAAAATCCGGTACACAACCCGGTTGGGATGGATGCCTCCCTTGTCCGTCACTGCCAGGGCAATGCCAAGAGGCAGACCTAAGACATATCCCATCAAAGTTGACATCAATGTCATAAACAGGGTCTCACGGATTCCCTTCCATATCATATCAATGACTACCTGATCAAATTGAAACATGTTCATCCACCTCCCCTACAGTCAGTTTTCTGTCTCGTAAATAAGCACTCATCTGTTCTGCTATCTCCGGCTGGTCCGGCAGCTGCAGGATCATCTCCCCTGTAGCCGTTCCCTGAATGTCTTTTGTATCTGCATACAGGATATTTACAGGCTGTTTAAAATGCAGGATCATGTTTCCGATCACGGGTTCAAAAGATGAATTTTCACTGAACACAACTCGAATCAGATGCTTTCCTTTCATCTCTTTTGTTTCACCTTCATCTCCAAACAGCATCTTTTTGGCAACGGCTGATTCCGGATTGGCAAAGATCTTTGTTACCGCCCCTGCTTCCGCCAGTTTTCCTTTTTCCAGGATCGCTACTTTGTTACAGATCTTCTGGACTACGGACATTTCGTGAGTAATGATCACGATGGTGATGCCGTATTCTTTGTTGATGGTCTGCAAAAGTTCCAGAATGGACTGGGTCGTCTGGGGATCCAGTGCACTGGTTGCCTCATCACAAAGCAGGATATCCGGGTTGTTGGTCAGGGCTCTGGCGATGGCCACTCTCTGCTTCTGTCCTCCTGACAGTTGGGCCGGATACGATTTTGCCTTATCGGATAATCCTACGATCTCCAGAAGTTCTCTGGCTCTTTCTTTTGCCTGTTTCCTTTTCACACCGGCAATCTCCAATGGAAAACAGATATTGTCCAATACATTTTTCTGCATCAGAAGATTGAAATGCTGGAAGATCATGGATATTTTCTGTCTCTCTTTGCGAAGTGTACGGCCTTTCATCTTGGAAAGTTCCCTTCCCTGAATCTCTACCGTTCCTTCTGTGGGTTTTTCCAGATTGTTCAAACATCGTACCAGAGTACTTTTTCCGGCACCGGACATTCCGATGATTCCAAAAATGTCTCCTCGTCCGATCTCCAAGTCAATCTGATCCAAAGCTCTGACACCGTTGCCATATTCTTTCACAAGATTTTTCACAGCAATCAATGTTTCACTCATTTGACAATCCCCCTTTCTCTTTCCCTGTTCTCATAAATTCATATTGGTTTTGTATGAATTGGTTGTTATCATACTAGAGTTACCGGCTTTTGTCAACGCTTTCAACTATAGTTATTTTATAGTATTTGCTATAGGAAAAAGTTATATACGCCTTTTTATCAATAATTCCAGCCTAAAACAGGCAAAAAAAATAGCAGCCTCAGCTGCCATTTTTCATCTTTTTTCTTCCCCACAGAGCTAACACCACCGCCAGCAGTACACCTGCCAGGCTCATAAGGAGTCCCTGCCACATATAAGGATACTTCATTACCACCGTCGTTGTTCCCGCCTCTACCTTCAGTAGGTGGTGGCTGCTTTTTATCGTCTGTTCGCTGGAAAAAATATCCTGATACGCCAGAGTTGTATTCACATCGTTTTGATCTGTCCGGATCCGGATCTCTCTTTTATACACAATGATAGAAAGGGGCACGATCTGTCTGTCCGGCAGTGATTTTACTTTTTCTGCCATCAATTTCTGCAGATACTCCCCTACCGACACATCTCCGGTAAGAAAATAGTGATTGGTGAGATTCAAACCGACAAACACGATATTTTCATCTCCTGCCGTGCCGGCAAAATCCACCTTCATCCCTGCATCATAAAGATATCCATAAGACTGATCCAGTCCGTTAAAATACACGGTCTTCCAGTCTGTATTTTCTCTGTCAAATAGTTCGGTGTCTACCTCGCCCCCTTCGGTATACAATACCGGGTATCCATTTTCAAAAAAGATACTGTGACAGGTAACGCCTAAAAACTCCTGGATCTGGGTCTGCTCATTTACCGGTACTCCATCTCCGTTTATAATGACCCGTATACCGGCAGATGCCAGCTGTCTTACCAGTGCCTCTGCCTGACTCTTGCTATGATAAGAAAAACCGGCCAGATATACAACCTGATAAGAAGACAGATCTCCATAAGAATGCTCATCTATATACTTTGAATCTCCGATCTCCATATCCGGATACTCGTAAGTAATGAGAGCTGCAGAACTTCCGATGGCAATTCCGTCGTACTTTGTCACCGTACCGAAGTTCCCTGAAACTTCCCTGTGATACAGCAGATAACTGTCATTTTGCGAATCCAGTTCATAGGAAAGTTCCTCTGCCGCTTTGGTCACAGACTCTATATCTTTTTCCTTATTCTTCAACTCCTGGATCTGGATCAGCACCGTATCATTTCCCATCTCCAGGGCACGGTCAAAGACATATGGGTAAAATCCGCGCTCCACTGCCTCATTTAATGACACGATGTTTTCTGCCGTGGCCGCCGACTGCCAGCCGGCACCAAAAGTTTCCTGTGTTTTTTCCTCTCCGGCATCACCGATCAGATAGTGGGCCATGGCGCCCAGACTGCTTCCATCCAATAATGCCATTCTCTGTTTTGTAATGCTCTTGGCCCGCTTGATCAGCGTTCCTTCCATAGTCTGTTCCATCCGTTTATTGGCATCGTCTCCCTCTGTGCCCTGATACACCAGGCTTAAAGATGGGATACAATCCAAAGTCAGAAGGACACAGCAGAGGATCACGATCCACCGCCGCAGTTCCTTCCACATAAGAAAACTGTACAATATAAGACACAGTGCAATGGATATAAAACGGAGCATCCAGAGATACTGGCTTCCCGGAAGTTTGCAGAGTACACCGTAAGCGGATGTGGTGGTACACAAAAAGATGCATACCCCTGCCCCAAATCCTGCCATACTTTTCCGTTTGCTTCCAATAAAACCAAACACAGCCAGCAAAAAGGCCGCCAGTCCAAAGTAAAATTCCACATTGCCCCGGGTGAGACGGCGCAGTGGATTCAGGGAGATAAAGGCATCCTGGAAAAAGCCTTTCATGACCTGGGAACTATCTGTGGAGGTAATACCTCCCTTTAAAGAAGCAAAGAGCCAGACTCCCATAATAAGAAAGGATGCCAGCATACTCAGAAGAACCGGCAGGTACATTCCTTTTTCATGGGTTACTAAGCGGTACACAAGCATAAACAACAGCACCGCCAGAAAGATCATGCCGGCGTATCCCACATGACACAGTGCAATCCCGGTAAATACAAGGATGATCCACTTCAGCCGCCGGAAATCTTTATCTTTCATGGTCTCATACACAAGATACATAAATACAGGCAGAAGCACCATGGACAAAGATCTTGGCAGATTTCCCTCTACAAATAAAGCAAACAGATTGTTGGGAAGGAAAAACCATAATGCACCCATAAATGCTCCCAGTACAGGGCGGTTGTTATGGATTCCCAGGCAGAGCCACACAAGGGCTCCTGTAAAGAAGATCATAGCCACATACAGAAGGTATCCCTGCAGCGCACTTCCTCCCACAAACATCTGGCACAGCGCCAGCACATATACCGGAAGAGGTGCCCAGTAGCGCATCATCTGAACTCCGTTATACCAGAAACGGTCGTACAAAGGATATATATCCCCCTGACCGATAGACTGATACAAAGAATCCCCTTTGTATACATGGCACATGGTGTCCGCACCAGTGGGATAATTGCCCCCCATTTTAATGCAGACGGCAATTCCCACTGCTATGGCTGCATATAAAAGAACGGCAATCACAACTCCAATTTTTTTCTTCAATGTACTCTCTCCTTAATCCAGAATACGATCTAACAATTCATCTACCACTTTTCCCATTTGTTCTTTGGAACTGCGGGCAATGCTGTCCAGATACTCGTCATCCCGCTCAAAACTAATGACATAACTTCTGGTAGGAGTCTCGCTGCTTTCCATCTTAACCAACTGTCCTCCCAGTTTTTCCACAATTCTACGAATGTCGTACACAAAGTAATCCGACATATTTTCCAGGGTAGGGATGGTCTCATCAAAGGGCGGGATCTGATTGATGATCCGGTTTTGATACTGGTTAAAATACTCATCTATGGCCTTCTCATAGGCATCAAACTGGATAAACTTTTCGTCTTTCATCAGGATATCCACCATAAATTCCCATGTATGGGGATGAGTCTCCCCTTCTTTTCCATTTATGATAATATAATGATTGGCATTCAGGTAAAATTTGAACTTGTACTCTCGAAATATCTTACTGCTCATTTTGTCCCTCCATTTTTTCTGCCGACTGCTTCATAAATTCATTGAAAAACTCCGGCAAAGACATATCTTTGCTTTCATAACTTTCTGCCAGACAGATCTTAAACTGTACCGTATAACCAGGGATCACTTTCAAAACCCGAAGCGCTTCTTCTTCTGAATACTGCACCATCATAAGGACCAGATTCTTTTTGCCCCAGGCAAATCGGAGATTCTTTTCATCCAGCAATAACTGTGCTTTTTCTAAGAAAGTATCCCTGTCTTCTCTGGCTGTAAACGCAAGCGAGGCAAAGACTACTTTTTTCACTTCCCGCCTGGCCAGTTTGTCCACAAAGAGCGGCATCATAGACTGATGAAACACATTCCAGCGGCTGGGATATGGATCCATTCCGGCAATTACCGCCTCCTGTTTGGCAATGATCCGGTTCAGGGAGGTAATGCGTTCTTTCTGTTTTCCTGCCGACTGATCTTTGCGCACCATAAGGCCGGTATAGATCAAGCCGACTAAAAGGAGCACTCCCAGCAGACTGAGTCCCCATATATAAATACTGATCTTTGCCGATAGGAATACATTGTTGTCCAGTATCACCGTATCGTTGGTCAAAAGACAGATCTTGTACCTGGCACCATTGTACTCAAATACCACACCGGATGCCACATACTTGTCCCCTTCCATCTCTATGACTTCATGTGCTACATGGTTTAATCCCAGATTGCTGAGGAAATAGGACGCACTGTCCGATGTAAAAAAACTTTCACTGGTAAGGCCTTTGTACCGGTTCGTCTCCATTACATCTTTTACAAATAACAGGGCCTGCTCCTTGGACAGAGTCCAGTATTTCCGGTCAGAAGTGTCCAAAGACCCCAGGATCTTGTGAACGATTTCATCATCACTGCGGTTTTCCAGCATATTAATCTGGTCTAATACAAGCTGCACATAGGCATCCTGCTGCTGTGCATAAATCGAAAGAATACTGCTTTCATAATTATCCGCCTGCCATTTTCCCATGCAGGCCATAACGGCTACAAAAATAAGGATCAGCGTAGCCGCCGCAAAAGTTATCTTATTTTTCTTCAATCTTTTCACCCTCGTTGTTTACATATCTGCGGATTTTACGGATCACTCCCATGACACCCAGCCAGTCTTTGGTAAGGGTCTTTTTAAATATCTGCTTCTCCTGGGTAAAGTCTTTTGTTTTCCATGCGCTGTCCGTCTGGATACTATTGACCACTCCGGCAAAACGGATAAAGAACACAAGAAGATTAAACAAAGGCATAAGGGGCAGCACATACCATTGTTTGGCATAATAACGCCGGATGTCTTTAAATTTTTTCAAAAATCCAACGGTAGACAGGTAATAAAAAATACCGATCACTACATACATGCCGTACAATACCAGCGTGGATATTCCGATCTGCTTAAAGGAATAATTCATCAAAAGCAGACACACCAGTGCCAGATACCAGATCATTCTTGGAAAGGCAAATGTGTGGTCGTACACCAGGGTACGGACTCCTACATTGGTAAACATATTTCTGGCCTTTAATTTATTTTTCAAAAAAAGATGTGAAACTTCCAGACTTCCTCTCTGCCACCGTTGTCTCTGGGTGTACAGTTTATTCATATTTTCAATGGGATCTACAAAAAAGATAGCGTCCTCACATACACCCACTTTAATATTCAGCAGATATTTCATCTGGAATGTGATCTGGGTATCTTCGCAGATGGTATCAGTGTTATACAGCTGGGATTTAAGCACAGCCGATTTGCGGAAAGCGGAAAAAGCACCGGAAAGAGTATAGACTGCATTTAACTCCGAGGCATAGTTTCTTCCTGCCAAAAATGCCTGAGCATACTCTACAAACTCCAGTTTGCGCAAAAGTCTTGGAAATAACAGCGGATATTTTTGTACCAGTCTCGGTTCCGTCAGGATCACACCGGTCATACACTCGATGGACTGGTCATTTTCAAAACGGTATACCATATTTTTCAATGCCGATTTTTCCAATACACCGTCGCTGTCAATATGGACAATGTATTTTCCCTCGCTGTTAAACAACGCCAGATTCAATGCCTTTGACTTTCCCTGCTTGGCATTCAGCCACTGCATGCGAAGGCCCGGATACTTCCTCTGGCACTGGCAGAACACCTGAAAACTATCATCCTGCCCCTGATTATTAACCAAAAAGATACGGATACGGTCACTTGGATAATCACTTTCATCAATAGATCGAAGACATGGCTCCAGCGTATCCATAGAATTATAGATAGGTATGATCAATGAAATCTCCGGGTCGATTCCCGGCTTTTCCATCGGTTTCTTTTGAATATGTTTTTTTATGAGAACCAGCACACTGCCTAGGGATGGTATGATCTCCATGATCACCGGGATAATGATCCATGCCGCCCAGAACAGAAAGGAATTACAAAAATCACTTATCCATTCCATAGGAAAAACCACCCACTTTCTGTCTTATGATCTGTGTTTTGGTAAACACGAAGAAATAAAGCAGAATCGATAGTCCATAGAACAAAATCCTGCCTATAAAAGTGTGCGCCACATAATAAGCGGACATACCAAAATAATGTATGATGACACAGATCGCAATGATCCGGAGTGCATTGGCCATTATGATATACGCCGTTCCAAGCACCGACAGGATCCCTCTCTCATATTTGGTATAAGCACGGAAAAACAATAAAAGAGACAAATATGCCATGATCTCCAAAATACCGGAACACTCAAAATCAATCTGAAGTGTAATGGCTCCTGCATCTGAATTTACAAAAATAACTCCGTATTTAAAATACGAAGTGAACATACCCGTTATTTTCCCGAAGCAACCAGCAATCGCAGCCACGGTCTGAGCCAGTGGCTGCGTACAATAAGGTCGTATAAAAAGGATCATAAATACAAAGATTCCACAACTTCCCCAGACAAATTCCCATGCCGGAAGCTGACTTTTATGAATTACCCGCAATATATAAATCCAGACTACAAATGCGATCAAACCAAGAATTGGTGTCATGCGTTTTTCACCCGTGTCTTCCTTTTTCTATAAAATAATACGGCAAGAACTGTCATGGCGCAAAGGGAAATTCCCATGGCCGCTCCTGTAGATGTACCGGCGGTTGTCACCCACTCTGTGCCGATATTGATATACTGAGCCTGCACTACTTTCATGTCTTTTGTATCCATTTGGAAGTGTTTTGCCAGTTTTTTCATATCGATCTCATATTCCATTTCATCTGAGATCGGCTTTCCCTCTGCATCCTGACGGACGGTAAGATACATTCTTCCGTAGATTGGTACATCTTTGTCATGAATATTTTTAGCAGAGGAACCGGAACTTAAATCCCACAGATAATACTCATGCTCTCCTGCATCCAGGTTCTCAACCTGACAGTCTTTTTCAATATTACCCTTGGCGTCCACCTTTACAAGGCGGAAACTAATGGATGTTTTATCCTTCTCGTTAATACGGATGGTAAACGGCTGAAACTCTCTCTCATTCATGTGCAGTGTAGATAACACATGTCCGTGCAAAGTAGTATTGTCCAGATACAACGCCGCCTCAGCATCATTTCCCACACCACCGCTGGTAGAATACTGAACCAACTGGTGCGGATAATAATCCCAGTCCGTATAATTTCCATCATACTCGATCCCCTGGAATTTTTTTTCTTCTTTCTCATCTTTGAGATTGGCGATATCTTTTACCAGTCTGTCTTCACTCATATAGTAGCCAAAAGAAACCGTCTCTTTGTACTGGCGGATGGCACTGCTGGGGATGGCAATCTCATACTGCTTATTGGAGTAAGAAACCTTTGCCCCATCAATGCCGTCAATCTTATCTTTATAAAGTTTAAAAACTGTATGTCTTCCCAAATCTGTATAGATGGTAAACTTACCATTGCTCTTTTCTCCTGCTGTCGTAGCAGAACCGGTTTCTTTCTCTTTCAGATAGATATAGAAATAATCACCGTCCCACACACAGGCTATCTCTTTGAGCCACTTGTCATCTACAGATGTGCGGCTGACAGCGTCCCAATCTCCAACAGAACCATCAATCGTAATACCGTGATAAACTGCTGTAGTAGGTGTCGGTGTAGCTGCCGCCTGTATCTTCTTGATATCCTTGCTCTTTACCGATGAGCCACAATAAGTAATGACATAATCATCTTCGGTAAAATACGACTGTGGTACGGAAAACTCAATCTCGTATTTGTCAGCCTCTTTACTTGGCTGGTAAGCCTGCTTCGTTCCGTTGATATCTCCGTAATAAGCATTCTTTAACTGCGTCATCATATAAGTGAACCGGATCTGTGTATTGCTTCCGCCAACTCCACTGCCGTAAGCAATAGAAAAATGTGTATCGGTAATAGGCAGACCATACTCATTTCCGCCATTTTGCTGCACATAAAAATATACATTTTTATCGTCCCGGAGCACCGCCCACTTGGCGATCTTGCCGTTGTCAGAAGACTGCATATCCACACCGGACCAGTCCGACGGATCTCCATCTACTTTTATCTGCGCTGCACTGGCTGGGACTGAAACTGCCAGGATCACAGCCACCAGGGCCATTGCCTGTACCATTCTCTTTATTATTTTCTGCATATTTTTCACTTCCTCACTGGTATCTGTTCCTCTTTTTTGTATTTCAAGTTACATATCGTCCAATTTACAAGTTTATTATAGCAAAATGTAAGTCTGCGTCAATGGATTTTATAGAACTTTAATGGTCTTTTTCCGTACATAATAAAAACATACCACCTGCATCAAAATGGTAAACAGCCAGGATCCCGGATAGGAAATAAACAAAAAGAACAGGGAACGGTGGTATGGGAACAAAAGATAGATCCATACGATCCGGGTCCCCACTGTACCGATCACAGACAGGATCATAGGTGCCGCCGAGCACCCCACGCCCCGCAGCGCCCCAGGGATCAGATCCATGATACCGCACAAAAAATACGGTATAGTAGTGATCGAAAGAATCTCCATTCCACTTCCTATTACCTGTGAATTGTCGGTGTAAATCTGTAAAATCTGAGGTCCGAAAAAGTATGCGGCACAGCCAAGCACCAATGCCACCCCTACCGACAAGATCATACAGTCTGCCAATACCCTGTCCATTCTCTTATACTTCCCTGCCCCGTAATTCTGGCTGGTAAAACTCATGCAGGCCTGGGTTACGGCATTGACGGACACATACAAAAATCCCAGCAGATTGTTGGCCGCCGTTTATCCTGCCATAGCAATAGAGCCAAAAGAATTGACAGAAGACTGCAGCAGTGCATTGGAAAAATTGATCACCATGCTCTGGATTCCTGCCGGGACTCCTACACGGAAAATCTGCCATAGATATTTTTTCTGCATCTTTAACTCGGAAAAATGCAGTTGATAACAAGTTTCGGAGCGGTGCAGGCACCGCAGTACAAGTACACAGGAAACAAACTGGGAGATCACGGTTCCTATTCCGACTCCCGCCACTCCCATATGAAGAGCGATCACAAAAAACAAGTTCAGACCTGCATTGATGCATCCTGAAATTACAAGGAAAATCAGGGGTCTACGAGTGTCTCCTACTGCTCTCAGTATAGCGGCGCCGTAGTTGTAAAGCATAAAAAAAGGCATGCCCAGAAAATAAATGCGCATGTAAAGCACCGACTGTCCGATGACATCCTCCGGGGTCCCCATGACCTCCAGTGCCGGCCCGGCAAAAAGCACACCTATGATCCCCATGGCCACACCGCTGACCAGTGCCATGGCAATGGATGTGTGTACCACTTCCGACATTTCTTTTTCCTTGCCGGCGGCGTACAGTCTGGCTGCCAGCACATTACTTCCCAGTGAAATACCAATGAACAAATTGGTAAAAACATTGATGAGAGCTGTGGTAGAACCTACCGCCGCCAGTGCCTGGCTGCCGCTGAACCTTCCTACCACGATAATATCCACTGCATTAAACATCAACTGCAAGATGCCAGACAACATCAATGGAAGAGCAAAAGTAATCAGCTTATCCATAATTGTTCCCTGGCACATATCTATCTCATATTTATTCTTTTGCAAATTTCGCGCCTCCTGTATTGCTTCCTTATCGAGCTTTTGCACCTTTCTCTATTTTCGTTACAAAAGCAAGAGAATGCTCAACTGCCTGATCACATTGTTCCCCTGAAAAGCCATGACCGGCACCAGGCAATTCCAAATACTCTGCATTCTCAAATACATCCATCGCTCGTTTTGAATAATCAGGATGAACAATCGGATCCGCACTGCCATGGATCAAAAGGACTGGTCCCCGATATCTGCTGATAACATCATATATATCTATATTTTTTGCAATGTCATCAAAACGCTCATTTAACTGCAACCCAAAGCAGGTCTTTTCCCCTGCTTCATATCTTTTCTTCGCATCTTCCGGTAACACAAAGGCTGGATACCACAAAACCAGCCCCTGAATTTTTTCCGGCATCTCTGCAGCTATGCAGGACGATACAAAACCTCCCATACTCTCTCCCTGCAAATAAAGTCTGGAAGAATCCACATTAGGCATTTTAGATATTTCGTTTATGATCGCGCGAAGATCTTCTTTTTCCGTCTCCACCGTCATTTCCTGTATACTGCCATCACTTTCTGACTCAGGTCCTCCTCCGCAGAAATCAAAAAACACACAGTTAAAGCCAGCCTTATCGAATCCTTCTCCATGTGGCAGTATCTCCCGGGAATTCCCGCCAAATCCATGAGCAAAAATAATAGTCGGGCAAGCATTGTCTTTAGACGCCTCTATCATACGCACTGCTATTTTTTTTCCATCATTTCTCGTAACAAAAAAATTTTTATTCATATTCTTCCGCCTCGCAAAATTTTCAATTTGTTTTATCATATCATTTTGCTCAGTTAGAATCAATGCGTATCTAAAAAGTTTTCTACTCCTCTTTCACCAGAAGTTTCAATTCCGTCTCTCCTTCAGTGATTTCTTCCCATTTTATAAATCTTTTGCCTTATATATTACATAGCCTTCATAGTAGTAACTATGATCAATTCCTTTCATGTATACTTCTCTATCGTCAACTTGATCTGTCAGTGCCTGTCTCAGGATATATTTTATTTCGATATCTTTAATGGGGCTTCTCTCCATGGCAAGGAGATAGTCTTCTTTGTCAACGGCGCTCCAGTCTACCACTCTGTTCAGTTCTTTCTTCAGGATCAGATCCAGCCATATTCTGGTACTTCGTCCATTTCCTTCCCGAAAGGGATGTGCTATATTCATCTCTACATATTTTTCAATGATCTCGTCAAAGGTTGACTGCGGCATCTTCTCTACATTTTCCAGTGCCGCCTGTAAATACATGACCGGAGCAAACCGAAAATTCCCTTTCGCAATATTAACAGTCCGCACTTTTCCGGCAAAATCATATATCTCATCAAATAAATATTTGTGAATTGCTGCCAGCATTTGAAAACTGCCGGCTTCATACGGATCTAAATATCCGTTTTCAAATAATTCAACTGCCTTTTTTTTACTTATTTTTTCTTCCACTCTGGCAAGTTCCGTAGAATCACTAATATTTAATTTATTCTCTAATGCCATACCCTTTCCTTTCCGGATGCGCCAATACACATCCTGTCTCTCTCATTGTACCATGGCCCTCTCCTTTTTCCAACAAAAAAATCCCCGCCGGTCTTCTTTTCAAAAGGACCTGCCGGGGGATTTTTCATGTATCTTTTTTACTCTTCTTATTCGTAGCGCAGGGCTTCGATTGGGTTCATTCTGGCTGCCTTGTTGGCCGGATAGTATCCGAAGAAAATACCGATCACCATGGAGAATACAACGGATCCGATCATAGCTGTTACCGGTGCTGTAGCTGAATAACCGAGAATCGAAGCTGCTACCGCGCCCAGGATCAGCCCCAGGATGATCCCCAGGATACCGCCAATGAGACACAAGATCATGGATTCTATAATAAACTGCAAACGGATGGAACTGTTTTTGGCACCTAATGCCTTTCTGGTTCCGATTTCTCTGGTCCGCTCTGTAATGGATACCAGCATGATATTCATGACACCGATTCCCCCTACCAAAAGGGAAATGCCTGCGATAAAAGCAATGGCGATGGACACTGTGCCGATCATTTCATTCATGGAACTTGTCATGGAACTCATCGTAGAAGAACTAATCTCATAGTCCTCATTCTGAGCATAGTCGTTTAAGTTCATGTAATTTTCTACGGATTCTGCAAAGTCCGTTACACTGCTGACGGTAGAGGCTGTCACAATGGTAAACTGCTCATAGCCATCGTCTGTGTGGAACTTTTCTTTGCTGCTTGTGATGGGAAGATAAGCTGTGGTAGTTACATCCTCATCGGAATCCGAGGAAAAAGAATCCGCATCTTCGTCATATTCATACACGCCTACAATGTAAAAACTATAATATACATTGTTGATATCCACATTGATCTTCTGACCAAGTGCCGCATCATTATCTCCGTCAAACATGTTTTCCACTACCTTGTTAGAGACCATGATGACACTTTTTTTGCCGTCCACATCCTGATCTGTAAGGTATCGTCCGGCCAAAAGTGTTATATCATTGGCATCAAAATAGCCTGTATTGATACCGGTAAGACTTACATTGGCACTGTTTTCTCCTGACTTCACTGTTCCGCTTCCCGCACTCTCCGACAGAGAAATAGAATCGATCTGGGATGAAAACTGTTTTTTCACCTGCTCGATCATATCATCTGTGATACGGTCTTCTTCATCCAGACTTACCTGCTTATTGGACTTGCCAAATTTCATTCCATTGCTTCTTGTTTCCTGCTGCTCGGATTTTTGCTTAACTCCCACTGTCACATTGTTGGCACCCATCTCTGCAAATGTGTCCGTAATAGATGTAGTTAGAGACGAACTGACCGTCATGATGGCAATGACGGAACCAATACCGATGATGATACCTAACATAGTCAGCAGGGAGCGAAGCTTATTGCTGAGCAGTCCATTCAATGCCAGTTTTATATTTTCAAAAATCAACATACTCTGCTGCCTCCCCTCTCTGCTACGATCTCACCATCTTTTAAGGTCAGGATCCGTTCTGTCTCTTCTGCCAGTTCCTGGGAGTGGGTGATCAATACAATAGTTTTCCCCTGCTCTTTGTGAAGCTTGTGAAAAATATCCATGATCTTTCTTCCGGTCTTTGAATCCAGTGCACCGGTAGGCTCATCTGCCAAGATAATGGAAGGGTTGTTGGCCATAGCCCTTGCAATGGCCACTCGCTGCTTTTGTCCACCGGACAATTCATCGGAGCGGTGATCCATCCGCTCCCTCATTCCTACCATCTCAAGAAGCTCTTTGGCCCGTCTGGTCCGCTCCCTTTTAGGTACCGCCCCATACAGCATAGGTAGTTCCACATTGGCCAGTGCCGTGGTCCGGGCAATCAGATTATAAGTCTGAAAAACAAAGCCGATCTGTTGGTTCCGGATCTCTGACAATTCTTTATCTTTGGCTTTTGCCACATCAATACCGGTAAGGATATAGTCTCCCATGGTAGGGCGGTCCAGGGCACCGATAATATTCATCAGCGTGGATTTACCGGATCCGGATTCGCCTACGATGGATACAAACTCGCCTTCCTTTACCGTCAGATCAATTCCGTGGAGAATTTCCAGTTCATTGGGTTTTCCTTCATAAAACCGCTTTACGATCTTTTTTAATTCGATCATTGATCTTCGATTTTCCATAAGGCACCTCCTACATTCTCGGGCCGCCACCACCTGGGCCGCCGCCACTTGGAGCGCCTCCGCCCATATTGCCGCCTCCGCCTCCAAGCATACCGGATAAGCCGGAGGAATCAGAAGAATCCTTGGAACTTGAGGAAGAAGTAGAGTCAGATGGTATGATCACTTTCAGTCCTTCACTGAGACCATCACCGGATACTGCTACATAATAGTCACTTTCCATTCCTTTTGTGACAGTAACCTCTTTTTTAGAGGTTCCATCCTGTACATAGATCACACTGTCACCGGAGTTATTGGTATGAATGGCATCATACGGTACCGCATAGACATCTTTCGCTTCTTTCAGGATAATACTGCATTTGGCGGTCATGCCTACTCTCAGTTTGTCATTGCTGTCTTTTACCTTAATGGTTACCTCATAGCCGGAACTACTGGAAGATGAGGAAGAGCTTCCGCCTCCCGCACTGCTCTGGGCTGTCGCTCCATTGCCGGAAGAAGAAGCGGAGGAAGATAAACTGCTTCCTGTTGTCAGTGCCACATAAGTAATCTCTCCCTGTATCTCTGTATCATCGGTGGCATCCGTCAGGATCACTACTTTCTGGCCTTTCTTTACATTGGCAATATCATACTCACTGACAGTGGTAGATACCTGGAATTTGCTGCAGTCACTGATCTCGAACATGTCACCGCCACTGTATGTGTCGCCGGCCTCTACCCCCACTGCGGTAATGGTTCCGCTGATCGGTGCTGTAATAACACAGTTTTCCAGCGCTTCTGTGGCATCATCCACGGACTTCTGAGCCTCTTTTAAACTCTTTTTATTGCTGTTTTCTGTGGTTGTCACTGATTCTTTTGCATTCTCGATGCTTTCTTTATTCTGCTTATTGCTGCTGGTCTGCTGGGAGACAGCCTGCTCATAAGCGGATTTTGCCTGCTGCAAAGTCTGGTTTGCTTTTGTTTTTTCCTGCTCATTCTTTGCCTGGCTTACTGCTTTTTTTGCTGCTTCGTATGTTTTCTTTGCGGAAGCCACTTCTTTCTGCAGTTTCTTTTTCTGTGTCGTATATGTCTCTTTCGCATCCCTTAATTTACGCTTTGCTGATTTTAACTGGGATGCATTCTGGGTAATGGTATCAGAAAGACTTTCTTTGGCATCACTTAATGTTGTCTGCAATTCGCTTTCATCAAAGGTAACCAGGCTCTGTCCTTTTTTCACGGTATCTCCTTCGGATACCAGGACTTTTTTGATCTTAACATTGGATACGCTGGCACTGACCGTTTTTGAATTGGCACTTTCTAATGTACCGGTTGCACTGATGGAGCTGGTCAGATCCATTTTAGATAATTGTATGATGTTTTGCTTTGCCTGCATTTTCTGCGTTGATTCCTTCCCCTTTAGCAATGTTTTCGGAAGGATCACCGCTGCGGCGATGGCTGCCACCACAACCACGGAAAGGATGATCGTCCCCTTTTTGTGTTTTTTGAACCACTTTTTCATAGTTACCTCCAATCTTGAATCTCTGTTTGTTTGTATTTAGATTAGAGGAAAAATATGTAAAAGATGTGAATGAACTTTGAGGATTTATTCACAAAAAGAACATAGGAGCTACACACCTAACAGGTGCTGCAGCTCCTCCAATGTCTCTATTTCATTCATAGCCCGCCGCAATGCGCCGGAATGTGGATATCCTCCTGTGTAACTGGCAACATGGGTACGCATCTCCATCATGCCTCGTTTTTCACCCTTCCATTCCACCTGCATCCTGGCATGTCTCATTATGGTCTGACATACCACTTCAAAAGGCGGTCTCTCTTCCAGGACTCCTGTCTCAAAATAGGTCTTCATCTGATGGAAAATCCAGGGATTTCCCCTGGCAGCCCGGCCGATCATAACTCCATCGCATCCGGTTTCTTTCATCATTCTCTCTGCATCCAGTGGCGTGCGGATGTCTCCGTTGCCGATCACCGGGATTGATACCGCATCTTTTACTCTGGCGATGATATCCCAGTCTGCCTGTCCACTGTAATACTCTTCTCTGGTCCTTCCATGGACAGCCAGGGCACTAACCCCTACACTTTCCAGTGCTTTTGCCATTTCTACTGCCTGGGCCTCCCCCTTGGCAAATCCTTTCCGGATCTTTACGGTAACCGGTTTGTCAATAGCTTTCACTGTTTTTTCCATAATCTTTGCCGCCAGAGAAATATTTTTCAAAAGAGCGGATCCCTCTCCGTTATTCACTACTTTGGGTACCGGGCATCCCATATTAAAATCCAGAATATCAAAATTTCTCTCTTCGATCCTCTTTGCCATTTCACTGACAATATCCGGATCCGAACCAAAAAGCTGCAAAGATACAGGTCGTTCTTCTTCCTGTATCTTTAAAAGATCTTCTGTATTTTTATTGTTATAATAGATTCCCTTGGCACTGACCATCTCTGTACAGATCAGATCGGCTCCCTGTTCCTTGCAGAGTAGGCGGAACGGCAGATCCGTCACCCCCGCCATGGGGGCCAGAACCACTCTTCCGGGTAATGTTACTTTTCCAATGGAAAAACCTTTACTATAATCACTCATGTTCGCTAGCCTTTGTCTTTTCATAAATAATACGGATTCCCTGCAGGGTCAGTTCCGGATCGTAAACATTGATCTTATCTGTTCCCTCGGAAATGATCCGTCCAAGTCCTCCGGTTGCCACTACACGGATCCCCTCAAAGCCGGATTCCTCCTTAAACTTGTCGATAATATACTCTGCCTGGCCAATGGTTCCGTATACAAGTCCTGCCTGCATACTGGTAGTGGTAGTTTTCGCCAGGATGGAATCTGGTTTTACGATTTCGATCTCAGGCAGTTTGGCTGCATTGCTCCAAAGCGCTTTGGCACTAATGCGGATCCCCGGTGCCGTCACACCGGCAATAAAGGCTCCTGCCTCGGTTACCAGGTCATAAGTGGTGGCTGTTCCGTAATCAATAACGATCACCGGACCACCATACAGATAATAGGCTGCCACCGCATCTACCACACGGTCCGCACCAATTTCTGCCGGATTGGTGGTAGCAATACGGATTCCTGTTTTGGTTCCCTGTCCTACAATCATCGGTTCACAATGAAGATACTTCTTGATTCCGCTTGTAAGGGAATACATGATCTTTGGTACTACCGAACAGATCACTACATCCTCCACATCTTCTGCCGATACATGCTGATGGGACAACTGCTCCATGATCTGCACGCCAAACTCGTCTGAAGTCCTTGGCAGACTGGTAGTAAGCCGGAACTGGTGCAGGATCCGTTTGCCATCCAGCAGTCCAAAAGTAAGATTGGTATTTCCTATATCAATTGCTAGTATCATTTGTTTCCTCCAATACGGCTTTCTTTTTCTCTTCATCCTGCAGCATAAAAATGTGGTAAAATGTCTCCAGGTTTTCGAGTAATTCCGCATATTTTCCGCGATATTGTTTGATCTTTAAATGACTTCCGATCTCATCATAGGCAAAATCATTTTCTTTTGCCGTGGTAGACATATACAGGGTGCCGTCTTCATCAAATTCCATGGTAAACACCCCGCCTACATCTGCCGTCAGCGTCACCGCCATGATCTTCAGTTCTTCCTGAATTGCCGTAGGCAGTGCCTGATATCTTGGATTAAAATAATATTTTTGCTCGTATGCACTGCAGGCACACAAAATCTGTTCTTCGTTCACAACAGCCTCCTGTCAGGATCAATCTCTTTCATTCATTGGTACATATGGCTTATGTTTTGCCACTGCCTTATAAGCAGGACGGATGATCTTGCCGGCATTTACCAGTTCTTCCAGACGATGTGCACTCCATCCGGCGATTCGTCCGATGGCAAACAACGGTGTATACAACTCCAACGGAAGTTCCAGCATACTGTATACAAACCCACTGTAAAAATCAATATTGGCACTGACACCTTTGTAAATATGTCTTTCCTCTGCAATCACCTTTGGCGCCAGAGTCTCAACCATTTTATAGAGAGCAAATTCTTTTTCTTTGCCCTTTTCTACAGCCAGTTTTTCTACAAACTTGCGCAGAGTACGGGCTCTTGGGTCAGAAATAGAATATACCGCATGTCCCATACCATAGATAAGGCCTGCCTTGTCAAAGGCATTGTGGTTTAACAAAGCTGTCAGATAACTGCGGACAGCCTCCTCATCTTCCCAGTCTTTTACATGCTCTTTCATGTCTTCAAACATCATAGATACCTTTTTGTTGGCACCTCCGTGTCTTGGTCCTTTCAGAGAACCTAACGAAGCAGAGATTGCTGCATAAGTATCGGTTCCGGAAGAGGTTACTACATGATCGGTAAAGGTAGAGTTATTTCCACCACCGTGTTCAGCATGAAGAACCAGGGCTACATCCAGGACCTTTGCCTCCAGTTTTGTGAACTGGCTGTCCGGCCGCAGCATATGAAGAATATTTTCCGCTGTGGAATATTCCGGTTTTGGCGGATGCAGAAAGAAACTGGATCCACCGTGGAAATAACGCACCGTCTGATACCCGTAAACAGAAAACATGGGGAACAGGGCTACTAACTGCAGACACTGTCTCAGTACATTTTCTGTGGATGTGTCATCTGCCCGGTCATCATAAGAATACAGTGTCAGTACACTTCTCGCCAGTGTATTCATCAGATCCACACTAGGGGCTTTCATGATTATATCCCGCACAAAACTGGTTGGGAGGCTCTGGCGGTAGTACGCCAGAAGATCCTTCAACTCATTTAATTCTTTTTCATTTGGAAGTTTACCAAACAAAAGAAGATATACTACTTCCTCATATCCAAATCGTTTTTCGGCCAAAAAACCGCCTACGATCTCTTCTATATCAATTCCCTGATAATACAGTTTACCATCACAAGGCACCCACTCGTCGTCTTCCATTTTTCTTGAGCGGATCTCGGAGATCTCAGTCAGACCAGTCAGTACTCCCTGTCCGTTCAGATCCCTCAGTCCTCGTTTTACTTCATATTTACCAAAAAGGGTAGAGTCAATGGTACTGCTTTCCTCGCAGACTGACGCCATTTTAGCGATCCAGTCACTGCCATATTCAGCATTCAGATTATCCATATTGGCTCCTTTCTCTAACTATCCTATAATTATCAGTTTCCTATCCGATCAGTGTTGCATACATAACCGCTTTAATGGTGTGCATACGGTTCTCTGCCTCACGGAACACAACATCCGCATATTTTTCAAACACTTCATCGGTTACTTCCATTTCTGTCAGACCGTATTTTTCGTAGATCTCTTTTCCGATCACAGTTTTCAGGTCATGGAAAGCCGGGAGGCAGTGCATAAATACAGCACTGTCCTTGGCGTTGTCCATTGCCTTCTGATTGATCTGGTATGGGCTCAGTGCTTTAATACGCTCTGCCCACACTTCATCCGGTTCACCCATGGATACCCACACATCTGTGTACAATACATCGGCATCTTTTGTGCCCTCTTCTACACTTTCTGTCAATGTGATGCTGCCGCCGCTTTCCTTTGCATACTCTTCACACTGGGCAACCAGTTCCTTGTTTGGGAAATATTCTTTTGGCGCACAGGCAGTAAAATGCATTCCCATTTTCGTGCAGGCGATCATCAAGGAATTTCCCATGTTATAACGGGCATCTCCCATATAAGTAAGACGGATTCCTTTCAAAGAGCCAAACTGTTCTTCAATAGTAAGAAGATCTGCCAACATCTGGGTCGGATGATACTCATTGGTCAGTCCGTTCCATACAGGAACGCCGGCATACTGAGCCAGTTCTTCCACGATCTCCTGGCCGTATCCACGATACTCAATTCCGTCAAACATACGGCCTAATACTCTGGCTGTATCGGCAATGCTTTCCTTTTTTCCGATCTGTGATCCCTTTGGATCCAGATACGTAACACCCATTCCCAGGTCGTGGGCTGCAACTTCAAAAGAACAGCGGGTTCTTGTACTTGTCTTTTCAAAGATCAGCGCAATGTTCTTTCCTTCTAATGGTTTCTCAACCACGCCTTCTTTTTTCTTTTTCTTCAAATCCTTTGCCAGATCCAGCATGTAGCGGATCTCCTCCGGTGTAAAATCCTTTAATGTCAAAAAATGTCTGCCTTTTAAGCTCATTTGTCAGTCCTCCTTTGCTGTCTCTACCAGAGATTTTGCCAGGCCGGCAATTCCCTGTATCTCCGATGGTATAATGATCTTGGTTGCCTTTCCGTCCGCTGCTTTTTCAAAGGCCTCCAGGCTCTTCAATGTCAGTACCGGACTGGTTGGCGTTGCCTCATTCAGGTACTGGATACCCTGTGCCGTCGCTTTCTGTACGGCTTCAATGGCCTGAGCCTTACCTTCTGCCTCCCGGATCATGGCTTCTTTCTTTGCCTCTGCCCGGAGGATGGCTGCCTCTTTTTCTGCTTCTGCTTCCAAAATGGCTGATTCTTTTTTACCTTCTGCTACCAATACGGTAGATTTTTTCTCTCCTTCTGCCCGGAGAATGGACTCTCGTCTCTCTCGCTCTGCCTTCATCTGCTTCTCCATGGAATCCTGGATTTCCCTTGGCGGAATGATATTCTTTAACTCAACCCGGTTTACTTTGATGCCCCATGGATCGGTAGCAATATCCAGATTGGAACGCATATGGGTATTGATAGTCTCACGGGATGTCAAAGTCTGATCCAGTTCCAGATCACCAATAATATTTCTAAGAGTCGTGGCTGTAAGATTTTCAATGGCCATGATCGGCGCCTCGACTCCATAAGTGAAAAGCTTCGGATCTGTAATCTGGAAAAATACAACGGTATCGATCTGCATAGTTACATTATCTTTTGTGATCACCGGCTGTGGAGCAAAATCCATAACCTGCTCTTTCAGATTCACTTTTCTGGCTACTTTATCAATAATAGGGACTTTAAAATGAATTCCTACATTCCAGGTTGCCTGATATCCCCCCAGTCTCTCTACAATGTATGCGTGTGCCTGTGGTACGATCTTAATGCAGGATGCCAAAAGCCACAACACAATAAATAAAATGACACAAATAATAATAATCGTTGATTCTGTTCCCATATAAACCTCCATTCCGAAACCGCTTTCGCCGGTCTCTGCCTACTTTGTCACCATTAGTTTCACACCGGAAATGCTCTGCACTGTCACTATGGAATCCTTGGCCATCACTGCGTCGTCCACACTTCTTGCCATCCATTCCACACCTCGGTACATCACCTTACCGGTTCCCTCGCTGTTGTTTATTTCTTCCAGCACTCTTACTTTCTGACCGGCAATCTCATCCAGATTGGTTTTCATTTTGCCACTATCCATTACTTTCATAGCAAATGGTCTTACTAAAAGCATAACCAATACGGACACGGCTGCAAACAACACGATCTGAAGCCACACCGGTGCCGAAAATCCCGATGCAACTGCTGCCGCCACGGCTCCTATACTGAACCAGATGGTCGTGAGACCCATTGTAAATATCTCAATTACAAGCATAACGGCTACCACAATCAGCCATAATACCGTCATTGTCATAACTGTATCCCTCCTTTTAGTCTATTCCGTGCTAACCTCTATCATACTAAAAAAGCGGATACTTTGCAAGAGCATCCGCAAAAAGGAGCCGTTGATCCGGCATCCCCGATCCATATTTCATTTATCTTTTCCGGTGTATTTCATACATGAACAAGGCTGCTGACACCGCCGCATTGAGAGATTCCAGTTCTCCCTCCATGGGGATTTTTACCAGAGCATCCGTCTTCTTTGCCGTCTCCTCTGTGATCCCTCTTGCCTCATTGCCAATCACAATGGCAGCCTTCCCATTGTAATCCGGCTCTGTGTAATCCCTGTCTCCCTTTAAATGAGCTGCATAAGTAGTAAATCCTTCCTTCTTCAGTTCATCCATCTCATCTGTCAGGTTGTCACAGAGATAAAAAGGCACTCTGAATAGTGCCCCCATAGTAGAACGCACTACTTTCGGATTAAAAAGATCCACACAGTTTTTTGTCAGAACCAGTGCCGTCATGCCGGCACCTTCTGCCGTCCGCATCATAGTTCCCAGGTTTCCCGGATCCTGCACATCCTCCAGGCAGAGCAAACATCCGTTTTCTGTATTCAAAAGAGCCTGTCGGTCGTAATGAGGCATTTTTACCAGGGCAATGATCCCCTGTGGTGTAATGGTGTCTGACAACTGGATAAACAGTTTGGAAGCCACGTATTCTACATGAGTGGAATCAATATTATGGGCTACTTTTGACCATACTTCTCCTTCCACTTCCCGCAGTTCATCCTGCCAGGTATCCATAAAGCGTTCCGATACATACAGTGTCGTAACCACACCTCTGGCCAGTGCTTCGCCTACCGTTTTCCATCCCTCTGCCACAAAAGCCTGCTCCTGTCTTCGGTACTTGGCATTTTTATTTAACTTCATGATTTTCTTGATCTGCGGATTGCTTATACTCTCTATCATATTAAGCCTCGTTTCCTTCATTTTTCTTAAAATATTTTTTGAATGCTACTATAAATAATACGATGGCCAGTATAGTAGCCAGATAGTCGGTAACCGGCTGTGCCATCACAAGCATTTTGGCATTTCCAAAACAGGTATTAAAAAGGTACAGGACCGGGATGTACAAAAGTCCCTGTCTGCTGATAGACAAGATCAAAGATGGCAGTGCCGCTCCCAGTGACTGGATGGCATTGATCATAACGAACAAAATTCCCAGCACCGGACCGGATATGATCAGTGTTCTGGCAAACTGCATTCCATAATCAAAGGCCTCTTTATCTTCCAGAAAAGCCTTGACCATCGGTCCTGCCCCCAGGTAACAGAGGATCGTCATAACCAGGCTGAGGCACAGAGCAAAGATAAGAGAAAAACGAAGGATCCCTTTGTATCTTTTCCGGTTTCCTGCTCCGTAGTTGTAACCAAGAAGCGGCTGGATGCCGGTACCAAGACCGATCAAAAGCATAACGGCCACCATATTTACCTTCATGGCCACACCCAGACCGGCTACAGACATATCACCATACTCTTTCATCAGATTGTTGATCAGCACATTGGACACACTCATCAACATACTATTAAGAGACGCCGGTATACCGATTGCCAGCACGCCGGTAGCAATCTGGTGTTTCGCCTGGTATTCCCGGATGCTGATAGTAAGCTCAGATTTACCCCCCATGAAATGACTAATATAAAACACGGCACTGACTACATTGCCCAGTACGGTAGCAATAGCAGCACCTGCTACATTCCATCCGAAGGTCAGGATCATAATAGGGTCTAACACAATGTTTGTAAGGTTTCCGAGGATCATTCCCATCATCGCCTTATTGGCACTGCCTTCTGCACGGATCACATTACTGAACACATTGCCGATGATCAAAAACGGTACACCAAATGCTACAATGACCAGATACTGTCTTACATATTCAATGGTACTTTCAGTAGCACCTACCAGCCATGAAATAGGTTCATTGAAGATCAGAATAGCAAGCATTCCCACAATACCTACGCCTAATCCGGTCCAAAAGCAGAAAGAACAGGCTTTCCTTGCTTCCGCCTTTCGTCCCTGTCCCAACAGACGGGAGATCAGGGAAGTTCCACCGATACCAAACAGCATGCCAATCGCCATAAACAGTAAAAAGGCCGGTGTTGCCTGGGATACGGCCGCCACCATCAATGCATTTTTTGTCTGTCCTATAAAAAAAGTATCCGCCAGATTATATACTAAAACCATAAGCATACTGACAATGGACGGAATGATATTTAAGAAGACCGCCTTGGGAATCGGCGCATTTTCAAATATTTCTGTAGATTTTTTCTTCACTTTCGTTTCCTCCGTTCCGTAAAATAAACAAGCAAAAAAAGGCGCTGATATTACTCGCCTCTTTTTAATACGAAATTATACCCATTTTTCAAACAATGTGCAAGCACTTTTTTAAAAACCCTTGATACCCTCGGATTCATCATCGCTTTTTTCAATCTTTTTGATGACAACATAGTAGCCCACTTTGTCATTGACTTTCACATAAACCCGGTCCCCCGTCTTATGCTTCATCAAAGCCTTCCCCATGGGAGATTCGATGCTGATCATCTGCTTCAGGGCATCAGAACGGATGGTGGTTACGATCTTATATACCTCTTCTGCGTCATCGTCTTCAAAATAAACCGTTACCGAATCGTTCATGCCAACTTCTTCTTCCGATGAATCATCTTCCACAATGGTGGCGGTCTTGATCATTTTCTCAAGATAGCGGATCCGGCTCTCATTTTCATTTTTAAACTTTTTGGCAGCCTTATACTCAAAATTCTCGCTGAGGTCTCCCTGGGCTCTGGCTTCTTTCACATCTTCCAGTGCCTGTCTGCGGACTACCAGTTTGCGGTGTTCAATCTCCTGCTCCATTTTTTCAATATCTTTTTTCGTCAACCGGTCAAACATACTTACGCTTCCTTTCTTGTTTCCAGAAAAAACCAATAACGGCATAATTCCGGATCTTCCGATTTTTCTTTCTCCGGTTCCAGACTCTCGATCAGACGCCTGGATGCCAGATTATCCCTTTTGCATACAATCAGCACCTTTTCCATCCCGGCAAAGGAAGCCACGGACAAAAGCTGGGAAAGCAGGATCTTTCCATAGCCCTGCCTCTGCCTTGCAGGGCGGATGCTGTAACCAATATGACCTGCCTGCTCGTACAAGTAAAGATTCAATCCAAGACGGATGTTACCCATGCCCACGATTTCCCCCTCGCCATCCTTCAGTAAAAAGGTACGGTTGGGAACCGCCGCCATCGCCGTTTCCAGTTCTGTGCTGTCACTGGTGCCGTGAAGGAGCTGGTGATGAGTTTCAAACTCTTCCTTGTATGCCTGGATGGCAGGCATGTCTTCTCTCTGTGGTGCCACAAAGGACCACTGCATTTCCTTATCGTTCATACCACTGTTTCAACTGTTTCAGATCGTCAATCTGCTCCTGTATTCTTCTTCCGTTGTCCGTCTCTTTTACCAGAATACGGTTTTCTTCCGTATCTACGATCATGGACTCGGAATCAATATCTTTATTTTCTCTCAATGCCTTGTATACACTTTCAAACGGATGATGGGCCTTGATCCTCACACCATGGGAATTGTAGATCAACGTATAGCCGGCAATTCCTGTTTTCTCATGGTAGTCCTTGCAGAAACCGCCATCAATCACCATCAACTTTCCATTAGCACGGATAGGCTGTTCTCCCTCCATGGTCTTAACCGGTGTATGTCCATTGACAATATGAGAAGTCTCGGAATGCAGTCCAAACTCACCTAAGATCATGTTACATACTTCTTCCTGATGGTAAAACTTATAGTACGGATTACTCTCCTCCCGCCAGGTTCTCTCATCATCCAGAAACATCCGCTCAAAAGTACGGATATTGCGGCCGCACAGCGGAGACTTTCGTCCACTCCACAAAAACCACATAAAGTCTACAGCTTCCGGTGTTTTCTTCAAAAAAGCTTCTCGGGCCATGGAATCTGCATAATCCAGATATGCCTTTCCCTGGTACACTTTTCCGTCAAATTCCATCCGGTCAAACTTGCCATGGGCATCAAATGGGATGCATCCGTGATACAAAAGATTTCCATTAAAGACCCGGTACATACTGCCTTTTTCGTAAAGGAACTTCACATGCTTCTGAAGCTGGGCACTATTTAAAAAGGCCGCTCTCAGTTCCTTCATGACAGCTTTTTCTTCTTCCGTCAAGGTATAAGGATCTTTTGGATCCACCGTCGGGAAATCGTTGTCATTTAATGAATATTTAATTCCTTCCCAGATCACATGACCGGTCTTTACATCCATTTTGTCCAATAAAAGCCTGTCATTCATGCCGTACTCCGGGTGAGCCTTGATCAGCTGTCCCTCTAATTTGAGCATAATAACAGAGATTGCCTTGGCTGCTGCCTCCATGGGATCCTGCTTGTCATACATATTTTCTGCAAACAGAGTCAGGCTTCTCATACTGATGCCGTAGCCGCTCTCCAACACCTCAGTATTGTTGTGCCGCAGGTTATTCCGGATAGCATTGGCAATACAGGCACCGTTGCCGCAGGCCGCTCCCATCCATAAAATATCATGATTTCCCCACTCAATATCCAGTGAATGGTGATTGATCAGAAGTTCCATGATCTTGTGTGGATATGGTCCACGGTCAAAAATATCTCCTACAATATGTAAATGGTCTACTGCCAGTCTCTTGATCAGTTCTGCCAGAGACATAATAAACCCGTCGGCACTTTCTACCTCGATAATGGTGTCCAGTATTTTCTGATGGTACAAAACCTGATTATCATCTTCGTCTTTCTGCACATGGAGAAGTTCATCAATAATATAAGAAAAATCTCCCGGCATCGCCTTACGGACTTTGGATCTTGTGTACTTGGATGACATTCTTTTTGCCAGTTCAATGAGCCGGTTCAGATTTTCTCTGTACCACTCCTCCGTCAGTTTCCCTGCAGATTTTAACATATCCATTTTCTCTCTGGGATAATAGATCAGCGTACACAGTTCCTGGCACTGTTCCTTCGTAAATTCCTCCCCAAAATAGCGCATTACTTTTTCTCTTATGACACCGGAGCAGTTATTCAAAATATGGCAAAATGCCTCATACTCTCCGTGGATATCGCTCATAAAATGCTCTGTTCCCTTAGGCAGGTTCAAAATAGCGCTTAAATTTATGATTTCCCGGATCACAGCCTCCTTGGCCGGATACTTTTCCGATAATAATTTCAAATATTTGTCTGATTTTTTATTCATAGGCATTCCCTTCCTCACGCGATATATATCATTGTAGCATAAACTGACGGAAAAAGCACGAAAAAAAGCAGATAATCACGGCACTTTCGTGGGGTATTATCTGCTTTTTCGGTTCCTTGAGATATTTTCTCTCTAAGAATGTGTCAGTTCAGAAAGAACCAGTTGTTATTTCATGGACTCTTCCTGTTTTTTGATCATCTGTCGAACCATCTCGCCGCCTACAGAACCAGCTTCACGAGAAGTAAGGTCTCCGTTATAACCATTCTTTAAGTTTACTCCCAGCTCGTTTGCTACTTCCATTTTGAAACGATCCATTGCCTCTTTTGCCTGTGGTACTTCCATCTTAGATGTGTTTTTACTTGCCATCTTTGTCACCTCCGTGATTTTTTATTTATAGTGAAGATCCGAGAACTTTTCGTTCCCTTATCTTGATATTAGTATGACCACGAAAGCGAAAATTATTTTACCATTTTCTGGTTTTTTACCGGCGTTCCATATCCATTTTTATCTGCTCCAGATAGTGCAGAAAAGTACCGGAATAAGGCGAGATTTCATAAGAAGGATCCAGTTCATCCAAATGAAAACTTTTAAGTCCGCCCTGTTCCATCCGCTGCCAGAACTTCGTAAGAGTCCGGCAGGGAAGATACATATAGAGATCTCTGCTTTTAAAATATATAATAAGAAAAGCAACACCATCCTGCTCTTCAAATTCCTGCATAAACCGGATCTGATGAGGGTGGACATTGGCCAGGGGAAAACGCTCGCTGGCACATTCTTTGGCATCAAAACAAACAGGGATCCCCTGCACTACCCCTATGTAATCCACCGTACTTTTCTGGTCAAAATAAGCCAGCGTGATATGTCTGGTGGCCTGATCGATACGGATCGGCTTAATAGGTGTTGGCACTTTCTGGATCAACGCCAGTTTCTGGTCCCTGTATTTTTCATTGGTCAGATTGATCATTTCCTCCAGAAAGGATCCCCTGAGGCCTCTTGAGTTCCATGTTCCCATTTATGCCACCTTTACTCCCGGCCCTGGTAAACGATAGATTTTTTGATTTCTTCTGCTTTTTCTTTTCCCTGAAGAAGTTCCAGCAGGCAGAAACCAAATTCTGCTGCCGTTCCCAGTCCGCGGCTGGTTACGATATTGCCATCCACACAGACCGGATCTTTGCTGACTTTCGCCCCTGTGAGATATACTTCATGATCCGGGTAAGAGCAGGCTTTTTTCCCTTCTAACAGTCCATATTTTCCAAAGACGCCCGGCGCTGCACAGATCGCGGCCAGGATCTTGCCCGCTTCCTGCATGGCAAGAAGCACTTTCTTTACTGCCACACTTTCTTTCAGATAATTAGTTCCCGGCATACCCCCGGGAAGAATAACAGCATCGTAAGTAAGAAGATCTGCCTCTCCCATGACCATATCCATCTGGACACCGATTCCCTGGGCGCTGGTTACCATCTCATTTTCATCAATGGATGCCATAGACACTTCTACACCGCCCCGGCGCAAAAGATCTACTACCATCAGTGCTTCTACGGTTTCAAATCCCTCTGCAAATAACATCAATGCTTTTTTCATGACTTTGTCCTCCACTTCTTAGAAATGTATATTTAATTTTTGTAAGATCTTTTTAAGTTCATCCGGCAGTTCCGCCCGGAATGTTCTGTCACTGAGTGCTTCCAGCTCTCCCTCCATCTGCGGAAAATGCAGTTCATAGGCATGCAGAAACTGGTGTCCAAGTCCTGCCACCGCCGGTCCTCCAT
>HF998355.1:149866-169280 GCA_000433735.1 Clostridium sp. CAG:167
CCCCTCCCACCGGATGGCCGATACTGCCAAGATGAGCCCGGATCTGATGGGTCTTTCCCGTTACCAATTTGACTTTCAGCAAAGTATAGTCTCCGTTATCCTTCACCGGCTCGTACCAGGTCTCAATAGCCTGGGCCTCACTGCTTCGGGGTGTCCTGCTGATGGTTACTTTATTTTTCGACTCATCTTTTTCCAGATATCCATATATCTTTGACGACTCTTTCATCACGCCCTTTACCAGCGTGAGATAATATTTATCTAAAGAACGGTCTTTTAAAAGTTCCGACATTTTCTGGGCTCCGTGCAGGGACTTGCCTGCCACTACCAGACCACTGGTGTTTCGGTCCAGCCGGTTGCACACCCCCGGTGTAAAAAGGCTGTCCGGCTGCCATTCTCCCTTTGCCTGTAAGTATCCAAGAAAATATTCTACAAGTGTAACATCCTGTTTATCCGCCTGTTGGGACAACATTCCAGCCGGTTTGCTGATCAGTGCTACATCCTCATCTTCATATATGATCTCCAGAGGGATCACCGGATATTTTTTATTCTGGTTCCGGCCCCGGAATTTTGCCAGTGTCTCATCCGACAGATACAAAGTAACCACATCTCCCTCTTTCAGGAGTTCTTTTCCATCGGCTTTTTTCCCGTTCAATTTGATATTTTTCTTTCGGAGCATCTTATAAATAAATCCTCCGGTGGCTTCTTTCAGATATTTTTTCAAATATTTATCCAGTCGCTGTCCACTGTCAGCTTTTTCTATAGCACACTCTTTCACAGAATCGGTTCTCTCCTTCTTATACTGCCAGTGATCTAAGATATTCTCTGACTTTTTCATCTCGGGCTTCATTGCTCTTTGTTGTTTCTGCTTTTTGTAAAAAGCGGATCAGTTCGTCCTCATTATGAAATATCTTGACTTTGTAGCCACCGGTTTTCTGGGCAATCTCATTCAAATATTTCTTCAGATAATGCGTATCCTGTCTGGATGGTGCCGTCACTGCCAAAAGCATTTCATTCCGGATCAAAAGGAAGTCCAGATGCATTACTTTGTCTACCGATGAGAACACATAATCCGTCAGCACAATACAACCGCCTGCTGCCCGAACCACCTTGTCATACCGCTGTCTGGACACACCTTTTTTTCCTGCCAGGACTACAAGATTTACCACTCTCTTTGCTGCCGGCAGCACCATAAGGATAGCCACTACCGTAAACACATTGGCACGGTTATGGTTCAGCATATAACCTGCCAGAAATATTGCCACACCAATGACAATGCAGGCTGCCAGCCACAGCCACGAAATCTTTTTTCTATCTTTAATATATCCATATTGACATTTATCGATCATTTTGTTTCATTCCTTCCTGTTTCTCCGGGTGTAGTTGCATTTTCCCAATGAATCACATATAATGTTTTAATGCTACCATTGATTTTATTGTTTGTCAACGAAAGGGATAACCATGCGTTTTATTAAGCTTTTAAAATACTTTTTTCATAAAATTTACCGTAACCTCTACACCTTTGCCAGGTGGGGCGTTCTCTCTCTGGCTGCCGGTCTGGTAGTCGGCGGCTTCAGTTCTTTGTTTGCCAGATGTCTGCGTTTTGTTACGGATTTCCGGACATCCCACACTTTTATGATCTTGTTTCTGCCTCTGGCCGGTCTCCTCATTGTCTTTTTGTATCGTATTTTTCAATATAAAAATGACAAAGGAACCAACATGGTCCTGTCCATGATCCACGCAGAGACAGAACTTCCTTTTAAAATGGCGCCGCTGATCTTTATTTCCACTTTGATCACTCATCTGTTCGGCGGTTCTGCCGGCCGTGAAGGTGCTGCCCTGCAGTTAGGAGGCAGCATCGGCAACCAGCTGGGACGATGGTTCCGTCTGTCGGAACAGGATCGGCGAATCCTGGTTATGTGCGGTATGAGTGCCGCTTTTTCCGCCATCTTCGGAACTCCGATTGCCGCCGTTGTTTTTTCCATGGAGATCGTCAGTGTGGGCGTGATGTATTACGCCGCTTTGGTGCCTTGTGTGTTCTCTTCCCTGATCGCATCCAAAGTAGCCGGCCATATGGGTATCGGCCCCAATGTGTTCCATCTGTCGGACATTCCGGATTTTCACCTGATCCCCAGCATCCAGATCATACTGCTGGCGATGCTTTGTGCCGGATTGAGCGTGTTGTTCTGCATCATCCTTCATTCTCTGGGTGATTTTTACCGGAGCAAATTAAAAAATCCCTATATCCGTATCGTCTGCTCTTCCCTGGTGATCATCCTGCTGACGATCCTGCTGCACACTTCGGATTACATGGGCGCCGGTGTACCGGTAATTGCCCGGGCCATTGAGGGAAGTGTACGGCCGGATGCTTTTTTCTGGAAGATTATTTTTACAGCCCTGACACTGGAGGCAGGCTTTAAGGGGGGCGAGATTGTTCCCTCTTTCTTCGTCGGTGCTACATTCGGCTGTTTGTTTGGACAGCTGCTGGGACTGTCTCCTTCCCTGTGTGCCGCTGTAGGAATGGTTTCTGTGTTCTGCGGCGTTACCAACTGTCCTATCTCATCGCTGCTGATTGCCTTTGAACTGTTTGGTTATGTAGCCGTTCCTTACTTTATGATCGCTATCAGTGTCAGTTATCTGCTGTCCGGTTATTACGGTCTGTACCACGACCAGACCATTGTGTATTCCAAATATAAACCACAGTTTGTCAATCGAAAGACACGGGAATAAAATAGTCCCTGTGGAACCTGTAACGCCTTTTGTTACTCTGTTTCCACAGGGACATTTTTTTATTTTACATCGATCTTTTTCATTTCTTTTCGATTTACAAGGTCATAAATACATGGTACCACAAACAAGGTAAGGATGGTTCCGTAGATCAGACCACCGATGGTTACGATCGCCATTGGTCTTGTCATATCTGTTCCCATACTGCCGCCTACTACCATTGGTACTAATCCAAGCACGGTTGTAATAGCGGTCATAAGGATCGGACGCAGACGGGTAACACCTGCCCTTGCGATGGCCTCTTTTTTCTCCACTCCTTCCAGACGAAGCTGGTTGATATAGTCTACCAGCACAATACCATTGTTTACGATGATACCGGCCAGCATGACGAAACCTATCATGGCGATTACACTGACATCGCTTCCAGATATCCACAATCCCAGGAAACCTCCGGTAAAGGCAAGCGGGATTGTAAACAAAATGATAAATGGCGAAAGCAGGGACTGGAACTGTGCCACCATGATCAGATACATAAGGACAATACCAAGGGCCATCATCAACATGACCTGTCCCATAGCCTCTGTAGTGGATTCATTTTCACCGTCTAATTCCAGGTCATATCCGGCAGGAGTTTTATAAGAATCCACGATCTTTTTCGCCTGCTCGCTGACATCACTGACAATGTAGCCGTCTTCTATGGCTGCCTGTACCGTCACATACCGGGTCATGGACTCACGGCTGATGGTATTCGGCGAGTCTGCGTTTTTAAATGTGGCAATCTTGCTTAACGCCACTTTCTTCTTTTTCTGGGTAGCACTGTCTGTATACTCGATCTTCATCTTCTTCAGATCCGATCTCGTCATCTCTTTATCGGCCTCACTGGACACATAGACACCCAGATCTTCTGTATCCGTTGACAGTGTCGTGGCAGAACTTGCTTCTTTTAACTTGCCATAGATCTCTTGGTAAACCTGAGCTACCGTAAGACCGTATTTCATAGCCTTTGCCTTATCTACCGATATGCGGTATTCTTTGCCGGCATCTTCCAGGCCGTTGGAAATATCTTTGAGCCCCTCTACGGTCTTGAACTGCTTCATCAGGTCTTCCGAAATCGTCTGCAATTTATCCAGGTCTTTTCCTTTTATATTGATCTTTACACCGCTTCCGGTAAGAGAACTCATATCCATGGCTGAAGCGTTTACTTCTACCTCACAATCCAGGTCTTTTGTCTTGTCCCGGATTGCCTTTGTCACTTCATCGTTGCTCATGTTCCGGTCATCATTGAGGATCAGATACATGGTAACTGTATCGGTGCTTCCTCCACCTGTCAGCATGGACATAGAGGAGCCGCTTCCGGTATACGCACCAACTGTTTTTACATCTTTCACTTCTTTGATGCGCTTAATGGCTGCATCAGATATTTTCCGGATTTCATCCAGATTTTTTCCATCGGATGTAAGACTGACGGTCATCTGGGTACTTTCCATATCCGGCATCATGGAGAATCCGTTTTTCATTGCCAGTGCAGCAAACAGTACCAAAAGTACTACCGAGCCGATCAATACAGCAGCTTTCCATTTCAGAACCGTTCCGATGATCTTGCGGTATCCGTTCTGCATTGCTCTCACGATCCGGGAACCATCAGTCTTTGCCTGCTTACGCAGCATGCCGGATGACATAGCCGGCACCAAAGTCAGTGCGATGATCAGGCTGGCTCCCAGTGTATAGGCAAGTGTCAGTGCCAGGTCAACAAATAACTGTTTTGTAACACCTTCTGTAAAAATGATCGGTGCAAAGACGCAGACAGTAGTCAATGTAGAAGCTACGATGGCTCCTCCTACCTGTCTGGCACCATCTACCGCCGCCTGTCTGGTAGACACTCCTTCACTCTTGAGACGGTAGATATTCTCGATCACTACTACCGAGTTATCTACCAGCATTCCCACTCCTAACGCCAGTCCGGAGAGGGAGATAATATTCAAAGTCACACCGCTGAAATACATAGCCACAATGGCCGCCACCACACTCAGTGGAATAGAGCAGGCAACGATCAGTGTCGGCCGCAGATCCCGCAGGAAGAACAACAGGATCAAAATAGCCAGGATACCGCCTACGATCAGGTTCTGGACTACCGCATCTACCACCAGGTCAATGTAAACACCCTGGTTCATAAGAATGGATGACCGGAATCCTTCATTATTCTGCTCTAACTGTGTCAGTTTTTCCTGAAGGCCTTTGGTCACATCTCCAGTAGAAAAACCAGACTGCTTCTGAATGGTCACAAGCACTGCCGGGTTGCCGTCTACTACGGTGTAGACATCCTCAGAGTTGTCTGTTTCTGCCACATCCGCCACATCTTTTAAACGGATTGGATCCAGGCCGTCCAATCCCATGTCGCAGATCACCAGGTTACCGATATCCTTGATTTTATCGGTTTTGTCGCCAACTCTCACCAGATAGGAAGCATCCCCTTCTGTGATGTAGCCGGATGGCATGTCAAAATTCTCGGCTTTTAATATGTTCTCAACCATTTCCTTCGTAATGATCTTGTTAAGATCCGAATTTTCCTTGGTTGTCTTCTTTGTATCTTTCAGCGTTTTTTTGGCGTCCTCCATCTTATCTTCGCCATTTTCCAACTTGGTTTTGGCAACGCTCATCTGGATACCCGCCAGGATTTTTTTCTTATTTAACTGCTCCATTGCCTCGCTGGTAGAAATCTTGCCACTTTCCAGCTTGGTCTTGGCATCATTGAGTTTTTTCAGTCCATCTTTAATCTTTTTCTGGGCCGCTTTAACTTTCTTCTGATTTGCTTTTAATGTTTTTTCATTCTTTTCCAGTTCTGTCAGGCCACTCTGGGCTTTCGTAAGGTTTGCCTGCATTTCCTTGATCTTGGTTGGCAGTGCTGCCTCGGTGATACCCTGTTTGGTCAGATTATCACGGATGACTTTCAACTGCGCCTGAACCGAAGTCAGACCGGATTTCATTTCCTCCGTGGCCATATCTCCGGCCGCCTCGATCTGAGTTTTCAGGGCAGCCTCCTGTTTTTCCAGTGCTGCCAGAGATCTCTGCATCTGCTCCATGCCGGTCAATGCTGTTTTTAATGTCTTGATACTGGCATTTACCTTGGCCTTGTTGGCTGCGATGGTGGCAAGACCGGAATTTACCTGCTTGCCGGATGTATTCAGCGTCTTCTGCTGTTCTTTCACCTGGGCGATCTGACTGTTAATGGTGTCTAAACCTGTCTTGATCTTCTCGGTGGCACCATTTAACTTCGTCTCTCCCTTGGCAATCTGTGACGCCGCACTGTCTGTTTTACTGTCCAGAGTGCTTTTTCCGTCCTGGATCTTTTGCTGGCCATCTGCCAGTTTCTTTTCCGGATCTTCAAATTTCCCTTCAATGGCTTTCTGTACCAGTTTGTTTATTTTATCAATCTTGTCCTGCTGCAAGATCACTGATACTTTCTTCTCCACGGCTCCTGACTCTTTTACCGAGGCAACGCCGTCTACACTTTCCAGTTCCGGTATGATATCCTGCTCTGCCTTTTTGGTTACTTCCGTCGTTTTGGCATCTTTAAAATCCAACGCCGCTACCATAACCGGCATCATATCAGGATTCAGTTTCATAATAGTAGGGCTGCCGATTCCATCGTCCCACCGGGCAGTAGCCATATCCAGGCTTTCACGCATATCTACAACTGTAGTACCCATGTCTGTGCCTTCATTAAACTCCATGATCACTACTGACATGTTGTTAATAGACATAGACTGTACTTTCTTCACATTGTTGATACTGGACATAGACTGCTCAATCGGTTCTGTAACAGCCCGTTCTACTTCTTCCGGACTGGCTCCTGCATAAGTCGTCATGACTATAGCATAGGGAAACTCCATATCCGGCAAAAAATCGGTACTCATGTTTTGAAAGGACAAAGCACCCAGCACAATGACGATTGCTACCGCCACCAGCACCGTATACGGTTTTTTTACACTGAATTTTGATAACATGTGACTCTCCAATCTAAAATAGATAACATTGTTAAGTAATCGTTCACATTGTAACACCAGCCCTGTGTACTGTCAACTTGTTTTTGTCCTTTCTTCTATCTTAACAAAGATGCACTGCCGCAGCGTTCATGTTTTCCGTCGTCTTATACAGCAAATGACCATTTTCTACTTTCACTTCCGGTGCCACATAGGCGTAGGAGGACAAAATCTGCTGTCCGCAGCCCTCTGGCAGTTTTACATCAATGTACTCCGGCAGTTCACCATGGAAACAATGGATCACAACCAGTGCCTGGCCTTTTTCTCCTACTCTTACTACCACCTGGTATCCTTCCGGATGACGGTCACTGGTAAGTTTCTCGCTAACATGATAAGTTCTTCCTTTCTTAATGATATGGGATATTTCTTTATAAAATGCAATACCCCGGTCAATCACATCCCACTGTTCTTCCGTAAGATGGGTCACATCGCCGGACAGGCACATTCTTCCTAGGAAAGTATTAGTAATAGAATAGCCAATGCGCTTTAAGGAGTCTTTCTCCCGGATCACGGCCCAGATCTGGCTTTGGCGTGGCAGTACAGCCCGGTGAAGATTGGCCGCAATAATCGGGATTTCCTCTGTCTCATGAGCATCTGAGAACGATGCCATAGAACAAAGACTCATCATCAGCGGCTCCAGTTTATGGCCGCCGGATGCACAGTTTTCCAATATGATCCCCGGCACTTCTTCTTTTACTCTGCGGACAAAATCAACACTGGCCTCCATATTCCGGCGCAGTCCCTCTCCCAGGGATTCACAGCCGTCACAGCCGATTCCGATGGTGTCGTTGTAATCCATCTTCATATATTCAAAGCCATATTTCTGCAATGTACCGATGACTTTTTCTCCCAGATAATCCTGCACCCACGGGTCTGTCATATCCCAGAAGCGTCTGGTATAAGTAGACAACGGCATACCATCCCGTTTCAATAAATGGTCTGTATTTTCAAAGGCTCTGGCTCTTGGTCCCACATTATCTATCTCAAACCAGATCCCCGGCTTCATGCCCTTTTCCCGGATCCGTTCTACTGTTTTTTCCAGTCCCTGGGGAAACAGTGACGGTGAGACATTATAGTCTCCCATACTGACATCCCACGGCACACCGTCTTCTTTGAACCAGCCACAGTCAATGACAAAATACTCAAATCCCTTGTCTTTAATGGCTTCCAAAATTTCCGAGATATTCTCATCTGACGGATTGCCCCAGGTGGTGCAGTACTCATTAAACACAATCGGAAGAGACTGTTCGGATTCCGGCACATTTTCCATATATTTTTCTCCGGCGGACACCAGGCGGTGGCACATAAGATCTACATCTCCCTGACACACGGAAAGGATCGCCTTTGGCGTCTCAAAACTTTCTCCCGGCTGTATCTCTTTCATCCAGTGGCCAAATTCGCGGTCCGCCAGGCCTCCGGTGATGTGCAGTCCATCATCCTGTCTGTATACTTCCATCTGCCAGGATGCCTCATGAGCCAGCTGGACACCCCACACGATGTGATTGACAGAATCTTCTACCGCCACAAATGGGAAATATTTCATAACCGGCATAGACCCTCTCTGTCCAAAACGCTCCACACCCACAGACCAGTTGGACCAGCTTGGCTCTAACTGCAGATCCTCTACTGTCTCTGTTACCAGACGACCCTCATGGCTCCACTTGCTGCGCAGTCTGTGTACCAACAGTGCATCGGTGCCAATTCCTTCCAGAAACGGAGAAATGTCTCCCATCTCAAAACTGGAAAGCATTTCCAGGCTGACTTTTTTCTCTGCCTTGTTGGTAAAAATATTTTTCATCTCAAAACTGTCTTCCCCGTGATAATAGGTAATGACATTTTCCAGTTCATATCCTCTGGCATCCTCAAAATAGGTATGGATCTCCTTGCCACACTCTGTAGCCACTTCCCTTTGGGACTTGTAGTCCATCCGGTTCGCCGACTCGCCATTTCGCATGGTCTGTCCGTTCCCATAGCAGTTGGGATACATATCTCCTGCGATCTTGACCTGAGCCAGACTGTTGATCCGGTAAAACTTCCGGTCTAATACCCGGTCTTTCTGCATAGACCAGGGAATCATATAAAATCCTACTCTGTGAAACTCTGTCTCTTCTTCAAATACAAGCAACATATCCCCCAGATGGTAGGATGAAATCTCTCTGATAGCCATAAAAAATACCTCCATTTCGTAGTTAATGCCTTTACGCATCATTCTACCAAATGGAGGTATGAATGTCTACCTGTCGCAGACCAAATTATAGGTTTCTATGATTATTTGTTCAGCACATTCATCAGTGGCTTTTTCACTACCAGAATCACCGGAATGGCAATGACAGCACCTGTCACGATCTGGATCACATTCCCCGGAACAGACTGGAGTGGTACCAGAAAACTGCCGGTAATAAAGATTTCACCGATGTAATAACCGGCCAGTTTGATAGCCAGTGCTGCTACCGTTGCCAGCAGCAATTTCGGGAAGGTAGGTTTTTTATTTACGATCATTCCAAAGACCAATCCCATCAGGCCTACCACAATCAGAGAAATCGGTGCATAAATCTGCCATGGTGTCACCAGATCTGACAACGCCATTCCCAGACCGCCGCAAAGGGCTCCAACTTTTTTTCCGAAGAAAGCAGCTGCAAAAAACAATGGTACATTACCTAAGTGTACCAATCCTCCCTGTGCGGGAATGATCTGCACCTGCACAAACATAGTCATAACAAATACCAGCGCTGTAAATACTCCGGTCAACGCCACATCCAGAACGGAAAAACGACTTTCCGCTGTTTTTACTTGTAACTCGCTCATTCTTAAACTACCTCGTTTCTGTTTTTCTTTTGCTTCCTGTAAGCATTAGCGATATGTTACAACGGATCTGGTTTGTTTGGAATCGCCAGTTTCATTCTTTTTTACCATGCCAGTTTTATAGAAGATTCTTTCTCAGCCATGCCCCATCCTGAGCACTAAGATAAGCCGGTGCAATGTCAAAGACGGTCTTACATCCGGTCTGTCCCTCTTTCTGAAGACGATAAGCTGCTCTGGCATATGCCACGATCACACAGGATGTAAACTCCGGATTGGAATCCAGTTTCAAACTGTACTCGATCACATGGCTGTTCTCCCGATTCCAGCCTGTTTTACCGGAACGAATCACGAAACCGCCGTGTGGAATGCCACTGTGCTCTGCCTTTAACTCTTCTTCACTGATAAAATGAACGGTTGTATCATAATCAGCAAAATAGTTTGGCATCGTCTTAATAGTCTCTTCTACCTTCTTTGGATCAGCTCCCTCTTCCAGCACTACAAAACATTCTCTGGTATGCTTCTGTCTGGTAGTAAGGTCTGGATTTTCACCGTTTCTCACAGACTCCAGCGCAGACTCCACCGGTATAGTATACTGTTTGCCGTCTTTTACTCCTTCTACCCGGCGGATCGCATCCGAGTGTCCCTGGCTGACGCCTTTGCCCCAGAATGTATAATCCTTGCCCTCCGGAAGGATCGCATTGGCATACATCCGGTTCAATGAGAACATACCCGGATCCCAGCCAACCGAAATAATGCCTACATGTCCATTCTTTTTGGCTGCCTCGTCCACATTGGCAAAATGCTCCGGGATTCTTGCGTGGGTATCAAAACTATCCACTACATTAAACATCTGTGCATACTTTGGTGTCTGCTCCGGCAGATCGGTAGCACTGCCACCGCAGAGAATCATTACATCAATTTTATCTTTCCACTGTTCTACTTCATCCACAGAGCAGACCTTGGCACCCTCTGTCAGAATCGTAACTCTTTCCGGTGCTCTTCTTGTAAATACAGCTGCCAGCTCCATGTCCGGATTCTGCTTAATGGCACACTCTACGCCGCGTCCCAGGTTTCCATATCCCATAATACCAATCTTCATTTTTTAGTCCTCCATTTCATTAAAAAACATCAAGTTTATTGTACTTTTCTTTCGAAACCATGTCAACTACTCTTCATCAATAATACGGCTGACCCAGATACCCTTTTGGATCATGACCAGTCCTACCCCAATCTTCAGAAGATCCGCCGCCTGTACGATGGCGTATACCACCAGAATAGGAAGATTGGTAAAATAACATAAAGACGCCGCCAGTGACACACTGACCACCCAGGAATAAACACTGTCAAAGAAAAAAGTTATCACCGTTTTTCCACCGGACCGGAGGGTAAAGTACAACGCATTTAGCACACCCTGTACCGGGAAAAACACCGCTGTGATCACGATAAACCATTTTCCATAATTTCTCACTACATCTGTAGTATCATATAATTTCGGGAAAATTCCTGATACTGACACCAGGATCAAAGTGAGGAACACACACAGCGCTCCTGAAAACACCATGAGATGTCTGGCATTTTTCTTCGCCTCTTCAAACTTTCCTGCCCCCAGTGTCTGGCCGGACAAAATTCCTACCGCCGATCCCAGGGATACAAATACTACATTCAGCAGGTTACAGATAGCATTGGATATGTTTAAACCGGCTACTACTTCCAGCCCCCGGATGGAATAACACTGGGTCAGTACCGCAATACCAGCAGCCCAAAGCAGTTCATTAAAGAAAATAGGGAGTCCTTTCCGTATAATCTTTCCTGCTGCATTCACAGGCACTTTTAATGTTTTATATACTCCCTGTAAAAAGACATGCTTGTCACTTCTTTTATGTGCCCAGATCACCACTACCAACAGTTCAGTGATGCGGGCCATCACTGTGGCGATGGCAGCTCCACGCACTCCCAGTACCGGCATGCCAAGTTTGCCATAGATCAGAATATAGTTCATAACAATATCCACAACCACCGAAATCACACCGGCCACCATAGGCTTGAAACTGTCTCCTGTTTCCCGCAGGGAACTGGCGTATACCTGGGTAATAGCAAATGGTATGATAGTAAGAAGCATGATCTGCAAGTACTGCATGCCAAACTCCAAGGTGCCTGCACTGTCCATACCTGCACTTTCTCCCCGAAGGTACAGCTGGATCAGCGGGGCAGCAAGAGCAGATAGCACAATGCCACCTAAAATAGCGCAAAAAGCACCAATCCACAGTTTGAGCCGGAAAGTGTTGCGCACTCCCTCCATATCACCTTTTCCGTAGTACTGGGCTCCATAGATTCCCGGCCCGGATAATCCACCAAAGACCGCCAGACTCAGCACAAAAAACAGCTGTCCTACGATAGACACTCCTGTCATGGCCTCTGTTCCCAGACTTCCTACCATGACATTGTCCACCAGGCTGACCATATTGGTAATACCATTCTGGATCATCATAGGAACCGCCAGGGTAAGTGCTCTTTTGTATATTTTTTTATTCATCATTTTTCTGCATTTCCTTTCACTTTCAAAATAACAAACTTACTTATATCATATTACTTAAACAAGTTCAACAAAAAAACTTTCTCCTGCCGTAAAAAAGAGAAAGTACCGAAATTCAATAATCTCGATACTCTCTCTGATTTTTTTAATAAACTATGCTCTATTTAGCATAGTCGACTACTCTGGATTCGCGAATCACATTTACCTTAATCTGACCAGGGTACTGCAATTCCGCTTCGATCTGCTTGGACAGATCTCTGGCAAGTAATACCATCTCATCATCATTGATCTGATCCGGTGTTACCATCACTCGAACCTCTCTACCTGCCTGAATAGCAAAAGACTTATCGACTCCTTTAAAGCCGTTAGCAATATCTTCTAATTGCTTTAATCGATTCGTATATGTTTCTAGAGTCTCTCTACGTGCTCCCGGACGAGCTGCTGAAATCGCATCAGCCGCCTGAACAAGTACTGCAATCATACTTTCGGCACCTACATCTCCATGGTGTGCCTCCACTGCATTGATAACAAGAGCGGACTCCTTAAACTTACGACATAATTCAGCTCCTAACTGAATGTGAGAACCTTCCATATCGTGGTCTACGGATTTACCAATGTCATGAAGCAGTCCGGCTCTCTTGGCCAGACGGACATCTTCTCCCACTTCACCAGCCAGCAGGCCGGTAAGGTGTGCCACTTCAATGGAATGCTGCAATGCATTCTGTCCATAACTGGTACGGAACTTCATCCGTCCCAGCAGTCGGATCAATTCTGGATGGATGCCGTGAACACCCACTTCCAGTGCAGCTGCTTCTCCTTCCTCGCGGATCATGGTCTCAACCTCTTTGCGGGCTTTCTCAACCATCTCCTCAATCCTGGCCGGATGGATTCTTCCGTCCACGATCAGTTTTTCCAATGCAATTCTGGCAATCTCTCTTCGAATCGGATCAAATCCTGATAAAATAACTGCTTCAGGTGTATCATCAATAATCAAATCAATACCTGTCAGGTTCTCAAGAGTACGGATATTTCGTCCCTCTCTACCAATGATTCTTCCCTTCATCTCATCACTTGGAAGCGGCACAACGGAAATCGTTGTCTCGGATACATGGTCTGCCGCACATTTCTGAATGGCATTTACCACGATCTCTTTGGCCTTCTTGTCAGCCTCATCTTTGGCCTGACGCTCCAAGTCCTTTACCAAAACTGCAGTCTCATGTTTTACATCCTCTTCTACAGTCTTTAATAAGTATTCCTTTGCTTGTTCAGTAGTGAGATTAGAAATCTTTTCAAGTTCACGCAAATGACTCTGGCGCAGTTCCTCTACACGCTGCTTCTCTTTCTCAAAGTTTGCTTCCTTAGAACTTAATTTTGATTCCCTTTTCTCGAGTGCATCCAGTTTTTTGTCTAAAGTCTCTTCTTTACTCAACACACGTTTCTCATAGCGTTGAACCTCAGCTCTGCGTTCCTTGGTCTCTTTATCGAGATCATTTTTGGCCTTCATATTCTCCTCTTTGGCCTCCAGCAGTGCCTCGCGCTTCTTTGTCTCAGCTGTCTTCAGTGCATCATCAATGATCTCGCGTGCCTTCTCCTCTGCACTTCCAACCTTTGCCTCGCTTACCTTAATATGGTAATTGATCGCGGTCTTCCACGCAATGAGGGCAGCTACACCGATCAACACAACAACTGCTACAGCGGCTATAATTACATGTGATAACTGTAACTCTAGCACCAGGTGCACCTCCTTATTCTGTTTACCTTATCACACGAAAAATTCGTATAATAACGGCACGTACTATTTTACACAGAAATAAGGAAAATGTCAAGTTAGTCATGGCTAAAAATATCAATCTTCCCGACTTTTTTTATGGTGTTTTTCTTATGCCTCACCGGATGTATTTTCCTGCTTTTTCGCGGTAAATAATTTTTTCAGACAACTGAATGCTACCAGTACACCTAAGATCATCAGCAGAATTGCCACTACAAACTGCAGTCCGTCTACCAGCAGGGTTGCCTGACCACCTACTATATTGCCGATGAGAGCGATGGTTTTTTGTACCAGTGCAGTAAAAGTAACTGCCAGCATAACAAACATAGGAACATACAAAGTCCATCCGGTCCGTCCGGTTGTCTTTAAAAATACTGCCAGTGCGATCAGTACCAGTGCCGCCAACAGCTGGTTGGCAGAGCCAAACAATGGCCATACATTGTTGTAACCGCCCAGTGTCAGTAAGAACCCAAAGAAAAGTGTTACCACGGTCGCAAAATATTTATTAGTCAGAACACGCTGCCATGCAGGCATTTTTTCCGGATCTGTTGTATCTCCCAGGAACAGTTCCTGAAATGACATTCTTCCGATTCTCGCTACTGAATCCAGAGAGGTGAGAGCCAGGGCGGATACACACATAGTCATAAATACTGTTGCAACCTGTACCGGCAGCCCCAGTGTTTCCAAAAATCCTGCTACACCACTGGAGAAAATAGCAAATGGTGTTCCATCCGGTTTGGTTCCGTTCACAGCAACTGCACCTACAACTACCAGTGCTACGATTCCTAACAGGGATTCTACTACCATGGCACCATATCCTACCATCGGCATATCTTTTTCATTGCTAATGGTTTTAGAAGAGGTACCGGAAGATACCAGACTATGAAAACCGGAAACGGCACCGCAGGCAATGGTTACAAACAAGGTTGGGAACAAATAACTGTCTCCTACATGGAAACCACTGAATGCATTTAACTGCATGGTTGGATGTGCGGCTACCACTCCGATGACCGCACCTGCTACCATACCCAAGAGCATAAATGTGGTCATGTAATCTCTTGGCTGCATCAACAGCCACATTGGCATAACCGATGCCAGGAATAAATATGCCATTACAATGTAGATCCAGGCTGTCTTGGTTGCATAGATCGGAAAATGCATACCAACGGCAAACATCAAAACCAAAAGTCCGATGGCAACAACGGCACGAACCAGTTCATTCATTTTACCTACATGCTTCTGGATCAGACCAAAGATGATGGCCACAACGATAAACAGCATGGAAATGGATGCAGCCGCCCCATCGGCATAACTGGTCTCTGCCGTCATGCCTGCTACTCCTTTTGCCACGAAGGTTCCGGCAACCATATCCGTAAAGGCTGCGATAACCAGAAGTGTAAAAAGCCAGCAAAAAAGCATAAATAACTTCCGTCCGGTCTTACCGATGTACTTCTCAATGATCATTCCCATTGATTTTCCTTCATTCTTAACTGATGCATACAAAGCGCCAAAATCCTGTACAGCTCCAAAGAACAATCCTCCTACTACCAGCCAGAGAAGTACCGGCACCCATCCAAAGACAGAAGCAAGGATTGGTCCCGTTACCGGGCCGGCACCTGCGATGGATGAAAACTGATGGGCAAATACTGTAAATTTGGAAGATGGTACATAATCTTCTCCATCTTCATGGGTATAAGCAGGTGTCTTGGCTTTGGGATCCAGACCCCATTTTTTAGCCAGCCACCGTCCATACAGCAGATACCCTGCTCCTAATGCTACAATTCCAATTAAAACAATCACTAATCCATTCATTTTTTCTGCGCCTGTTGGCGTCCCCTTTCTCAAGATTCACAAAGGACAAATTTACATCGCTGAAACATCAAAAAAGCCTTCGTCTCTATACATCCACCTGGATGTGCAAAGACGAAGGCTCATGCCTGCGCGTTACCACTTTACTTGCCGTATATACTGCGACCTCTCACTCCCGTCACCATAAGATCTTATAGAAACAGGCTTCCTGCTAACGGCGGAAAAACCGGTGATACCTAATGTCTCTGTCCGAGAATTCAGCACACTGCTCACAGAGGATGGACATCTGTCAGGATACACCGTCTCACACCAGCCGACGGCTCTCTGAACGTAAGAACTGACGATGTTCTTGTTCTGCTCAATGCATTTGTTCTTTGTTACCTAAGAACATAGCACTATGATTTTCACTTGTCAAGAGTTTTTTTCTACTTTTTCCATTTCCTGTATCCCCCGGGCCAGGGAGGACAGTTCGTAAGCCTCTTCAAACAGGCATTCTTCAGCCAGAAAGCACAGGTTATCCTGTGAATGTTCCACTTCTTTGGCATAGATCCGTGCCATATAGGAAAAATCTTCCAGATCATACATTCCTTGTTTTCCTGCGAAAGAAAAACACTCCATGTCCTGGATCATTTCATAACTGGTTACGATAAATTTCACTTCATTGAGAAAATCCATGCCATCCACACAGCGTGCCAGACACATATATACCAGATAAACTGCCAGTTTTTCCAGCCACAGCTCGCCCTGCCCATTTTTAAGATAAGTACGGAACTTCTTCCAGTCCTCTTCATAAACCAGGGCTCCATTTTCAGGCTGCATATATCTTTCATACATGCCGCTTAACACCTTCTCCCAGCGTTCATTTATGCTGTCTAACTGGGAGTATGATTTCATTCTGCATTCCATAAGCCGGGCGGCACTCTCCTGTGACGGCTGTATGGTCTCCCTCTGCCATTCACCCATGTCCGCCCAGGTGCCGTCATTTATGTGCTGCTGCACAAACTGAGCATAGGAAAGCATAGACAAAATTCTTTTTTCAATGGGCTCTGATCGATCCTGCAGCATATCCATAACACGGTCTCTGACCGTCTTTATAAACTCCGCCTCCTGCACCTCTTCCGTGGTTTCTTCGTAGGAAATCTCCCCTTCTTCCTGCGTTTCTATCAGTTTTACCGGCTCCTTCTGTCCAAACACCAGCCTGCCTGCTTCCGGGCAGCTGATACTGACAGCAATTTCTTTTGCCCCTCCATACTCCAGATAGTTTCTGGGGGTGTGGGTACATACATAAGACAGAGCATCCTCTCCCAGTTCCCGGTAAATGTCACACAAGTTTTTCTCATTCAAAAAGGGACAGCGGCCATCCGGGCACAGTCTGAATCCATGGGCTTCATAGACTTCGTCCTCGTCCAGTTCATACTCCTTGATCTCACGGCGCAGCCGCTCCCCCATGGGCCCTGTAACCTTCTGATATGCTTCGTAAGTTTCTTCATCCAGGTCGATTTCCCAGCCGGCACAGCAGGTGTCTTCACAGGCCCCTGCGATACAGGCAAATTTTTCATAATAATCCGGATACCGTACAATCATTGTTCTTTTTCCTTTCCTTTATCCTGCGATATGAAGTACATGGATCAGAAATATCCACGCCAGTCCATAATAAGTAACCACCGCCACCAGATCGTTGACGGTGGTGATCAAGGGACCGGATGCCACAGCCGGATCCACCTTTATCTTGTGGAAAAACATAGGCACCAGAGTTCCTACCAGACTGGATATGACCATTGCCACCAGCAGTGAAATTCCCACGCATCCCGAGATCAAAAAGGCTGACTGCATCGTCGTCCCTTTGAAAAATCCAATGTAGATCCCAAGGCATACGAAAGCCAGGACTCCCAGCAGAAGCCCGTTGCTAAATCCTACTTTCATCTCTTTTACTACCAGCATAAATTTGTCCTTTGCACTCAGACGCTCGTCCATTAAAACACGGATGGTCACCGCCAGTGACTGGGTTCCCACATTTCCGGCCATATCTAAGATCAGTGACTGGAAACAGATCACGATAGGCAGTACCGCTACCACGCTTTCAAAAGCTCCTACTACCGTGGACACTGCCATTCCCAAAAACAACAGTATGATCAGCCACGGAAGCCGTTTGGACATACTTTCCCTAGTGGTTTCCTTTAGATCCTCTTCCGCTGTCAAACCGGCTAACTTCGCATAATCTTCACCCATCTCATCATCTACTACTTCGATAACATCCTGGGCTGTGATAATACCAAGTATTTCTTTCTCATTATTTAATACCGGAAGGGAATCCTCTGCATAGTCTTTGATATTTTCAATGCTGTCTGAAATTTTATCATGATCCATCAAATATGGATAAGATTCACTGATCAGAGCCGAAAGTTCATCATTTTCTCTGGCAATGATCAGGTCTTTCAGGTCAATGGCCCCGTAAAATTTTCCATCGTCATCCGTTACATACAAGGTGGAAATATTGTCATTTTCTCCTGCCTGCTGTATCAGTTCCCGCATGGCCTGCCGTATATTTAAAGACCGGTTGATGCAGATGTAATTGGTGGTCATCAGGCTACCGATCTCGTCTTCGTCATAGGAGTTGATCAGATTGATGTCCGCCTTTACATCTTCATTTAGGATGGGACGCAGTTTCTCCTTTACATCCTCGTCGATTTCTTCCAGCAGATCCACCGCATCATCGGAATCCATCTCATTGATCACAGCCGCCAATTTTTCAATCTCGATCTCAGAGATATATTTTTCCGGCTCATCTAAGAAAGTGATGATCTCAGACAGCCACTCTGTATCCAGCAGGTGGTAAAAAGCAATCCGCTCGTTTTTGTCAAGATTTTCCAGTGCCTGGGCTATGTCGTTGTCGTGGTAATCCTGCAGTTTTTCTGTCAGTTCCTCTTTGGACAGTCCGCTTCGGATCAGATCCACGATCTCTTTTATAAATTTGGACTCGTTTGTGTTTGTTGGCATATTTTACGCCTCCTCTCTCTACAACCCACGAAGAATATTCAAATAGTCCTGGCGTTGATCTACGACAGCATATACAATCACTTGCTTATTTTCCTCATAAATTTTGTAAAATACCAGGTCTTTTTCTAAAATAAGCACTCTATACCCCTGTCTCTTAAGAACAAGATATCTTGGCTCAGTTCCAATGTATGGATCCTCTGCCAATTCAAGAATTCGTTTTTCAATCTCATTAAGCTTCTCAAGGGCTGCTGTATTTCCAAAATTTTGAGCGATATACAAGACTATTTTTCTGATACCTGCGTCAGCTATATCAGTCCTTATTACTGTATACTTCATAATCACCCCTCCTGAAGCATTTTCCTTAAATCATCAAATGTCTCAGTTATCGGAGCAACCCTGCCATTTTTTACATCATCTTCGGCTTCGGCTAATACTTCTAATAATTCTATTCTTGCTTTCATGTTTTTATATTCCTCATAAGAAAGCGCAACTGTATCCCCTCTACCATTTACTGTAATAATCACCGCTTCTTTATTTTCCTTACATAGTTTTGATATTTCAGAATAATGATTTCGCAAATCAGCAGATGGTCTTATTGTTTCTTGTAATGTCAATATATCAGTCACCTCCATATATAGCATATGCAAATTATATCATCTTTTGTATATATATTCAATAATTTTTCTCTTGGCTTTCGTAAAGTGCGCCGTAAAGTGAATTTCCAAATTCAAGTTTGCCGAA